>DYUK01000237.1 GCA_020743695.1 Brevibacterium senegalense | reverse complement strand
GCGCCGATCCGCTTCTGTGCCTTGCTGTTCGTGGTCATCGGTCCTCCTCGGGGACTGGGGTGCGCCCGGCCGGCCGCAGGATCGCTGCGCGGGGCGCTCTCACGAGAGTACAAACACAGTCTGAGTGTCCGCCCATTCCTGAGAATCTCTCGTACGCCCGCGGACGGCGGGGAGTAGCCTGGTCGGGATGCGCCACCACAAGCCCGTGCTCAAGCCCGACCTGGACGCCTACGACGCGCGCCCCGACCCCGCGCAGCTGGCGGAGATCGCCCACGCGACCGCCGCCCTGCTGGTGCACGGGTCGACGGACCCGGCACCCGCCGCCGAGGCCGCGGACGGTCTCGCTCGCACCTCCCGTGCCGCTCGGGACGACGAGGCCACCGCCCGGTTCGTCCATCTGGCCGACGAGATCGGCCTCGAGGCGATCGCGGAGATCTGGTCGACCGCCTCGGCCGTGTCGCTGCCGGGGGTCCTGTGGCGGCTGTACGCGCTGCGCGAGTGGATCGTGCGCAACCCGCGCCTGTCCGCGGACGAGTTCACGGCGGGCCGGGCCGTCTCGCGGGCCCAGGGGGTGGGCGGGCGCATCCGTGTCGACCCGTACCTGGCGGAGCTGATCGCCGGGGTCGAGGACCCGCCCGGCCCGGACCAGGTGGTGCGCGCGGCGGACCAGATCCTGGCCGGCGCATTCCGCGGGGACTTCACGATGGCCCTCCTGCGGGCGGCCGCCTTCGCCGAGGTCGCGGCCGCCGGCCGCTGGGAGCTGGACCGCCACGAGGGGTCCCGTGCGTTCGAGCAGCTGGCCTCCGACCTCACCTCCGCCGCCCGCGCCTTCGCGGCGGGATCCCTGGGGTGATGGTTCCCGGGTGATGATTCTCATGCTGAGAAGCATCACGGATCGCGACTGATGCCCGCAGAACGCTCGGAGAGTACGATAGGGGCGTGGCCCTCGGGTCACACCGGGTGCCGGGCTGCTGAAGCCCCGGGCTCCAACATCAGCCGCTTCGAGCGGCCTACCGCCGAGAGGCGCTCTCAGTCCGGCACCCACCACAACCAGACCAGTGAGGTGATCTCCCCGTGCGCCTGCGCAGGCTGTCGAATGAGGCGGACTACTTCACGCACCTCGCGGATCTCGCGACCAGCCTCCGCAACGGCACGCTGATCCTCGCAGAGCTCACCGGCATCCCGATGGAGGAGCGGCGCGGTGCCGTCAGCCGCCTCACGGAGGTCTCCGACGCGGCGGATGCCGCGGAATCCGCCGTCCTGCGCGCCCTTCGGGAGAACTACGCGACCCCCGTCGACCGGGACGCGCTCTACCGGCTCGCCTCGACGCTGCGCGAGACGGTCCACCGGCTGGAGGCGGTGGGCTTCGCCCTGTCGTCCTCCGCGTTCGAGGAGTTCCCGGTGGGCGTCCACGAGTTCCTGGCCGTCCTGTCGAACGCCTCGGATCAGACCCACAGCATGCTCTCGCGGCTGCCGGCGAAGCCCGACCAGTGGCAGTACGTCGAGTCGATGTCGCGTCTGTTCCATCGTGCGGAGATGCTGCACCTGCAGGTGTCCGACGCGGTGCCGGCGGCCAGGCGCGGCCTGGTCCACCTGGCGGCCGCGACGCTGCTGGGCCAGATGTTCTACGAGGCCGCGCGGTCCTTCGCGGCGTTGGGCGGGGTCGTGGCGGAGATCGCCGTCCGGGAATCCTGAGCGGCGACCGTGGAGTTCCTCTTCCTCGCTGCCGTTCTGGCGACCACCGGGTTCGCCTTCGTCAACGGGTTCCACGATGCCGGTGTCACCGTGGGAAACGCGGTCCAGAACCGTTCCCTGAGTCCGCGGATCGCGCTCGTCATGGCCGCCGTCTTCAACTTCATCGGGGCCCTGCTGGGACAGGGCGTCGCCCTCACCGTGGCAGAGAACACCGTCACCCTCCCGCACGACCCGCACCTGCTGCTGTCCGTCGTGTTCGCGGGGCTCACGGCGGCGATCGTGTGGGGCATCGTCACCTACGTGGCCGCTGTGCCGGTGTCCTCGACGTACACGCTCGTGGGCGGTCTGCTGGGGGCGGGCCTGGTCTACGGCGCGGTCGCCGATTTCCAGGGCATGCTGCTGCGACTCATCCTGCCGCTGCTCCTGGCACCCCTGGTGGTCCTCGCGATGTCCGCCCTCGTGACGGCCGTCGTGTCCCGGCTGGCGGAGAACGCCGCACCCAAACCCCTGTTCCGCAATGCGCGGGCGGCTGATGCGGTCGTGACGGGCATCCTGGCGCTGGGCCACGGCGTGCAGGACGCGCAGAAGTCCGCGGCGGTCCTCATGATCGCGGTGCTCGCCTACCAGGGAATCGACTTCGTCGACGGCGAGGCGACGGACGTGACCTGGCCCGTGCGGCTCCTCATCGCTGCGGCACTGGCGATCGGCACGGTGGTCTCCGGTTGGCGCGTGGCGCGGACGGTCGCGACCCGCATCGTGCGGCTGGACCCCCTCAAGTCCGTCCTCGCCAACGGCGTGGCCGCGACCGCCACACTGGCCGCCGCGTTCGTCGTCGCCGTCCCCGTCTCGATCGTCTACTCCGTGACCGCCGCGAACGTGGGGACGCAGTTCTCCGGCCGCCGGGGCATCATCCGGCTGCGCTTCCTCCTGCCCGTCATCGGCACGGCACTCCTGGCGATCCCGGTGACCGCGCTGCTGGGCGCCGGTCTGGCGGGCCTCCTGGTGCTGGCGGGCGTCTGACTCACCGCAGGACGACTGATGCGGCGCGCTCTTTTGAGCGCGCCGCATCAGGTGCAGGCGTCAGTGGGGGAGTGGCTCCCCGTGCGGATCAGCCGAAGCGGCCGGAGACGTAGTTGAGCGTCTGCTCGTTCTCCGGGTTCTGGAAGATCGTGGAGGTCTCCGCGTACTCGATGAGCTTGCCCGGCTTGCCGGTGCCCTGGATGTTGAAGAACGCGGTCTTGTCCGCCACGCGCGCAGCCTGCTGCATGTTGTGTGTGACGATGACGACGGTGTAGTCCTTCTTCAGGTCGTTGATGAGGTCCTCGACCGCCAGGGTGGAGATCGGGTCCAGCGCGGAGCACGGCTCGTCCATGAGGATGACGGACGGTTCGACGGCGACCGTCCGTGCGATGCACAGACGCTGCTGCTGACCGCCGGACAGGCCGGAGCCCGGCTTGTCGAGACGGTCCTTGACCTCGTTCCACAGGTTGGCGCCGCGCAACGACTTCTCGACGATCGCGTCCGCATCCGACTTCGACAGACGCGTGCCGTTGAGCTTGTAGCCGGCCAGCACGTTCTCGCGGATCGACATCGTGGGGAACGGGTTGGGGCGCTGGAACACCATGCCCACCTCCGCGCGGATCCGGACCGGGTCGACCCCGGGGCCGTAGATGTTCTCGCCGTCCAGCAGCATCTGGCCCTCGGCGTACGCGCCGGGGAGCACCTCGTGCATGCGGTTGATCGTGCGGAGGAAGGTCGTCTTGCCGCAGCCGGACGGACCGATGAAGGCGGTGACCGCCCGGGGTTCGATGCGGATGTTCACGCCCTCGACAGCCAGGAAGCTGCCGTAGTAGACGTTCAGGTCGACGGCGTCGATGCGCTTTGCCATGGTTCCTTCGATTCCTTTGCTTCTGAGCCTGCTCGTGCTGTTCCGTGCGACCGCGGGGCGATCAGCGTCCGGACTTCTTGGGAGCGAACGCCCGGGCGACGATGCGTGCGATGAGGTTGAGCAGCATCACGATGACGATGAGCACGAGCGCCGCGGCCCATGCGCGCAGCTCCGAGGGCATCGGAGCGCCGGGGGCGGTGGGGTTGATGAGCTGGCGGTAGATGTAGACCGGCAGCGCGGTCATCCAGCCGCTGAACGGGTTCCACGTGGTGGTGGCGAGGAAGCCGGCCGTCACGAGGATGGGTGCGGTCTCACCGGTCACGCGGGCGATCGCCAGCGTCACGCCGGAGGCGATGCCGGAGATCGAGGTGGGGAGGACCACCTTCATGATCGTCCGCCACTTGCGCACGCCCAGTGCGTAGGAGGCCTCGCGCAGCTCGTTGGGGACGACGCGCAGCATCTCCTCCGTCGAGCGGACGACGACGGGGATCATGAGGACCGACAGGGCGATCGACGCGGACAGGCCCATCTTGACCATCTGCAGGTGGACCGGGCTGGACCCGATGAACGTGGTGATGAACAGCTGCACTGCCGCGAAGGCGAACAGACCCGCGACGATCGAGGGGATGCCGGTCATGACGTCGACGAAGAAGGTGATCGCGCGGGCGAACCAGCCGCCCCGGCTGTATTCGACCAGGTAGATCGAGGCGAGCATGCCGATCGGGACGGAGATGACCGTCGCGACGATCGTGATCATGAGCGTGCCGACGAGGCCGTGGGCGAAGCCGCCGGACAGCGGCGCGCCCTGATCCTGCGTGGCGGCGTCCGTGGCTCCGTTCGTGGTGGACATGTCGTACACCAGGAGGCCCGGGTTGGAGATGAGGGTGGGCAGACCCTGGGCGAACACGGTCCACAGGAGTGAGATCAGCGGGATGAGGGCGATGATGAACGCCGCCCACACGAGGTTGCGCCACAGGCCGTCCGTCGCGCGCCTCTTGTTCTCGACCACGCGCGTCGCGATGTACATGCCGATCACGTAGAGGACGGCGGAGACGATGAGCCAGCCGGTGATGGAGAAGCCTTCACCCATGAGCGCGGCGATCCCCGCGCCCGCGACGAGCGCGCCGCCGCCCACTGCGGCCCAGGTCCATGCGGGCTTCTGGCCCTCGGTGAGCGAACCGCCGTTGCCGCGGCCGGTCGTCTTCACGGCGGGCGCGGGGGCGGCGCCCTGGTCCTGATTCTTCAGTTCAGTCGACATCAGTTGGCTCCCGAGAATTCCTTGTGGCGGCTGACGATCCACCGGGCGATCATGTTCACGACGAGCGTGATGACGAAGAGCATGAGGCCGGCGGCGATGAGCTCGGACTGGCGCATGCCGAACGCCTCGGGGAAGTTCAGGGCGATCTCCGACGGGATCGTCTGGTTGCCGGAGGAGATGAGGCTGAGGGTGAAGACGCCGCCGGAGAGGACGAGCGTGACGGCCATGGTCTCACCCAGCGCGCGGCCCAGGCCCAGCATGATCGAGGAGATGATGCCTGCACGGGCGAAGGGGAAGACGGTCATCTTGATCATCTCCCACTGCGTGGCGCCCAGCGCCAGGGCGGCCTCCTCGTGCAGCTTGGGCGTCTGGAGGAAGATCTCACGGCACAGCGAGGTGATGATCGGCAGGATCATGACCGCGAGGACGACGCCGGAGGTCAGCAGCGTGCGGCCCGTGGTCGAGGGGTTGCCCGCGAAGAACGGGATGAAGCCCAGGTTGTCGTGCAGCCAGCCGTAGATCGGGACCATCGCGGAGGACAGGGTGATCATGCCCCAGGCGCCGAAGACGACGGACGGGATCGCGGCCAGCAGATCGATGACGTAGCCGATCGGCGTCGCGAGCTTCCGCGGTGCGTAGTGCGAGATGAAGAGGGCGATGCCGACTGCGACGGGTGTGGCGAGGAGGATGGCGATCGCGGAGGCCATGAGCGTGCCGCCGATGAGCGGCATGACGTAGACCCAGAAGTTGTCCGCACTCTGGATCGAGTCGACGTTGGAGAAGGTCTGCGGTGCCAGCGCCGGCAGCGACTCGGTGACGAGGAAGATCGCCACGAAGGCGAGCACCAGGAGGATGAGCCCGCCCGCCCCGTATGCGAGCCCGGCGAAGATCTTGTCCGCGGAGGCGCTCCCTGATGACTTCGTGGTGGGCGAGGCGGATGCGCTCCTCGCTTCTGTGACCTGTTCAGCCACTGTGACTCCCCTCGGAGTGTCGCGTTCCGGGCGGCGGCCCGGGCGTGTGTCGGTTGAGTACGTCCTGCGCAGATGTGTGCAGGACCGACGATACCGCCGGCCCGCTCATCGAGCGGACCGGCGGCATTGCCATCTGATGCGTCAGGACGTCCGTCCGTCAGCCCTGGGCCGCGATGGCGCCCAGGCGCTCAGCAGCGGCGGAGCGGGTGTCCTCGGAGATCGGCGCGGAGCCGGCGGAGTCCGCAGCGGCCTGCTGGCCCTCCTCGGAGATGACGTACTCACCGAATGCCTTCGCCAGGTCAGCGGTCTCCTGGTCCTGGTACTGCTGGCAGTAGATGTGGTACGAGACGAGGACGATCGGGTAGACCCCGGCCTCCTCCGTGCTGCGGTCCAGCTCGACGGAGCCGTCCTCGTTCTGCTCGGACGCGTCGACGGCGGCCGAGGCCGCGTCAGCGGAGTACTCGACGTACTCGTCGCCCACACCCACCGCGACGGTGCCCAGGTCGCCCACCTGCGAGGCGTCCGCGTAGGTGATCGCACCGTCGGTGCTGCCGGCCAGCGAGACGACACCGGAGGTCTGCTGCGCGGACTCCGCTGCGATCTCGGACGGCCAGGTCTCGACCTCGTCGTACTCCCAGGCGTCGCCCGCGGCCTCGGTCAGGTACGCCGTGAAGTTCTCCGTGGTGCCCGAGTCGTCGGCGCGGTGCACGACGGTGATCGGGGTGTCGGGGAGCTCCGTGCCCTCGTTCTGCTCGGCGATCTTCTCGTCGTTCCACTCGGTGATCTCACCGGCGAAGACCTCAGCGATGGTCTCTGCGTCCATGTTCACGGTGTCGACGCCCTCGAGGTTGAAGGCGACCGCAACGGGGGAGATGTAGGCCGGGACGTGGAAGACGCCCTCCGGGCCGCAGATCTCTGCTGCCGTTTCCTGCTCCTCCTCGTCCATCGCGGCGTCGGAGCCCGCGAAGGAGTACTGGCCGGCGAGGAAGCCCTCGCGGCCCGCGCCGGAGCCGACCGGGTCGTAGTTCACGGTGAGGTCGGGGGAGACCTCGGTGACACCCTGCGTCCAGGCGGTCATCGCGGACTCCTGCGAGGAGGCGCCGCCGCCGATCAGGGTGCCTGCCGCCGAACCCGCCTCAGCGGACTCGCCGCCCTCGGCGCCGGAGGTGTCGCCGGGGCCGCCGCCGCAGGCGGACAGGGTGAGTGCTCCAGCCGCGAGGACTGCAGCGGCCGTGCCGAAACGCTTGAGCTTCACGTGGGTGCCTTTCGATCAAGTGTGGGACATCTGGGGGATTCCCCAGTGCAGGGGGGATGTCCCCGAGTGCGCTCCATACGTTACGAGTGCCGGGTGACCCGCAAGGTTGCGGAATGTGAACGCCCGGTGAATGGGATCCCCGGAGTATGGGATTCTGCTCACAGTCCTCGCTGCCCGCGTTCGCCTGCGGTGACGGGCGTCACGCCGAGAGCGTGCTGGGCGTGGGTGTCGTCGCCTTCACGTGTCGATGGGGCGGTAGCGCTCGAACTCGACGATGCGGGGGACGGGTCCCGGGCGCACGTAGGCGACGAGGATCTCGCCCGGGTTCATGTACGGGTCCCGCGGGGGCAGTGACTTGGCCAGTCCTTCCGGCGAGTGCCGGGCCAGGACCTCCAGCACGGTCGGCAGCACCGGACGGTGCGTGCACAGCGCGGTGGGGACGCCTTTGTGCAGGATCTTCGTGAGCACCGCCTCCGTCTTCGCGGCGTCCTTCGCGTTGGCCTTCTCGCTCAGTGGCCCGCTCTTGCGGACCCGCTTGCCACTCGCGGCTGCGAACGGCGTCAGCGTCGCCACGCAGCGCTTCCAGGGGCTGGAGACCAGGCGCTTGACTGGCCAGGCGGACAGCAGCCCCGTGAGCGCCAGCGACTGTCGCGTGCCGATCGCCAGGAGGGGGCGCTCGTGCTCCGTCTCGTGCCACTTGCTGCGCGGGAACGCCTTCCCGTGCCGGACGATGATGAACGGCCACGCGCGCAGACTGCCGGAGGCGTGCGCCTGCTCGACCTTGTCCAGCTGCTCGCGGTCGGCGAACCGGGTGAGGCGCCGGCGCGCCTCCTCGACCGTCATCCACTCCGCCTCGTCGATCTCCTTGAGGTCCGCGATCGTGCCCTGGGGCCGTTCCGTCACCTCCGCGGCCCAGTAGGCGACGTGCTTCCGCAGGTTCTTGCCCACCGTGTACCGCGCGCTGGGCAGCGGCAGGCCCAGCTGGACGTCGTACCCGGTCTCCTCGCGCACCTCCCGGACCGCGGCCTCGGGCAGGGTCTCGCCCTTGTCCACCTTGCCCTTGGGCCACGACCAGTCGCGGTAGCGCGGGCGGTGCACCAGGAGGACTTCCAGGCCGTACTGGCGCTCGCGCCACAGCACGCAGCCCGCGGCCAGGACGTCCGCCTTGAGGCGGGCGGACTCCCCGGCGTGGCTGACGGGGGTGGGGCTCATCCGCGCTGCCTCGACCAGCGCGTGCGGTGGGCCCGGTAGAGCTGCTGCTGATAGTCGTCCAGTGCCGCGCCGTCGGCATCGGAGGCGATGCGCGTCCAGACGCCGTCGCAGTCCAGCTCGAAGTGCGCGGTCGAGTCGCTGAAGGCCAGGTCGAGCATCTGGCGGACCTCGTCGACGTGCTGCGGGTCCTGGAGGCGGACCAGCGCCTCGACCCGGCGGTCCAGGTTGCGGTGCATGAGGTCGGAGGAGCCGATCGACGCCTCCGCGTGCTGCAGACGGTCCCCGTGCTCGAAGACGAAGGCCCGCGAGTGCTCCAGGAAGCGGCCCAGGATCGACCGCACCTCGATGTTGTCGCTGAGGCCGGGGATGCCGGGGCGGATCGCGCAGATCCCGCGCACGAACAGCTGCACCTCCACACCTGCGCGCGAGGCCAGGTAGAGGTGGTCGATGATGGCCTCGTCGACGATCGAGTTCATCTTCATCCGTATGCGCGCCCGCTCGCCCCGCCGCGCGCGCTCCGTCGCCTCCCGGACGTGCTCCAGCAGGCCCTCGCGCACCCGCGACGGGGCGACGAGCAGACGCGAGTACGTGGTGTCCGGAGCCAGTCCGGACAGCTGGTTGAAGAGCTTCGCGATGTCGCGGCCCACGACCGGATCGGAGCTCAGTAGGCCCAGGTCCTCGTAGATGCGGGCGGTCTTGGGGTGGTAGTTGCCGGTGCCCACGTGGCAGTAGCGGCGCAGTCCGCCCGCCTCCTGGCGCACGACCATGCACAGCTTCGCGTGCGTCTTGAGGCCCACGATCCCGTAGACGACGTGGACGCCGGCGCGCTCCAGCTTCCTCGCCCACGTGATGTTGTTCGCCTCGTCGAAGCGCGCCTTGATCTCCACGACGGCCAGCACCTGCTTGCCGGCCTGCGCCGCCTCGATGAGCGCGTCGACGATGGGGGAGTCGCCGCTGGTGCGGTAGAGGGTCTGCTTGATCGCGACGACGTGCGGGTCCGCCGCGGCCTGCTCGATGAACGCCTGGACGCTCGTGGAGAACGACTCGTACGGGTGCTGCAGCAGGATCTCGCGATCGCGCAGTGCGCCGAAGACGTCCGGCTGGTCGGAGGACTCCGCCTCCGCCAGAGCACGGCTGACGAACGGCACGGCCTTGGGGTAGTGGAGGTCCTCGCGCGGGATGTCCGCGAGGATCGACAGCCCGCGCAGGTCCAGCGGGGTGGGCAGTTCGTAGATCTCCGACTCGTCCAGGGCCAGCTCGGACACCAGCAGCTCGCGCACGCGCGGGTGCATGTCGTCCGTGATCTCGAGGCGGACGGCGGGGCCGAACCGGCGGCGCTCCAGCTCCTGCTCCAGCGCCTTGAGGAGGTTCTCCGCGTCGTCCTCCTCGACCGCCAGGTCCTCGTTGCGGGTGATGCGGAAGCAGGAGGCGGACACGACCTCCATGCCCTCGAACAGGATGTCGAGGTGGGCGGTGATGAGCTCTTCGATGGGCAGGAAGCGGGCCGCCGCGTCCGGATCCGGTGCGGGCCGGGTGCCGCGCCCGCTCTGTCCGGCCTGCTCGATCGAGGCGACGTCGATGAAGCGGGGCAGGACCGGCGGGACCTTGACGCGCGCGAAGTGCTCGACGCCGGACCGCGGATGGCGCAGGACGACGCCCAGGTTGAGGGACAGTCCGGACACATAGGGGAACGGGTGCGCGGGGTCGACGGCCAGCGGGGTGAGCACGGGGAACACGCGCTCCTCGAAGAGACGCGCCATGGTGGTGCGCTCCGTCTCCGTCAGGTCGTCCAGGCCCACGACGCGGATGTCCTCCGCCTCGAGGCGGGGGCGGATGTCCAGGCGGTAGAGGTCCGCGTGGCGGCGGGCCAGCGCACCCGCCTTCTGCGTGATCGCCTTCATCGTGGCGCGCGGCTGGGTGCCGGTGACGGACGGGACCGCCAGGCCCGTCGAGATCCGCCGCTTGAGGCCGGCGACGCGCACCATGAAGAACTCGTCCAGGTTCGAGGCGAAGATCGACAGGAAGTTGACCCGCTCCAGCAGGGGGATCGTCTGGTCGGCCGCCATGTCGAGGACGCGCTCGTTGAACGCGAGCCACGACAGCTCCCGGTCCAGGAAGCGGTCCGGCGCGGCGGGCAGGTCGTGCTCCTCCCCGAAGGCCGTCACGTCATGCTGCATGGGGGTCCTCCGCGGGCTCGAAACTCACGTGGACAACCGTACGTGAGAATCCGACCGCCCTGTACAGCGGCAGAGCCTTCTCGTTGTCGCTCTCGACGTAGAGCTCGATGGCCTCCGCACCCGCCGTGACCAGCCGCCTCATCCCCTCGAGCAGCAGGGCCCGACCCAGCCCGCGCGCGTGCACCTCCGGGTCGACGCCGATGACGTAGACCTCGCCCATCCGCAGTCCCGACGGGTGGTCCGCGTGCATCTTCGTCTCGTGGAATCCCAGCAGCCGGCCGTTGGCCGTCGCCTCTGCGATGACGACGCCGCCGAGGTCGAAGTCCGGATCCGCAAGCCGCGCCCGGTAGTCCGCGGGGTCCTGTCCGCCCTGCTCCGGGTGCCAGTTGAAGGCGGCGTTGTTGACCCGGGCCCAGGCCTCGGCATCGGCCGGGCGCACGCTGCGCAGCACCGTGCCCTCGGGCACCTGCGGCTCCGGCAGCTCGGGGATGCCCTCCGTCGTGAGCTGGAGCAGCTCGCGGGAGCGGGAGTAGCCGGCCTGCGCGGCCATGTGCGCGGCGGCGGGGTGGTCGCCGTGCGACCAGAACCAGGGCCGGCCGCCGGCGTCCCGGGCGGCGCGGTCCAGGGCGGTCACGAGGAGCCGACCCAGGCCTCGGCCGCGGTGTGCGGGGTCGACGACGGCCTCGGCGGCCCAGCGGTCGCCCTGCAGAGCGGCGGCGCCCACACCCACGAGGGGAGCGGTCGGGGAAGCGGATTCTTCTGCGGGGACGGTGACGCCCACGAGGACGGCGGTGCCGGCGGCGGCCGCCTCGAGCAGTCCGTCGGACAGCGGTGCCGGCCCGTCCGCACGGGCCGCGGCCGCGAGGAGCGTCTGCGCCCCGTCCAGATCCGTGGGCGTGGTGAGGCGGGCGGTGCCCGCGGTGCTGTCGGTCAAGGGTCCTCCTGCGCTTGCGTCGCCGTCGCACCAGCTTAGGCCCGGGCGGCCCCGCGGCGCCCGCCCGTGCGCGGCGAAGCGACACGGGCGGGCCGGTGATGCAGGATGGAGGGGTGTTGAGATGGATGCGTGTCGTGATCGCCCTGTGCCTCACCCTGGTGCTGGGGGTGTCGACGGTGCTGGGCGAGCACCTCTTCAAGCCGTCCCTGGCGTTCGCGCCGGGCGCCGGGCTCGTCATGCTCGTGTTCGCCTACGGGTGGCCCCGGCTCACGGACTCGCCGCAGCCGCGCGCCACCTCGATCATGCTGGCGCTCCTGGGCGCGGCGGGCCTGTCCGCGACGGTGCTGGCGGAGGCGGAGCCGTTCCTCGAGTGGCTGCCCACACTGGTGGGCATCGGCCTGCTGTGGGCGTTCGTCCAGAACCTGTCCCGCGGGATGGGTGCGACGCACGCGACCGCGAACGTGTCCGCGCAGGTGGCGGGTGTCGCCATCATCCTGTCCGCGGCGACCTGGGTGGCGACGTTCCGGCTGACGCCGGACCACGGCACGATCCTGGCCGGTCTCGTCGCCGTCGTCCTGGCGCTCGCCGCGACCGCACTGCCGTGGCCGGCCCGCTACACCTCGCCGCTGGCGATCGCGGCCGGGGCCGCGGGCGGTCTCATCGTCGCGCTCATCCTGGGCGATGTCGCCTCCGGCCTCGTGCTGGCGGGTGTGCTGGGCGCGATCATGGGCGTCCTGGCGGCGGCGGTCGACCGGCTGCTGGGACTCGTCGCCCAGTCGAAGTACCAGTCGCAGGCGCTGTCGGACTCGACCCGGCGCGACAAAGCCCGGCTCTTCGCGGTGCACGCCTCGCTGGGGGCGGCGCCCATCGCGCTGGGCGGCGTCATCGTCTATGTCCTCACCCGCGTCGCCGGCGTCTGAGCCGACTGCGTCTCTGTGCGCCCGGGCCTCCGCCTGGACCTCCGTCCGGTCGGCGGGCGCGCGCGTCCCGACCTCCGACCGGGTGCGTGTCTGTGAGATCCCTGGGTTAGACTGCCGCCCATGGAGAACTACACCGGACTCGTCCTCTTCTTCGAGGCTCTCGTCGCACTGGCCGCTCTGGGTGCCGCAGGCGTAGGCGTCAAGGTCGTCGTCAACCTCTTCAAGGTGAAGCGCTGACCCATGCCCGTCGAGATCCCCGTCGACCTGCAGCCGGAACTCGTCCCGCTCGCCTGGCTCATCGGGGACTGGGAGGGGCACGGCGCCGTCGTCTACACGGACGTCCCTGAGCGCCCTGTCCGCCAGCACCTCTCCTTCACCCGGGAGGGGAACGCGCCGTACCTGCTCTACACGGGCCGCACGTGGCTGACCGACGGCCCGGACGGCGAACCCGACGAACTGCTGGGCGTGGAGACGGGCATCTGGCAGCTGGCGCGCCCCCGCGGCGACCACGACACCGGCCCCGGCCTGCTGCCGCCCACCGCGGACACGCCGTACACCACCGCCGCCGCGGTCGAGGGGCTGCGCACGGAGCGCGACGACTTCGACATCGAGGTCGCCCTGTCCTACCCGCACGGCCTCATGGAGCACTACGCGGGACGCGTCGCCGGCCCGCGGGTCGACCTCGTCTCCGACGGCGGCGTCAAGACCCCCACCGCGCTGGACTACAGCGCCTCCAGCCGCATGTACGGCCTGGTCGAGGGTCGCCTCATGTGGGTGTGGGAGATGGCCGCGAACGGCCACGAGGCCACCGCCCACGTCTCTGCGGACCTCACCCGCACCACCCCGTCCGTCCTGGGCTGACCCCGGCGTGGAGTCCACCCGGATCCTCGCGCGCCCGCACGCGGACGGCAGTCCCCACGCGGACGGCTCCGGCCGGTCCGGCCGTCGCTGGCCGCGCGTGCTGCTGTCCACCGCCGTGGTCCTCCTCGTCCTGCTGCTGGTCCTCGCGGCGTGCGCCGTCACCGTCTACAACCGGGTCGATCGGCTCACCGCCGCTCTGGATGCGACGACGGACAGCGCGGACTCGCTCTTCGACACCCTCCTGACGGATCCTGCTGCGGCGGACGCGGACCTCACCCGTGTCCGCGACTCGCTGGAGACGGCGCAGGAGGAGTTCGCCGCTTTCCCCATGCCGCAGCTCGAATGGGTGCCCGGCCTGCGCGACGACATGGACGCGGCCAGCCGGACCCTCGAGGTCGCGGACTCGCTGGTCGACGACGTGGCGCCCACCCTCATCTCCGTCGCGACCGTCGTGGACCTGCAGACGGGGAGCCTGCGGAACCCCGCGGACACGGGGTGGCGCAGCACCTTCGACTCCGTGGGTGACATCGCGACGCAGGGCGCGGACGCGCTCGACTCCCTCTGCGCCGCCGCGGACACGCTCGAGGAGATCGACCTGAGCTCCGTCATGGACCCCGTCGCCCGCCCCATCGGGGACCTGTCCGCTTCGATCCGGGAGGCCTGCGACAGCGCATCGGAATACGGTCCGGTCCTGGGCGCGTTGGACACGGGAGGAGAGTTGCTGGACGGCTTCGTCGAGCGGATCCGCGACGCGGTCGACGGCGCCCTCAGCAGGCGCCCGGGCTGAGCCGCCCGCCCCGACCCCACCGACCGATGGAGGAGCCCCCATGAGCACACCCCCGAACGCCCTGATCTTCCCGCGGTCGTCCGCTGTGTTCGGCCAGGACGAGCGCGCCGGCGAGGTCGCCCACTTCGGCATCCCGCTCAAGGAGCAGCGTCAGCTGGCCGACGGTGCCGCGGTCGCGGACCTGTCCGCCACCCGCGTCTTCCGCTTCACCGGCCCGGACCGGCTCACGTGGCTCAACTCGCTCACCTCGCAGAAGATCGATCAGCTGGCACCGGGGCAGTCGACGGAGACGCTCGTGCTCTCGCCCACCGGCCACATCGAGGGCTGGCTGCGCCTCGTCGACGACGGCGAGGTCCTGTGGGCCCTGTCGGACCTCCGCACGGATGAGGCTATCGGCTTCCTCGACCGCATGCGCTTCATGCTGCGCGTCGAGATCGAGGACGTGACCGCCACCCACCAGGCTGTCGGCTTCGTGGGCGCACCGCCGGCGGACCTCGCGACCACGGTCGTGTGGGACGACCCGTGGCCGGCGATCGGCGCGGGCTCCGCCTCGTACGCGGTCGTCGACGCGGGGGCTCCGGTCGCATCCGACAGCCATCCGGGCGCCTCGATCGACTTCCGCATCGCCGTCGTCGAACGGGAGGTGCTGCGGACCTGGCGCCACGAGGGCCTCGAGGTCGCCGGACGCGACGCCTGGGACGCGCTGCGCATCGAGGCGTGGCGGCCGGACGCGCAGGACATCGACCACCGCGCCCTGGTGGGCGAACTGGACCTGCTGCGCACCGCCGTGCACCTGGCGAAGGGCTGCTATCGCGGTCAGGAGGCCGTCGCCCGCGTCCACAACTTGGGCCAGCCGCCCCGCCGGATCGTGTTCCTCCACCTGGACGGGTCCGGTCATCTGGTCCCGCCCGCCGGCGCCGAGGTCCGGGCCGAGGTCCGCGGACAGCTGCGCGCCGTGGGCCACGTGACGACGTCCGCGCTCCACTGGGAGCTGGGTCCCGTCGCGCTGGCCGTCATCAAGCGGTCCGTCGACCCGGAGGCGACCCTGCACGTCGTGGTCCGCGGGGCGGAGGGGGACGACACCCCCGCCGAGGCCGCCCGGACGGACGCTCACGCGGACGCCTCCCAGTCCGGTGAGTCCGCGGACTCCGGCGGTCCCGAGGAATTGGTCGTCGCCGCGCAGGAGCCGATCGTCGTGACGAAGCGCGAGCCGTCCGGCCCGCAGGTGCAGCGCAATCGCGAGGTCGATCAGCGCCGGCGGTGACCCGGCCCCCGGTAGACTCGCCCCACCGCAGGCACGGAGACCGCAAGGGGGCAGTCATGGCCGGTGAGGCAGCAGGGGATTCGAAGGGCATCAGCGAAGCCGGGCTGGTGAAGGCACTGGGCAGTGTGGACGCGCTGTTCGTGGGCTTCGGAGCGATGATCGGCTTCGGCTGGATCGTGCTGACCAGCGGGTGGATCCAATCCGCCGGCACCCTGGGCGCGATGCTGGCTTTCGCCGCCGGCGGCGTCGTCATGATCTTCGTGGGGCTGGTGTACTCGGAACTGGTCTCCGCGATGCCACTGGCCGGTGGCGAGCACAACTACCTGCTGCGGGGGATGGGCCCCCGGGTGGCGGTGTTCGGCTCCTGGGCGATCACGGGCGGGTACATCTCCGTCGTCATGTTCGAGGCCGTCGTCGTCCCGGAGACGCTGCTCTATCTGGTGCCGCAGCTGGAGCAGGTGTTCCTGTGGAACGTCGCGGGCTCCGACGTGCACCTCACCTGGGCGCTCACCGGCACGGTCGCCGCCGTCATCATGGGCTGGATCAACGTGCGCGGCATCCGCACGGCGTCCCTCGTGCAGACCTTCATCGTGTGCTTCCTGCTGCTGGTGGGGCTGTTCCTCATCCTGGG
>DYUK01000236.1 GCA_020743695.1 Brevibacterium senegalense | reverse complement strand
GTCGCCCAGCCCCCAGGTCGCGACGTCCTGCGTTCCGTTCGTGGAGTAGCGGAAGCTGTCGTCGTCCATCTGCTCGGACATCGGCACCATCTGCGCGTCGAAGACGGCGGTGTAGAACTCCGTGGCCTTGTCGTACTGGTGCGTCATGAGCTCGAACCAGACGGGGGAGCCGGGCAGACCCGTGAAGTCGTAGCCGTCCAGATCGCCGGCCTGCCACATGTTGATCCCGGCCCCGGTGGGATCGCAGAGGATGCCCATGCGGCCGGACTCGCCGATCGGCATCGGATCCATGGGGATCTTCGCGCCGTGTAGCTTGGCCTTCTCCAGCCGGGCGTCCAGGTCGTCGACGGTGAGGTAGACGTCCCAGCGGGGCTCGAGCGGTTCGCCCTCCGGGCACGTCATCCCGGTGACGTCCATCGCGCCGCCCACCAGGGCGTCGCCGTTGCGGATGAGGCAGTAGCCGCCGAACGCCTCGCCCTGCGACTCGAACGTCCAGCCGAAGAGTGCGGAGTAGAAGTCCTGCGTCTCCTGCAGGGACTTCGAGTTCAGATCGATCCATGCGGTGGTTCCGGTGGTCCTGGACATGACTTCCTCCGTGAGGTGTGTAGTCCGAAGCGGTGTCTCCGCCTCAGTGATTCCACCGTAGGAGCGGGTGGTGGTCCCGTGTGTGTCCGATCTTGCGCAGCTGGGTGCAGCGCTCACCGCGTGCAGAGACTGGGCAGTGCCGTCACGAGCGGGACGGGACGCGCGGCATCTCCGGCGGTGGCGAAGGACAGGGTGACGCGGGAACCGGCCTGCAGCGGTCCGGGTGCCACGGCGACGGTGGGGTCGTCCGGTGCCAGCTGGTCGAGCGCATCCGCCTGCTGCGGCACCGCGAAACCCAGCAGATGCGGGGCGCCCGGACACAGTGGCAGGTCGACCGATGCCACCCCGGATACGAGCGTGCCGGACCGCGGCAGGCCGATGGGCGCCGGCTGCGGGAACCAGCCCACCCAGATGTGCGGGTCACCGCGCTGGCTCAGGGACGCGGGCACATCGAGGTCGACGCGCACGGCACCGGTCCCCGGCCGCAGGAGGCTGAAGGGGAGGGGCGGGCGGTCGCTGATCCGATCCGCCAGCCGGCGCAGGCGACCCGGCGGCACACCCACGGTGGCGCTGAAGCGCCTGCTGAAGCTGGAGAGCGAATCGAAGCCCACGGCGGAGGCCACGTCGATGACGGATTCCGTGTCCTGCAGCAGCAGCCGCTTCGCCCGGTCGATCCGCAAGGCGGTGAGGTAGCGGCCCGGCCCGATCCCCAGACGATGGGTGAAGAGACGCGAGAAGTGGAAGGGGCTGTAGCCCACGTGGTCGGCCAGATCGGCCACGGTGAGGTCCTCGGGGCGGCTGCGCGCCAGCCCGAGGGCGGAGGTCAGAAGCGTGTCCGCCGTGGACACCGTCGTACTCGTGAGCCCGGTCACGTTCACGAGTGTAGTGTGTGTGCACCCTGTTCGCCGAGGGACCGGTGGACGGTTCGAGACGACACCGCGTGCGGCGGGCCGTAGGTCCGGCGGGTGGTCCGTCGGGGGCCGGCGGTCGACGCGTCCTCAACGCAGGTGCGGGCCGATGTGCAGGGACTCGCCCGTCCAGCCGCGCCGCAGCCAGCGGTCGTGCGAGGCGACGACGATGGTGCCCGCGTACTCGCTGATCGCCGCCTCCAGCTGGGTGACGAGCAGCAGCGACAGGTGGTTCGTGGGCTCGTCCAGCAGCAGGATGTCCGGAGTGTCCGCCAGCACGACCGCCAGTTCGAGGCGCCGCTGCTGGCCCACGCTCAGGCTGTCGACCGGTCGGTGCAGATCACGTCCGGCCAGCAGCCCGAAGTCCGTCACCGGCACGCGAGCGGCGGTCTCCTCGCCCACGAGGTCCGCGTACGCCTGCACGACCGTCCGCTGCGGTCCGCGCCGCCGGGGATCCGGCAGGTCGACCTCTTGCGAGAGCAGCCCGATCCGCATCCCCGTAGTCCGTTCGACTCTGCCGACCGTGGGGTCGAGACTGCCCGCCAGCACGTGCAGCAGCGTCGACTTCCCGGCCCCGTTGGCGCCGGTGAGGAGCCACTTCTCTCCTGCGCGCACCAGCAGGTCCGTGGGTGCGAGCCTGCCGGTGACCCCCGCTCCCGAGGCCGTGAGGACCGTCGCGGCCGAGGTCACCAGGCCGTGCGTGCCGGTCGTGGCGGCACCGGAGTGGCGGCCGGTCCCGGCGGTCGCGGGCGCAGCGGCAGGTGCGGCGACGGCGGTGGTCCGGGTGGCCTCGGCGGGGGTGCCGGGCTCCAGGCCCGCGAACCGCAGCTCCTGCGGAGGCTTGCGGATCTGGGTCTCCTCGAGGTCTGCCAGCCGGTTGCGGGCGTCCTTGACGCGGCGGGAGACGACCTTCGCGTTGCGGTCGGCGTAGAACTTCTGGGCCATTCGCAACTCGGTGCGGGGTTTCCAGTTGGCATGGCCGACGGTCTGGTTCTGGCCCACGGCGGCGCGCAGGCGTGTGAGTTCCTCTTGCTCGTCCCGGTACTGGCGCTCC
>DYUK01000235.1 GCA_020743695.1 Brevibacterium senegalense | reverse complement strand
GCTGCCGGATCTCCTCGCAGAGGTTGCCTCCGGCGGCGACCCCACCGAACGTCCCTACGGCGCCGTCACCGGCACCGGTGCGATGGTCCGCAGCGACGGCGAGGACGCGGACCGGATCGCGACGGAACCCGCTGCGGAGCTGGGCGACCCCATCGTGACGGACCTGGCGGAGCGCCTCAGCCGCAAGGGCGTCCTCGCGCACCTGGACTACCAGGGGATCGACCTGGCGATCGCGAACTCCGCGGACGCTCTGCACGGCATGGTCGTCGCGGTCGACTCCGACGGTCCGCTGTACGCGCAGACGGACAGCATCCGTCAGCGCGAGCGCCTCCAGTCGGAGCAGCTGGCCCGTCGCGGCTGGCGCTTCGTCCGCATCTGGACGACGGACGCGTTCGTCGATCCGCAGCGGCAGGCGAACCGTCTGTTCGAGGTGTGGAAGGAGACCGTCGAGGAGCTCTCGCCGCAGGCGCTGCTGAATGCGGCCCGCGCGGCGGCGGTCGTCGTCGATCGGCAGGGAAGCCGGCCCCGGGTCGCCTCCGGCCTGCCCATGCACATGTACACCGACGACCAGCTCGTCGCGATGCTCGAGTGGATCCAGTCCGACGGCGTCTCCCGGACGGACCTGGACCTCAAGGAGCAGCTGCGGGCCGGGCTGGCGCAGAAGCTGCGGTCCGCCCGGACCGAGGCCGCACTCGACAACGCCGTGACCGCCTACCGCGCGCGGGTCGCCGCGTCGAAGCGCAGCGCTGTCGGCTCGCCTGCCGACGGGCCCGCAGAGGACGCCGCCGAGGCCGCGGTCCCCTCGTCCGGATCCGCACCGGCCGCACGGGCTGAGGTCCGCGAGGAGCCCGAGGTCGTGCCCGCCGACCAGGTCATCCCCTCCTACGACACGGACAGCCTCCGCCACGCAGAGTTGCGCGACGCGGGTCTGCGCGACCTTTACGCACAGACGGACGCAGCGCAGGAGGAGACGGCGGACGACGCGCTGAGCGCGCCGATCGACGACGAGCCCACCGGGAACACCGACGCAGAGTCGACCGACGTGTCTGGCGCAGTGTCGACCGATGTGCCCGATGGAGAGCCCACGGACAGGTCCGCCGCAGAATCCACCGGGGACTCCACCCGGGAGTCCATCGACGTGTCCAATGCAGGACCCACGGATGAGTCCACTCGCGACGCCGCGAACGATCTGTCCGCCGGACAGCCGGGCGAGGATGACGCTGCTCATCCTGCCGGTGAGGCTGACGAAGCCGCCGCCCGCCCCACCGATGATGCCGACGAGGCCGTGTCCGGTGACGCCGCGGAGGGTGCGGCTGACCCGACGGACGCTGACTCGGTGGATTCCGCGGACGAACAGCGTGAGCGCTGAGGAACCCGCTGACCCGCAGCGCCCGCGGCGGGCGCTGAGCCCGGCCGCGCAGGCGGCGATCGCCCGCTACAAGCGCACTCTGGGCAATGTCGCGGACTCGCAGAGCGATGACGAGTCCCCCGCGCGGCAGCGCAGTGATCTGGAGCGCCATCTGGTCGACCGGCCGCCGCATTGGGCGCCGCCCCACCGCGATCGGCCGTCCATGGGTGGCGACACGTCGAAGGACTGACAGCGCCGGCATGCAGAAGGGCGGGGAGCGATCCGATGGATCGCTCCCCGCCCTTCGCCGTACCCGCAGCCGTGCTGCAGGTTCAGCCGGTGGGTCTCAGTGACGCGGCGGGGTGTCGTCGCCGTCGATGCGCTGGTCCGGGACCTGCTGCTGGTTGCCCTGCGCCATGAGGTCGCGGATCTCTGCGAGGAGCTCCTCGGCCGTCGGCGGGATCTCGTCCTCGTCGGCGCCGCGCTTGCGCATCTCGGAGAGCTTGTTCATCGGCATGATGATGACGAAGTAGACGACGGCCGCGATGATGAGGAAGTTGATCGCTGCCGTGATGACGGCGCCGAAGTCGACGAAGGTCGCCTCGACCTCCGGGCGGATGCGGAAGCCCAAGCCGCCCACGTCGGGCGAGCCGACGGCGGCGATGAGCGGGTTGATGATCTTGTCGGAGATCGCGGTGACGATCGCCGTGAAAGCGCCGCCGATGATGACCGCGGTCGCCAGCTCGATCACATTGCCCCGGAGGATGAAGTCCTTGAAGCCCTTGAGCATGGAAGTGAGTCCTTTCACGAGCACACATCCGAGGATGTGTCGTGTGGTTCGGATGACCCGGCACGTGCATGACGAGAACGCGATAGGCTCCGCCATCCCTGCCCGGATGGTTTCTCTGTACGACGACCATACTGTCACGGCCGACGCAGGATAGTGTAAGCAGAACTTTTCTGCGTCTCCATCTCATCTGAGCGTGTTCTGCGCCGCAGTATGTGGACCGCAACGCGGTGGCCAGGCTCAATTCAGCAGTGCGAAGCTCAGATAGGCGCCGGCGCCGCGAGCCAGTGCGGCGGCCTCGGACTCGGTGACCGCCAGGGTCACGACGGTCGATCCCTGTGCGGCGGGGCCGGCGGGGGTGTGGACCGCGGTGACGACGGCCTCATCGACCAGCGCCCCCGACGCACCCAGTCCGCCGAGGTCGTCGTCGCCCTCCGCTGCCTCCGCACCACCCGCCGCGAAGACGCGCAGGCGGTGGCCCGGCCGGATGACGGAGACCGACTGGGCATCGCCGAAGACGGTGGGGACGAGGACGGTGCCGGGCGGGCGCAGTCCGGCGTCCGGCCCCAGGAGTGACGCGCTGGTGAGCGGCGTGCCCGCGGCGATCGCTCCGCCCGTGCTCGAGCCGTCCGCGTCGGGGACCCGGGTCAG
>DYUK01000234.1 GCA_020743695.1 Brevibacterium senegalense | reverse complement strand
GTGGGCTTCGTGATGTTCGCACTGCTCTTCGCCTCGACCAGCAACGTCCAGTTCTTCAGCGCGCAGGCGCTGAATGAGAACGAGCTCAACAACCGCACGTTCATCAACGAGATCTCGCGCGAGCGCGGTCCCATCCTGGTCGACGGCACCCCCGTCGCCTACTCCGTGCCCACGGACTCGACGTACGAGTTCCAGCGCACGTACGGCGCGGACGGGCTGCCCGCGGAGCAGTATGCGAGCCTCACCGGCTTCTTCTCCGTCGTGTCCGGCGCCAGCGGCCTGGAGCGGACGGAGAACACGCTGCTGAACGGCACGGACGACGCCCTGTTCTACGACAAGGTGCGCTCCGTCTTCACCGGCGAGCAGCCCATGGGCGCGGCCGTCGAGCTCACGATCGACCCCGCCGCGCAGAACGCCGCCTGGCAGGGCCTGGGCGGGCAGAAGGGCGCGGTCGCCGCGATCGACGCCCGCACCGGTGCCGTCCTGGCACTGGCCTCGACCCCGGGCTGGGACCCCAACGCGCTGGCGACCCACGACTCCGCGCAGGCGCAGGAGGCGTACGAGTCGCTCATCGCGGACGAGGACAACCCGGCGTTCAACCGGGCGATCGGCGGCAATCTGTACCCGCCGGGATCCACGTTCAAGATCATCACGGCCGCGGCCGCGATCGAGTCCGGCGAGTACACGAAGGACTCGGAGCTGGACGGTCCGGCGGAGCTGGATCTGCCGGAGACCTCGGCGACGATCCGCAACTCCGGCGGAGGCTCCTGCGGGTCCGGTGACCGCGTCACCCTCCAGCAGTCGCTCGTCATCTCCTGCAACACGTCCTTCGCCCAGCTGGGCATGGACGTGGGCGGCGACGCTCTGGAGGAGCAGGCCCGCAAGTTCGGCTTCAGCGAGGACATGACGATCCCGCTGCAGGTGACGCCGTCCTCGTTCCCGACGGACCTGAACGCTCCCCAGACGGCGCAGTCCGCGCTGGGGCAGTACGAGGTCCGCGCCACACCGCTGCAGATGGCGATGGTCTCCGCCGCCGTCGCGAACGACGGTGTGGTCATGGAGCCGCAGCTGATCGACAACGTCCGCAACTCGCGGACCCTCGACACGCTCTCGCAGATGAAGCCGGACGAGCTCTCGCGGGCCGTCAGCTCCGACACCGCCTCGCAGCTGAACGACATGATGGTCGAGCAGGTGCAGAGCGGGACCGGAACGGTGGCGCAGATCTCCGGGGCGACCGTGGGCGGCAAGACCGGCACGGCGCAGCACGCGGAGGGCGCCGCCCCGCACGCGTGGTTCACCTCGTTCGCGTCGACGGACGAGCAGGACATCGCGGTCGCAGTCGTGGTGGAGAGCGGCGGCAGCGCAGGCAATGAAGCATCAGGAGCCCGGGTCGCCGGGCCGATCGCGAAGCAGGTCATGGAAGCGGTGATCAACGGATGAGGCCACAGCCGGGAACCGTGCTGGGAGGGCGCTACGAGCTCACCAGCCGCATCGCCGTGGGCGGAATGGGCGAGGTCTGGAAGGGCCGCGACAGCGTCATCGACCGCGAGGTCGCCGCGAAGATCCTCAAGGAGGAGTACCTGTCCGACCAGGGCTTCCTCGACCGCTTCCGGGCGGAGGCCCGCAGCATGGGCGCCGTGTCGCACCCGGGGATCGCCGCCGTCTACGACTACGGCGAGGAGACGGGCTCCCCGTACCTCGTCATGGAGTACGTGCCGGGTGAGCCGCTGTCCTCGCTCATCGACCGCAACGTGGTCCTGCCGGAGGCGGACGTCCTGGAGCTGACCGCGCAGTCCGCAGAGGCCCTGGGGGCCGCGCACCGGTCCGGCGTCGTGCACCGCGATGTGAAGCCGGGCAACATCCTCGTGACGCCGGACTTCCGGGTGAAGCTCACGGACTTCGGGATCGCCCGCGTGACGGACCAGGCGCCGCTCACCAAGACGGGGCAGGTCATGGGCACCGCCCAGTACCTGGCGCCGGAGCAGGCGACCGGCAAGGGCTCGACGCCCAAGTCGGACCTGTACTCGCTGGGCATCATCATGTACGAGGCGCTGGCCGGTCGTCGTCCGTTCACGGGCGACTCGCAGGTCGCGATCGCGATCGCGCAGGTCAACACCGCTCCCCCGGAGCTGCCCACCACGGTCTCCGAGCCCATCCGCCGGCTCGTCGACAGCCTGCTGTCGAAGAAGCAGGAGCTGCGGCCGGAGTCCGGTGAGGCCCTTGCGACCGCCGCCCGCGCCCTGCGCGCCGGTGACGTCGCCGCCGCCGAGGCCGCGGTCCCGCAGATGATCGCGGGTGCGGCTGCCGCTGCGACGGCCCACGAGGCCGTCACCCGTGCCTTCAACCAGCCGGCCGCGGACGGGACGCGGGTCATGGACCAGCCCGCGGCCTCGGCGGCGCCCGCCACCGCACCGGCGACCGCGACGCTGCCCCAGCAGCAGGACCCGGACGGCGACCTCGATGAGGCCGACGAGGGGAAGATGAGCACCGGCGCGAAGGTGGCGATCGGCGTGCTCGTCGCGCTCGTCATCGCGGGCCTCGCGTGGGTGCTGTGGATCTTCTTCGGCGGATCCGGCGACCCGGACCCGCAGCCCACCGGCACCCCCACAGCGGAGGTGACGGAGGAGGACTCGACGATCACGATCGATCCGACCGCGTACATCGGGCAGTCCGAGGCGTCCGCGACGCGCAACCTGGAGCAGCTGGGCCTCGAGGTGAACGCAGTCCAGGTCGAGTCCGACCGCGCGGCCGGCACCGTCGCAGACGTGCGCTCCGGCAACAACGGGTACGACTTCCAGGAGGGCGACACCGTCACGATCGAGATCTCGACCGGTCCGGCGCAGGCTCCGCCGGAGGACTCGCAGGACGACTCCGGCTCGGACCAGGACTCGGGTCAGGACTCCGGACAGGGCTCGGGCTCCGATGACGGGTCCGGTTCGGACAGTGGGTCCGGCAGCGACGACGGGTCCGGCTCCGGCGATGGCTCCGGTCAGGACGACGGCTCCGACCAGGGTGGCGACTCCGGCGGCGACGACAGCCAGAACGGTGGCGGCGGCAATGAGGACGGCGACGGGACCGGCGACGACGACCAGAGCGGGGGCGGCGGCTCCGGCGGCGAAGGCGACGGCTCCGGCTCTGGCGGCAGTGAGGGCGGCCTCGGCGGTCTGAGCGAGCAGGTCGACTCCACGAACGGAGGCGAATGATGGATCAGGTGCGCAGACTGGCGGATCGATACGAGATCCGCAGGGTGATCGGCCGCGGCGGCATGGCCGAGGTCCACGAGGGCGTCGACACGCGGCTGGGACGTCGTGTCGCGATCAAGCTCCTGCGTTCCGATCTGGCCCGCGATCCCAGCTTCCACGCGCGTCTGGAGCGCGAGGCGCAGTCCGCTGCGAGCCTCAACCACCCCGGCATCGTGTCCGTGTACGACTCGGGCGAGCAGCAGTTCCCGGAGCCCGGCGGCGGCGTCATCACCGTCCCGTTCATCGTCATGGAGTACGTCGAGGGGCAGACGCTGCGGCAGGTGCTGGGCGAGCACGGCCCGCTCACGGTGCAGGAGGCCCTCGACGTGACCGCCGGGGTGCTGGCGCCACTGGAGTACAGCCACCGCAACGGCATCGTCCACCGCGACATCAAGCCCGCGAACGTCATGCTGACGCCCGACGGCGACATCAAGGTCATGGACTTCGGGATCGCCCGCGCGCTCGAGGACACGGGTCAGCTCACGCAGACGCAGTCCGTCGTGGGCACCGCGCAGTACCTGTCGCCGGAGCAGGCGCGCGGCGAGGTCGTCGACGCGCGCTCCGA
>DYUK01000233.1 GCA_020743695.1 Brevibacterium senegalense | reverse complement strand
TTCGTCAGAATCGCGGCGCGCTCGGCCACCGTCGTCTGCGACCACGACTTGAACGCATCCGCGCTGCGCTGCTGCGCATCCGCGATCTGCTCATCCGTGGCGGTCGGATACGTCTCCACCACTTCACCGGTTGCCGGATTGAGGACCTGATAGATCGACATTGAACACTCCTCTGCGTGGGGTATCGGCACAGCCGACGATCAAGCCGACTAGTGTGAGTCCCACGTTAGGCGGGTCACACTCGCGAGGCAAAGGCAGTCCGGTCCGTGGCACAGTCCGCGTCCGCACTGCGGCACACCCCGAACGCAGCACACCCCGCACACAGCCCACACCGCACACTGGGAGGAATCATGGCCCGCACAGAGGATCTCGCCCGTCAGTACTACACCGTCGTCGACTCCGGCGACGCGGACGCGACCATTGCGCTGTTCGCACCGGAGGCCACCTACGACCGGCCCGGCTACGACACCCTGACCGGCCCGCAGATCGGCGAGTTCTACCGCGGCGAGCGCGTCATCGCCTCCGGTGCGCACACGGTCCACGAGATCATCGCGGACGACACCCGCGCTGCGATCCGGGGCGTCTTCGAAGGCGTCCTCAAGGACGGGTCGACCGCCCGCGAGGGCTTCGCGGATTTCATGGAGTTCGACGACCAGGACCGGATCAGCGCGCGCACCACCTTCTTCTTCCGCGCGGCGGTCTGAGCCCCCTCGGGGGGTGCCGTCAGCCGGCGACACCGGTCGGCCGGTGATTCCGACCGCAGGACACACCGAGCACCAGCGCCCGGTGACCGGCCGCCGTCAGCCGTCCGCGGCCTCGGCGTTCTCGTCCCGCAGGCGGATGATCGCCTCCTGGACGCGGTCGCGCTCCCGGGCGATCCGCGGGTGCGGCGGCAGGCCGTAGGCCTCCTCCACCTGGTCGTGCACCGGACGCATGCCGGCCTCCGTGAGGTCCGGTTCGTGCAGGTCGATCTGCGCGAAGGACGGGCCGATGTGCTCCATGAAGCCGCGCAGGCCGGCCTCGCCCCCGCCCAGGTGCATGCCCTCGAGCGGTCCCACGGCCGCCCACCGCAGTCCCAGCGATCCCGTCACGACCGCGTCGAGGCCCGCCGCGTCGACGACCCCGGACTGGACGAGATGGACCGCCTCCCGGAGCACCGCGTTCTGCAGACGGTTGCCCACGAACCCGCGGGTCTCCTTCGCGAGCGCCACGGGTGTGCGCCTGTACGCGCGGTAGACCTCGAGGGCCCGCTGCACGGAGTCCGGCGCCGTCCGCTCACCGGGCACCACCTCGACGAGCGGCATGATGTGCGGCGGGTTGAACGGGTGGCCGATGAGCATGCGCGCGGCCGCTTCGTCGTCCAGGGACTGCGCGATGCGGGTGGGCAGGATCGCGGATGACGAGGACAGCAGCAGTGCGTGGGGCGCCGCCGCCTCCGCCAGCTCGACGAAGAGGGCTGCCTTGTGGTCCTCGCGCTCCGGGCCATTCTCCTGCACGAGATCCGCATCCTCTGCGGCCGCGGCGGCAGAGGACGCACACGTCACGGCCCGGGGGTCCGCTCCCGCCGCGGCGACGGCGGTCCCCACGACCTGCGCCAGATCCGGTCGCGGGTCGTACACCCGCACGGCCGACCCGTACGAGGCGAAGAGCCTCACCCATGACAGCCCGATCGTGCCGGCTCCGATGACGGCGACGCGGGCGGGCGGCTGCGGGGTGCGGGTGGCTGCGGTGTCCATGCGCCCACGGTATCCCGCTGCGCCCACGGCTTCCCGCCTTCCGGCGGCATCCGGTGGCACAATGGGTGGATGGAGACGCCGGTCGCACCACAGATCAGCTCGCAGGTGAGCGAGGAGCACCGCACCGCCGCGGAGGATCAGCTCCGGGAGGCGCTCGACGACGCGCGCATCGACGTGCGGATCATCGAGTCGGCGCAGGAGGCCGCGGACGCATCCCTGCTGCTGGACGAGGTGTGGAACGTGACCGGGTCCGGCACGACCGTCCTGGAACCCAGCCTCTTCATCGCCCTGGCGCACGCCCGCAACTACACGGCGGCCGCGTTCGACCGCGACAGCGGGCAGATGCTGGGGGTCACGGTGGGCTTCTTCGCCGCTCCGGTCGGCACGTCGATGCACTCGCATGTGGCGGGCGTGCGGCACGAGGCGGTGGGGCGCGGGGTCGGAGCCGCGATGAAGCTGCACCAGCGCCTCTGGTGCCTGGAGCACGGTCTCACCCGCATGACGTGGACCTTCGACCCGCTCATCGCCCGCAATGCGCACTTCAACATCGCGCGGCTGGGCGCCCGCCTGGTCGACTACCATGAGGACTTCTACGGGCAGATGCGCGACGGGGTGAACGCGGGGCAGGCCTCGGACCGGGCATTCGTCGACTGGGACCTGACCGACGCCCGGCCCAGCCCGCTCACGGACCCCGATGCCCAGGCAGTGGCCGCCGTCCGCATCGACGACGACGGCCGTCCGCAGGAGCTGGACGTGCCCCGCGAAGCCCCCGTCGTCGCGATCGAGATCCCCAGCGACATCGAGACCCTGCGCGCGACGGACCCCCGGCTGGCGGCCCAGTGGCGCGAGGCCGTCCGCCGGGGGTTCGTCGAGCTGCTGGCCGACGGCTGGCTGGTGAGCGGCTTCCGCCGCAGCGGCGCCTACCTGCTGACGCACCCGTAGGGCACGCGGGCGGCCAGGGGCGGCGCACGGAGTCTCCCGCGGACGACAGGAGGGCTGCCCGGTCGACCCGGGCAGCCCTCCTGTGCGCTCAGCTGCGCAGCGTGCTCAGCCCTGCAGCGCGGTGAAGAGGTCCGTGCGCAGCGTCGCCGGGTCCATGTCCGGGCTCGGCTCCGTCACATAGACCTCCCAGAACGGCGTCCCCGGCGGTGTGCCGCCGGTGGCCAGGGCTTCCATGAACGTCTGCCAGGCCTGGCCCAGTCCGTCGTAGCCGCCCAGGTGCGCCGCGGTCGCGATCCTGCCGCCCGGCAGGGACGAGGTCCGCGCGACGAGCGGGATCTCCTCCCCGGTCTCCAGCTGGAGCGAACCCAGGTCCACGGTGCCCTCGAGGACGCGGTCGACGGGGATGCCGACCTCCAGGTCGACGGTCTCCCCCGGCATCCGCGTGTACAGGGCGTGCGCGGGCCCCGCCGGCTGCACTCCGGCCTGCCCCAGCGCGGGGAACAGGCGGGTGAACACACCGTCGAACAGCTGCGGCAGCTGGGCGGCGGGATAGCCCTCGACCCGCACGACCGCCGTGACCTGCTCCGGCGCGTCGACGATCGCCGGAGCAGCGGGGGTGGGTGTCGCGTCGCTCATCAGCCGTCCTCTCCCAGGTGCTGTGCGCGCAGGACCTTCTTGTCGAGCTTGCCCACAGAGGTGCGGGGAAGCTGATCGACGAACTCGATCGCGTCCGGCAGCTGCCACTTCGCGAAGGACGACAGGAGGCCCTCGCGTATCTGATCCGCGGTGACGGACTGCCCGTCGCGCAGGACGACGTAGGCGACCGGACGCTCCTCCCACTTCTCGTCCGGCACGGCGATGACGGCGGCCTCGAGGACGCGCTCGTCGTCCATGATCGCGTTCTCCATGTCGATCGAGGAGATCCACTCGCCACCGGACTTGATGACGTCCTTGAGGCGGTCGGTCAGCTTGAGGTAGCCGGCCTCGTTCATGACGGCGACGTCCCCGGACTTCCACCAGCCGTCCTGGAAGCGGTCGGCGCTGTCGTCCAGCTTGTGGTAGGCGGTCGTGATCCACGGGCCGCGGACCAGCAGCTCGCCCATCGAGGTCCCGTCGTGGGGCAGCTCCTCGCCGGTCGGATCGACGACCTTGAGCTCGACGCCCAGCACCGGCAGGCCCTGCGACCGCTTGAGCCGCCACTGCTCGTCCTCGGACAGTTCGCCCAGCTCCGGCTTGATCTCCCAGTTGACGGTGACGACCGGGGTCGTCTCCGACGCGCCGTAGGCGTGGATGACCTCCGCTCCGGTGAGGTCGCGGAAGCCCTTCATGAGGGACACGGGCGGCTCCGTCGACCCGCTGATGAGGCGGGCGCGGGACAGGTCCGGGGTCGTCTCCTGCGAGCGGATGAACTCGAGCAGGCCGGAGAAGATCGCGGGCGCGCCGTTGGCGACCGTCACCTCCTCGTCGACGAAGGCCTGGGCGATCGCCCCCATGTCGTCAGCAGAGAAGCGGCCGGGCAGCACCAGCTTCGCGCCGGCGCCCGCCGCCGCCTGCGGGAAGCCCCACGACAGGACGTGGAACATGGGCGTGATCGGCATGATGACGTCCGTGTAGCCCAGCTTCAGTCCCGTGCTGATCGCCATCGCGTGCAGGTAGGAGGCGCGGTTCGAGTAGTAGACGCCCTTGGGGCGGCCGGTCGTGCCGGTGGTGTAGCCCGCGTAGGCGGCGGTCGACTCCTCGACCTGCTCGAAGTCGTACGTCTCCGGCTGCTGGGCCATGAGGTCCTCGAGGAACACGGCGTTCTCCAGCGTCGTGGAGATCTCCGCCGACGGGGTGTCGGAGGCGATGATCCACTGCCTGACGTAGGAGCCGCCGGCCAGCTTCTCCGCGATCGGCAGGAGGGATTCATCGACGATCACGTACTGCGCCTGCGAGTGGTTGACGACGTAGGCCAGGTCCGCCTCGCCCAGGCGCAGGTTGAGCTGCACCATCGTCGCGCCCAGACCGGGCACGGCGAAGTAGGCCTCGAAGTGGCGGCGCGAGTTCCAGTCCAGCACTCCCACGGTGCTGCCGGCGGTCACGCCCAGGGACTCGAGCGCGTGCGCCATGCGCGAGACGCGGGTCCACTCCTCCCCGTACGTGCTGCGGCCCCACTGGCCGCCGGAGGTGCGGTGGACGACCTCCGTCCGCGGGAAGTTCACTGCGGCGTGCCGCAGCAGCGACAGGACGTTCAGCTGGTAGTCGTCGCCCATCGTCGACGGGATTCCTCTGAGCACTGGGCACCTCCATGCGGGGTCGGGAGCAGAGACAGCAGGGGCGCGCGAGACCATCACGACCGATCAGCTCGACTGTGATGCATGTCTCGCACGCCCGGCAGGGATCAGAATACGGTGTACCCGCCGTCGATCACCAACTGCTGCCCGTTCACGAAGGAGGATCCGTCGCCGGTGAGGAACACGGCGGCCGCGCCGAAGTCGTCCGGCGTCCCCCACGTGCGGAACGGGACGCGGGAGATCACCTTGTCCGTGAACTTCTGGCTGCTGACGGACTTCTGGGTCATCTCCGTCTCGATCCAGCCCGGCAGGATCGCGTTCGTGCGGATCCCGTGGCGCGCGTACTCGGTCGCCAGGCCGCGCATGATCGACAGGACCCCCGCTTTCGTGGCCCCGTAGAGGGTGTTGTACGTGGGCGCCTCGATGCCGGCCAGTGACGACACGAGGATGAGCGAGCCGCCCTCACCCTGTTCCATGAGCACCCGCACCGCCGCCTGGCAGCTGAGGACGACGCCCTCGATGTTGACGGCGGACACCCGCCGCCAGTCGTCCAGCGTCAGCTCGTGGAACGGCCCGTACGCACCGGACACGCCCGCGTTCGCGATGAGGGTGTCGAGCCGACCGAACCGCTCGAGCGTCGCCGCCATCGCCGCCTGCACGTCCTCCTCGCGGGAGACGTCCGCGGCGAAGCCCTCCGCTGTGCCGCCCAGTCCGCGCAGCTGCTCGACCGCCGCACGGTTGACCTCCTCGTTGCGCCCCCACACGGCGACGGAGGCGCCGGCCTGCACCAGGCCCTCCGCCATGCCCAGGCCGATGCCCCGGTTGCCGCCGGTCACGACAACCACCTTGCCGGTCAGGTCCAGACCCGCCCCGCCCGAGGCCCCGGTCGCCGGGGCTGCGCTGCTCTCCTGGGTCATGTCAGACCTCCGCCTTCACCTGGAGCAGCACCTTGCCGCGCACGGCCCGGGTCTCCAGCTGCCGGATGGCCTCCGTCGCCTGCTCCAGCGGGAACGTCGCGTGGATGACGGGGTCCAGCTTCCCGGCGACCAGGTGCTCGTGGAGCGCCTCCCACTGGCTGGCGATGAGACCGGGGTCCTGCGCGAACGCCGCACCCCAGCCCACACCGGCGACGCCCACGTTGTTGAGCAGGAGGCGGTTGACCTTGACCTGCGGGATCTGGCCGGCGGTGAAGCCCAGGACCAGTGCGGTGCCGAAGCGGGCCAGGCAGCGCAGCGAGTCCGTGAACCGGTCGCCGTCCTCCGGGTTGCCCACCGGGTCCGCGACAAGGTCGACGCCCGCCGGGAACAGCTCCTTGACCGCGTCCTTGAAACCCTCGCTCAGGACGGCGTGCTGCGCGCCCAGCGACTTCACCGTCTCCGCCTTCTCCTCCGTGGAGACGACGCCCACGACGGTCGCGCCCATCGCGACGGCGACCTGGACCAGAGCCGTGCCAAGTCCGCCGGCGGCACCGTGGACCAGCACTGTCTGGCCGGCCTCGAGGCGGCCGCGCACCCGCAGGGCGAAGTCCGCGGTCAGCAGGTTCATGGGCATGCCGGCCGCGGCGGACAGGGACACGCTGTCCGGCAGCTTCACGGTCGCGTTCGCGGGGGCGACCATGGCCTCGGCGTAGGCTCCCTTGCCCGCGATCGTCGCGACGCGGTCGCCCACGGCCAGATCCGTGACGTCCGCGCCCACGGCGGTGACGACGCCGGCGGCCTCGGATCCCAGCGTGAACGGCAGCGGGTGCTTGACCTGGTACAAGCCCCGCGTCTGCAGCAGCTCCGGGAAGGTGACTCCCGCGTAGGCGACGTCGATGAGGACCTCACCCGCACCGGGTGCGGGGGCCTCGACGTCTGCGACCTGGATGGACTCGGGCCCGTCAAGGACGGTGACCTGGACTGCCTTCATTGTTCTCCTCCGATTGGTTTCGTGGGGGGGGTGCGTCGTTGCGGTGAAGGACCGGCCGGGCGGCTCAGGCGCCCGTGTAGCGGGGGGCGCGCTTCTCGCGGAAGGCCGCGGCGCCCTCGGCCGCGTCGCTGCTGGCCAGCAGCTGGGTCTGGCCCACGACCTCGCGGTTGAGGTCCGAGCGCAGCGTGGGCAGAGCGATCTCGTTGATCGCCTGGCGGGTGGCCGCCATCGACAGCGGCGGGCCGGCGGCGAAGGTCGCGGCGATCTCCTGCGCGCGCTCCAGCTGCGTGCCGGCGTCCACCAGCTCGCTCGCCAGTCCCCACTCCAGGGCCTTCGCGCCGTGGACGCGCTCCGCCGTCAGCGCCATCCGCATCGCGCGATGGCGGCCCGCGGAGGCGGAGACCAGCGCCGTCGCGCCGCCGTCCGGCATGAGTCCGATCTTCGTGAAGGCGAGCATGAAGAACGCCTTCTCGTCGACGACGACGTAGTCGCAGGCGAGCGCCAGCGAACATCCCACGCCGGCGGCGGCGCCGTACACGGCCGCGACGGACGGGACCTTCGAGTCGCGCAGGAGCATGATGATCTCGTTGACGTCGTCCAGGAGGCTGCCGGGCTCCTCGATCCCGGCCGCCGCGGCCTCGGCCTTCGCCTGCAGGTCCGCGCCGGAGCTGAAGGAGCGCTGGTCGCCCGTCAGCACGATCGCGCGGACGGCGTCGTCCGCCTGCGCGTCCTCGATCGCCTCGCGGACCATCCGGACGCTGTCGAGGATGAGGGCGTTGAGGCGGTCGGGGCGGTTGAGCCGGATCGTCCGGACGCCGCGGTCGTCCGTGTCGACGAGGACGGGAGCATCAGAGGTCATGGAGTGTGCCCTTTCAGTGGAATGTGACTGCGGTTACGGATTCTGCCAGCGGTGCTCCGGCAGGCGCAGACGCGCCCGCCGGCCGGTACCCGGGCTCCCTCAGGAGAGCGCCCGGCTGGGGTCGAGCTTGCGCTTGACGAGCTTGCCGGTGGGTGTGCGCGGCAGCGCGTCGATCGTGTGGAGGCGGCGGGGGATCTTGAAGCGCGACAGGCGCCCGTCCAGCCACTGCCGGACCTCCTCCCCCAGATTCTGCTCGGGCCTCACGTGGTCCTCGGGCTCCAGGTAGGCGACGACGACCTCGCCCAGCTCCTCGTCCGGCTCCCCCACGACGGCCACATCGCGGACGTCCGGGTGGAGGGCCAGCGCGTTCTCGATCTCCTGCGGGTAGATGTTGACGCCGCCGGTGATGATGAGGAAGCTCGTGCGGTCGGCCAGGAACAGGTACCGGTCCTCGTCCAGCCACCCCATATCGCCGGTGGTGACCCACCGCGGGTGATCCGGATGCCGCGACTCCGCCGTCTTCGCGGGGTCACCGAAGTACTCGAAGGGTTCGCGGCCCTCCTCGACCTCGAAGTAGACGATCCCCGTCTGGCCCGCTGGCAGCTCCTCGCCGTCGGGTCCGCAGATGTGGACCGTCCCCATGAGGCCGTCGCGCCCCACGGTGCCCGGCTTCCGCAGCGACTCCTCCGAGTTCACGAGCGTGAGGCCCGCACTCTCCGTCGAGGCGTAGTACTCGAAGATGACCGGCCCCCACCACTCGATCATCTTCCGCTTGACCTCCGCCGGGCAGGGAGCGGCGGCGTGGATCGCGCAGCGCATCGAGGAGACGTCGAACGACTCGCGCTCCTCCTGCGGCAGCTTGAGCATGCGGATGAACATCGTGGGCACCCACTGCGAGTGGGTGACGCGGTGCTCCTGGATGACCTCCAGCGCCGTCCGTGCGTCGAAGCGCGGCATGACGACGACGGTGCCGCCGCGTGCGATCGTCGTCATGACGAAGCGCAGCGGCGCCGCGTGGTAGAGGGGTGCGGGCGACAGGTACACGGTGTCGGAGTCGAAGCCGAAGACCTGTGTGAAGAGCTGGATGAGCGGGACCTCGGGCGAGGAGATGTCGAGCTCCCGCGGTGCCGGCAGGATCCCCTTGGGGCGCCCCGTGGTGCCGGACGAGTAGAGCATGTCGTCGCCGCGGGGCTCGCGCTCCGGCTTGACGGCGCTCGCGGCGGCCAGCACGTCCTCGTAGCGCTCGAACCCGTCCGGTGTGCGGCCGATCCCGATCCGCTGGGGGACGTCCGCGCACAGGCCCGCCAGCTCGTCCGCCGTCTCCAGCTCGCCGGACAGCAGCAGCGCCTTCGCCCCGCAGTCGTGGACGATGTAGGCGGCCTCCTCCGCGGTGAGGTGCCGGTTGACCGCGGTGATGAGGGTGCCCGTGCGGAGTGCCGCCCACAGCGCCTCGACGATCTCCAACCGGTTCTCCGCGACGACGGCCACGTGGTCCCGGGGTACCAGCCCGCGGTCCCGGAAGGCGTTCGCGAGGCGCAGCGAGCGCTCCTCGAGCTGCTGGTACGTGAGAGTCTGCCCGGTGTCCGCCATGATGACGGCGGGCTTGTCCGGGTTCGCGACTGCGTGGACTCCTGGGTACACCGTGATCACTCCTTCGTGATGCTTCCGCGGAACGGCCGCTGTGCGCGGGTGACGCACGGCGACCGTCGACGGGAGTGACGCTACACTCCGTCTGAGTGAACGTTTGCTCAGGACCCTATCGGGATCCCGGGCGCCAGACAAGATCGTCGCGCGCAGGCGCCGGAGAGGACGGACGATGGGACAGCACTCCCCCTTCGCGGAGCATTCCGCGGGATTGGCGCGCGGGCTGGCGCGCGCACTGGTCGAGGAGCGGGACGAGGCGGCGCTGGTCGACCGCGTCCGCACGATCGCCCGGCAGCTGCTGGAGGCGACGGACGATCCCGCCACGGTGACCGTGGCGGAACCCCATCCGCAGACCACCAGCTTCGCGCAGGACCTCACGCCCATCACCTCAGCGATCAACCCCCTGGCGCCTCCCCTGTCGATCCGGCAGGAGGACGGGCAGTCCGTGAGCGACACGCGGCTGCCGCCCCAGTACGTGGGTCCGCCCGGCCGGGTGCACGGCGGCATCGTTGCCCTCATGCTCGATCAGGTGCTGGGCAACGCCGCGCACGCGTCCGGCCTCCCGCCGTCGTACACGCGCGAGCTCACGATCACCTACAACGAGGCGACGCCGCTGGACGCACCCGTCCGGGTCGTGGGCCGGATCGATCGGGTCGACGGCCGCAAGCGCTTCCTGTCCGGCGAGGTCCTGGTCGACGGGCGGGTCGCCGCCTCCGCCACCGGGGTGTGGATCAGTCCGCGGGAGGCACAGCCCGGATACGGACAGTCGAGCGCGAAGGACGCCGCTCAGGTCTGAGACGCGCGCGTCAGTCCCCGCTCTCCACCATGCCGCGGAGCGCCCGGCGGTCGACCTTGCCCACCGCGGTCTGCGGCAGCCGGTCGACGACGCGGATCACCTTGGGCGTCTGCACGGCGCCCTTGAGCGCGCGCACGTGCGCGGTGATGTCGTCCAGCTGATCCGCCTGCCCGTCGCGCAGCACGACCGCCGCCGTCACCTGCTCGCCCCATTTCTCGTCCTCGACCCCGAACACGGCAGCCTGGGCGACGGCGGGATGGGACATGAGGGCGTCCTCGACCTCGCGCGGGAAGACGTTGAAGCCGC
>DYUK01000232.1 GCA_020743695.1 Brevibacterium senegalense | reverse complement strand
CAGCACGGTCGCGCCCGGCAGCCGCAGGTAGGCGCCGAACGGGGCCGGGTTGTCGCGCCGCATCCGCAGGTAGACGTCCCAGAGCGGGTCGGCGCCGGCGCGGTCTGCGGACACATCAGTGCTGGTCGTGGGCGCGTCGATCCCCAGTGCTGTGACCGGTCCCTCGTACTGCGTCGTGAGGCAGGCCTCGTAGGTCTCCCCGTCCCGGATGAGGTCCTGCGCGGTCCGGATCCGGTCGAGGTACTCCTCCCGCGTGACGCGCGCGACGACGCCTGCCTGGGCTGCGCGCTCCGCGGCTCGGTCGCGGTCGGCAGGGCTGGATTCTGCGGGTACTCCTTCATACCGGGGAACCGGCGCGTCTTCCGGGGGGCTGACGCACGCTGGCGGACTGCTCGGTTTTCGGGCCGCGTCCGACTGAACTGCTCGGGTGCCGGCTTCCGTCACCGCCGCCGAGGCCGCCTCCAGCCACGCGGTCGCCTCACCGGGCTCCTCGGGCCAGTCGAGGGCGAGCAGGTGCGCCGTACCCTCTTGCGCATCCACGACTATGGCGCGGTCGAGGAACACGAGTGTCACCTCCGGCGGTGTGTCGGAGGACGCTGTCGCCGAGTCGTCGCTGCCGGAGCCTGGAGCGATCCGGGGCGCTGGCCCGCCGCATTCGGCCGCGAGCTCGTATCCCAGGTTCCCCACCCAGCCCAGGCCGAAGCCGCTGGGCAGGCCGTCGAGATCGGCCGGGTCGACACGGAATCGGCGCAGCTCCGCCTCGAGCCAATCGAAGAGCCCCGAGCGCACGACGGTCGACCCAGGCGTCCCCTCTGACTCGGACGTCCCCGCGGGGACGTTTTCGGTGGCACCCCGCGTCCCCGCGGGGACGTCCGTGATCGTGACGGTGCCCGCCGCGACGCGGGCCTCGGCGATGCGGCCGTGCGGACCGGTGGGTGCGCCCAGGATCGAGACGCGGCCACGTGGATCGCCGGGCAGGTTGCCATCGAGTAGAACCGCGCACGGGTCCGCGCCGTGCAGCGCGTCGAACAGGTGGGCTGTGTCTCCCGTGTACGGAACGGTCGCCCGGACGACCGGGATCACACGGGTGGGCTCGGCCTGCGGGGAGGCCTGGGACTCGAATCCAGTCCCTGCTGCCGAGCGGTCACCAGCGGCGGCTGGCTCCCCCGCACCGGCCTCGGCACCCCGCGCTGCGTGCCACTCGCGTGTAAGCGTCGCGAAGTTATCCAGGAGCGTCTCGCCGTGCTCCGTGAGGATCGACTCCGGGTGGAACTGGACGCCCCACAGGGGCAGGGTGCTGTGCTCGATGCCCTGGACGACGCCGTCCTCGGATCGAGCGGTGATGCGCAGGGGCTCCACGACCTCGGTCGCGGCCAGCGAGTGATAGCGGACGGTGCTGAACGGTGCGGGGATCCCCGCGAACAGGCCGGTCCCGTCGTGCTGGATGGCGGAGACCCGCCCGTGCCGAGGCTCCGGCGCCCATCCCACGTGAGCTCCGTGCAGGTGCGCGATGAGCTGGTGGCCCAGGCAGATCCCCAGGACGGGGACGCGGGCGGCGGTCACGGCCTCGGCGCAGATGCCCACGTCCTCCGGCCGCAGCGGCGTGCCGGGACCCGGCGACAGGACCACGCTGTCGACCGTCTCCAGCACCAGCGGATCCCAGCCGTCCCAGTCGTTGGGGACCAGCAGCGGCTCGCGGCCATTCACCCGTGCCAGCAGGTGGAAGAGGTTGAGGGTGAACGAGTCGTGATTATCGATGAGGAGCGTGCGAAGCGGCGGCCGGGTCCCCTCATGCATGAGGCGATTGTGCCCGCCCCAGCGGGCTGGCGCCACCCGCCTGCACCCCGCCACGCACCACCGGCTCGCGCCTGAGTGCCCGCCTACACTGGTGGGGTGCCATCCCCGACCATCCTCACCGCAGCCCAGGCCGCCCGCCGGGCGGAGGCCCACGCTGCCGCCGTGGCCCAGCGGACGCAGGCGCATCTGGACCGCCGGTCCCGCGGCGAGGCCCATCCGGTCGAGGACTTCCTCTACACGTACTACCCGTTCACGCCGGGCCAGCTCTCCACCTGGCATCCCGGCGCGGGCGTAGCAGTGGAGGCGGATGCGACCGGGTCTGAAGCAGCAGAGTCCTACGTCCGCACCCTGGCCCAGCGCAAGTGGTACCGCACCCGTGATGGCCTCACCGAGATCGACCTGGACCGCTGGCACGAGGCACGCGGCAGCGGCGCACTCTTCATCCGCGACCTCCTGGAACGAACTCTGTCCCGCGAGGGGACGTTCGGCTGCTTCGGCCTGCACGAGTGGGCGATGGTCTATCGGCAGGACCCGGACGAGGTCCGCCACGACCAGGTGCCGCTGCGCCTCACACACGCGCAGACCGACCGGGTCGTGGAGAACCACCGCGTCCGCTGCTCGCACTTCGACGCGTTCCGCTTCTTCACCCCGGAGGCGCGCCCGCTCAACGAGCAGCAACCCACCCGCGAGTCGATGCGGGAGCTGGAGCAGCCCGGCTGCCTGCACGGAGGCATGGACCTCTACAAGTGGGCGATGAAGCTCAGCCCGGTCGTCCCGTCCGAGGTGGTCCTCGAGTCGTTCGACCTGGCCCGCGACATCCGGACCCTCGACATGGAGGCGAGCCCCTACAACGTGCGCGACTGGGGCTACGGCGTCGTCGCGATCGAGACCCCGGAGGGCAAGGCGGAGTATGTCCGCCGTCAGCGCGCGTTCGCTGCCCGTGGCAACGAGATCCGCCGCGACCTCATCGCCGCGATCACCGCAGCCGGGGTGCCGGCAGCGGCGCAGTCACCGCGGTGATGCCCGACCTGGCCGAGGCGGTCCCCCACCTGGTCGCAGCAGGCGGGGACACCGCCGCATAGACTCCGATCCATGCGCGCAGTCCTCTACGAGACCTTCGGTCAGACCCCCGCTGTCGTCGACGTCGATCCGCTCACCCCGCCCGCCCATGGCGTCGTCATCGCCGTCGAGGCGACCGGCGTGTGCCGCTCCGACTGGCACGCCTGGGCCGGTCACGACGATTCCGTCACCGCACCGCAGGTGCCCGGCCACGAGCTGGTGGGCACGATCGCACGGGTCGGTGCGGAGGTCACCCGGTTCGCTGCGGGCGACCGCGTGACCGTCCCCTTCGTGAACGGCTGCGGCACGTGCGAGTTCTGCCTGGCGGGCCAGGCGCAGGTCTGCCCCGCGCAGACCCAGCCCGGTTTCACCCACTGGGGCTCGTGGGCTCAGGAGGTCGTCATCCGCCACGCGGACGCGAACCTCGTCGCAGTGCCCGCAGACCTGCCCGCCGAGGCCGTCCTCCCCCTGGGCTGCCGGTTCGCCACCGCGTTCCGCGGACTGCACGACCGCGCGCAGGTGCAGACCGACGAGGTCGTCGCCGTGTTCGGCTGCGGCGGCGTGGGCCTCTCCGCCGTCATGATCGCCCACGCGATCGGAGCCCGCGTCATCGCCGTCGACATCTCCGCCGGCGCCCTCGAGATGGCCCAGCGGATGGGTGCCGACGAGACCGTCGACTCGACCGGTCTGTCGGAGGACGACGTCGCCGAGGCCGTGAAGACCGCCGCTGCCCGGCTGGGATCCGATTCCGGCCCGCACGTGACCGTCGAGGCCCTGGGGCTGGAGTCGACGATGAATGCAGCGCTGCTGTCACTGCG
>DYUK01000231.1 GCA_020743695.1 Brevibacterium senegalense | reverse complement strand
CCGTCACCCGGCGCAGATCCTCGAGGCACGTGATCGGGTCGATCACGACGAGGTCGTCGAGGGAACGGGCACAGGCCTCCGCCGCACTGGCCGTCGTGTCCTTGGCTGTTGTGGTGGTCATGGGGTCCGCGCCCCCTCTCCCTGACGTCGTTGTCGGGTCCCGCGCTCGAATTAAGTTCTATTCTAGACTCGAATATTCATCCACGCAAGCACTATTTTTCGAACATCTCAATCAGACGGCGCTCACTGCAGCCGAGTCGTGCCCTCGTGATCACCGCCGCTCGTGATCTGCTTGGCATAGCAGTCGTCGGCTCCCAGGCCGTTGGACCGGCACCAGTCCAAAGCGTCCTCCGGGTCGGAGTACCCGTCTGCGATGACAGTGATCCAGAAGTTCCCGTCCTTGAAACTGCCGAAGTTCCCCGACCACAGCAGTCGCGCATCCGGGTACTCCTCGCGCAGCGTCTGGTGATCGGCCAGGATGTCTTCGTCGGACCAGACCTGGCCGTCGATCTCCATTCCGGTCCGCTTCGAGCTGATCTGCGGGACCCACGACCCCTCGACCTCGGCGACTATCTCGCGTTCGTCGGTCTCCGCCAGCTGCTTCAGCGCCTCGGTCGGCTCCTCCGGCAGTGCGGAGGCGCCATCCGTCTCCTGCGACCCCGAGTCCGGCCCGCCGAAGGCACCGTCATCGCCGCTTCCGCCTCCGCTGTCGTCCTCCGGCTGATCGCTGCCCCCATCCTCGGGCGCTGGCGGTGGCGCGGTCGGCTGCGCGACTCCACCGCCACCCCCATCACCGGACAGGAATCGCGTGACACCCCACCCCAGACCGGCGCCCACAAGGAGAACGAGCACAACGGACAGCACGATGAGCGCCGGTCGACGCCGCCCGCTCGCGGCGCCCGCGCCCTGCGTCTGGGCGGGAGGAGGAGCCTGTCCAGCACCCACCGCCGGACCGTGCGCGTACGCGTCATGCTGGCCCTGCGGCTGCGCGTAGTACTGACTCTGAGGCTGAGACTGCTGGACTGCATGAGGCTGCGCGTCCTGAGGCTGGGCGTACGGGGCCGCCGCGGTGGGCTGCTGCGGTGCCACGACCGGCTGCTGCGGCACAGACCCCTGCGGCACCGACCCTTGCGACTCGGCCTGCTGCGCACCCTCCTGCGCGGGAGTGGGCTGCGCCCCAGGCGGCGTGGGCCAGTGCGGCTGTGCTCCCGGTGGTGCCGTCCAGTGCCCCTGCGCACTGCCCTGATCGCCCCAGGCCCACTGCGCGCCGCGTCCTGACTGCGGCGGGTTCCCGTTCGTGTCACTCATGCGCGGCTTCTCCGATCCGGGCTCGTCCTCGTTGAAATACTCCCCAACTCCGAAGCACCCCCACTATAGAACGGCACGGGCGGACTATAGGGTGGCCGGAGACACTGACCCTGCGGCGCCCGTCGGGAGCGCGGACGCGCACCGTTCGTGAAGGACGACGATGACGAACTCCTCACCCCCACCGCCCCCGGACGCCGTCCCGCCGAGGCCGTCGGCTGCACCCCCTCCCGCAGCCTCCCCACCGATATCGCCTCCGCAGTCGGAACCGCCGCCGAGGCCGCCGCAGCAGACACCGCCGCCCACCACTGCGCAGGCCTACGGTTCGGCCCCGGTCCCGCCCCCGCAGCAGCCGCCGGCACCTCCCCACGCCGCTGGACAGAACAACCCGTTCGCGGCTCTGGGCCTGGCGGCGACATGGGGCACCGCCCTCATCCCCGCAGGCATCGCGCTGGCGGGCGGTCTTGTGACTGCGGTCCTCCTCATCCTCATCATGGCCGTCTCCGGAGGCACGGAGGACCTCACCCGAGAGGTGGGGCTGGGATCCGCAGACATGACCGGGGCCTCGTTCGCGGTCGTCATCCCCTTCATCCTCGTCGCGCTGGCCCTGGGCGGCTCGGGCGTCGTCCGCTTCGGAGCCGGGTACGGAGAGTCGGGCAGCTTCGACGCCGCCGCACACCTGACCGGCGCCCCCTTGGTCATCAGCATCGTCATGCTCGGACTCCTGTGGTGGACGACGAAGCGCAGCGAGGTCCGGCATCCGTCGCCCAACGTCACGGCGACGTGGCTGCGGATCGGGATCGGGACTCTCGCGCTCACGCTCCTGCACTTCCTGCTGCAGCTCGTCTTCGCCGCCCGGACCACCGAAGAAGTGTGGGGCGGAACGCTCTCCATCGAACTCTCCGCCGTGACCGTGCGCACGTTCTTCCTCCCGCTGCTCGTCATCCTCGTCGCGAGCATCTGGGGGCGTGCGGCGGGACACTTCATGGGGACCCGGGCGATCGGCGCGTCGTTCCTCCGGTGGATCGTCCCCTCCGGATACGTCGTGCTCGTCCACCTGGCCCTGAGCATCGGGATCATGTCGATCGTGGGCCTTCTCGTGGGCCTCTTCGCCAAGGACATCCCGTGGCAGGTCGTCCCCCTGCTCTTCGTGAATCTGGGAGCGGCCCTCACCTCTCTCGTCCACGGTGGCGGCGTGACGATGCACGCCGCCGGAGCGTTCGAGTCGTTCATGGACTCCACGTCGACGACCATCACCCTCTTCAGCAGCGACACCCCGGGACTGCTCTGGCTGGGTGTCCTCGTCACCGTCGTCGCGGTGCTGGCCGCGAGCCTCGTCGCCACGACCACCCGCCGTCCCAGCTGGACGACCCAGGGCAACGACCCGCATCGATGGCTCATGATGTGGCAGGGCCCGATCGCCTTCGCCGTCGTCTGGGGCCTCATGTCCCTCCTCGTCCTCCCGTTGGGAGCCTCCCTGTCGGGATCCGGTGAACTCGCGGAGTTGATGGGCGGATCCGGCTCGGCCCATGCGGGCATCGGTGCCGCGCCGTGGACGTTCCTGGTCTTCCTCCTGTGGGGCGGGGTCGTCGAGGTCGTCTCCCGCACGATCGGTCCGCGGCTCGTCATGACGCTGCCCGGCGTGGCGAAGTTCCTCACCGGACGCGCGATCCACCCCTATTGGGGTCATACGCTGCAGATGCCCGAGCCGCGCGGTGCGCTCGTCCACCCGGATGTGGCCCGGGACATGGCAATGCAGGCACCTGCCGTCTCCCAGCAGGCCGGCGCGTCCCAGCCGTACGGAACGCCTCAGCAGCCCGGCGATCCGCAGCAGGGTCCTCCGCCTGGTGGCGGTGGGGGCGCCGCACCTCCCGGCGGATATGCCCCGCAGGCGCCCGCGCAGCCGTTCGACCGTCGTCGGGCGACGTTCATCGCCGGTATCGCCGGCGCACTGGTCGTCGTGATCGTGGGCGGCATCCTCGTGGTCACGCAGATCAACAGTCGTGCCTTCGGACCGGAGGGCGTGGCGCAGAAGTACTTCTCCGCGCTGGCCGACGGTGACGCCCAGGGCGCGCTGGAGCTGGCCGATGTCGACGTCCCGGCGGAGCAGCGCACCCTGCTGACGAACGAGGTCCTGGGCGCCGCGCAGGCGCTCCCCGCGGATGTCTCCGTCGACGGGTCCACTGTGGACTCGGACAGCGCGACCGTGGACGTGAGCTACGACCTGGGCGGCAGCAAGGAGTCCCTGACGCTGTCCCTGCAGAAAGCGGGCCGGACCGCTCTCTTCTTCGACGACTGGCGTCTGCAGTCTCCCCAGGTCTCCCATCTGACCGTCGCAGCACCGGGGCTCGACTCGGTCCGCGTCAACGGCGTCGAGGTGCCCACGGCGGAGGGAGCCGTCGACCTTCCGGCCTTCCCGGCCCTCTACACGGTGGGCCTGGCGGAGGAGTCCGATTTCGTCTCCGCCGACGATGTGCAGGCACGCGTCTTCTTCGGGGGCGCCGATGACTCGTCCGGCGACTCCGCCACACTGCAGGCGTCTGCCTCGGACACCTTCCAGAGTGCTGTCGAGGAGCAGGTCCGGGCGCATATCGACGAATGCGCGGCGTCGTCCGAGCTCGAGCCCGCCGACTGCCCCTTCAGCGCGTCGGGTCTCTGGTACATCGACGACGCGCAGGGTGTCTCGTGGTCGATCGACGCATACCCCATGGTGAGCGTCCAGACCCCGGAGGAGTACGGCTACTACGGCGACCCGGCGGATGCGGCCGCGTGGTACGTGGTCACGAGCACGCCCGGCGATGCGACGGTGACCGGGACGCACGAGGACTTCTCGGGCGATAGGGAGGAATTCGAGGAGGACCAGACGCTCACCGTGGGCGGCACCGCCTCGATCGTCGACGGCGAGGTCGTCTTCGAGCCGCACAGCGACGACGGCGGCTGGTGACGTGAGCGGGTGGCTGCGGACGCGCTTTGCAGTCACCCGCTCCCATCGCCTGACCACGTCACCTGCTCCGGCCCGTGAGGGCACACTCCATCCGCATCAGCTCTCCTCACTCCGCGCGGCCGGCGACCGCCGTCCCCTTCACGGTGAGGTCATCCCCCACTCCCGCGACGGAGATCCCCAGCGGCACCTCCACCGTGACGGTCGACTTGCCCAGGTCCGGACGGCTGATGCACTCCGTCACCGTGGCGCCATTGCGCTGAGCGACCTCGTCCGCGACGTCGCACGCATCCGTGCCCGCGGCCTGCACCACGGCGAGCGCAGCCAGGTCCGCGGCCGTATCCGCCCGGACACGAGCGCTCATCCCTTGGGCGATCGTCCCGACCATGAGGGCGAGCGCCACCGCCACCGTCGCGATCCCCACGGCGGGCACGGTGCTCGATCCTTCGTCCCGGCGGCTCACTCCCACACCCGCACGCGGGCCCGCACGCCGTGCCACCCGGACCGGGGAACAGTCCTCCGCGACCGGACGACGCGCTCGCGCGAACAGCCGCCTCACCCCTCCCTCCTCGCGGTCGCGCTCGCGGTGACGGAATCGAGGATGGGCGCCAGACTGTCCGGCAGGGGCACCTCGACGGTCACCTCCGCGTACCCGTCGTCGTCCTCGATCGTGACGCGTGCCGCCTCACCGGCTGTCTTCCGCGCTTCCTCGATGACCTCCGTCTGCACCTCTCCGCGCGCGATCTCCCGCGCAGCGGCTCTGGCTGCGTCCATCGCCCGCAGCTGGGTCGCACCGATCGCGCCGGCGCCCACGACGATCCCGATGATGAGCACCAGCGCGGGCATCACCATCGCGAACTCCGCGGCGGCCGCACCCTCATCCGCTCGCCGTGGACGAGTGCGCGGACCGTCCGCTCCTGCGCGGGCGCCGGCGCGCCGGCACATGTCAGGCCCCGCCCAGGCCCAGGGCGCCGGTGATGACGCCGGTGATCATCTCCTTGAGCGGATCCGACTTCAGCACGATCACCAGGAGTGCCGCGAACCCGCAGGCCGCCAACGTCGTGATCGCGTACTCCGCCGTCGTCGCACCGGTGTCATCCGCCAGGCACTCCCGCACACTGGCCGGCTTCACCACCGCCAAGTCCGCGGTCACCGCCTCGTCCCTGCCGTCCGGATCCTGATCCGGAACCATCGGGTCCGTTCCCGTCGCCATCGTCATGGTCATCCCCTTCCGCTGCGGCGAGGCCTCCCCCGCCTCATCCCAGCGGGGACCTCCCGCCGGGCACGGCACCCCACTGGGTGGCCGTGCCACGAGAGTGGATGCGATCAGCGAGCTGCGACACAGGTGCGACGGAACTGTGGACACCACGCACGGAATCCACCGCGCTGCGTACGCAGCTCCCCCGGACACACGATCGGCCTGTGACGCATCAGCGCATCACAGGCCGATCCGGCCGAACCGGCTGAACCGGTTCCCACGGCGCCGTGCGCACCGCGCCCCCGTCACAGTCCCCCGAATGCGGGCCCCAGATCGCCCACCAGTGTGATGAGCACGGGGACGACGCCCAGCAGGACGAACGCGGGCAGCACGCACACGCCCAGTGGCAGGACGAGCATGACGCCCAGCCGAGCCGCCGCGATCTGCCGCCTGCGATGCTCGCCGCGACGCAGCTCATCCGCGTGTGACTGCAGCAGCGGCGCCAACGCGACACCCGTCCGCGCGGAGAAGCGGATGACGGCCACCACCGAGGCCAGCGCCCGCCCCGCTCCCTTCTCCCCCGCTCCTTTCGCCCCCGCACCCGCTGCGCCGGCGGACTCCTCCCAGCGGAGGTCGTCGAGCCCCCACCGTGCCGCACGGGCGAGCTGTCCCAGTCCGGACCTGTCCCCAGCTGCTCGCGCCGCGTGCTCGAGCGCCCGTTCGACCGGCAGGCCCGCCTGCAGGCAGACGGCGACGAGGTCCAGGTCGAACGCGAGGTCATCGACCGCCGACGTACCCGAAGTGCCCGAGGCCGCTGTGCTTCCCTGCCCCCGTCCCCCACCACGGGCCGTGCCCTCACGGACCGCACCCTCCGCACCCTGGTCTCCCCGGTCATCCCTCCCGCCGAGGCCGCCCGCACCGGCCGCCTGCGACCTGCCGTCGCGCGACGCACCAGCGCTCGCACCCGTGATCCGCACGAGCCGCGACCGCTGAGGGGCGCGCCCCAGCAGTGCGACACCGGCGAGCACGCACCCGATGATGAGGAGCACCGTGATCATCGCGCCCGCTCCAGCATCCGCCGCATCCACAGCCTGCCGACCGCAAGGAGGACCACGCCGGACCCGATCGACACGAGTCCCACCGGCGACCCCAGCAACGACAGCGGATCCGCTCCGATGAGCAGCGCGAGGCCCAGTCCCGCCGCCGGCAGCCACGTGAGGACCGTGACGGTCGCCTGCGGGCCGGCGAGGGCGACGGCGCGCTCGCGTTCGGCCTCGGCGATCTCGCGCCGCGACCGTGCATAACGCTCCAGTACGTCCGCTGCCGGCGCTCCCGCGGACTCCGCGACCGCCCAGACGGCACCCATCCCCGTCAGCACCTGCTCCAGCCGCCCCGGCAGCGTATCCGCGTGCCGTGCGAAGGCGACGCCGGGATTGTCGCCCAAGCTCATCGACCGCGACACCCGGGTGAGCACGGCCGCCAGATCCGCGTCGCTCACCTCCGCCAACTGGATCGTCACCGTCGCTGGCGGCAGGCCGATCCGCAGCAGTGCGGCCGCCCGGTCGATCACTGCGATCGCGCGGTGCGGATCCTCCAGCTGCGCGTC
>DYUK01000230.1 GCA_020743695.1 Brevibacterium senegalense | reverse complement strand
GGCCGGCGGCATCGCGACGGATGTGCAGGAGCAGGTCGATCGCGGTCGCGGTCTGCGCGTGGACGGCGGCGGCACTCATGCCCGCGAGCGCTCCGAGTGCCTCGAGCCGGGCGGGCACGGCCGCGCACGTGTTCGCGTGGATCGTGGCGCACCCGCCCTCGTGGCCGGTGTTGAGGGCGGTGAGCATGTCGCGGACCTCCGCACCGCGGACCTCGCCCACGACCAGCCGGTCCGGTCGCATCCGCAAGGCATTGCGCACAAGAGTGGTGAGCGGTACCTCGCCCACACCCTCGACGTTCGCCTGCCGGGCGGACAGCTGCACGACGTGCGGGTGGGCGACGGCCAGCTCGCGGGAGTCCTCGACGATGAGGAGGCGGTGGCGCTCGGGGGCGGCGGACAGCATCGCGCCCAGCAGGACGGTCTTACCAGAGCCCGTGCCCCCGGAGATGAGGAGATTGGCGCGGCGGGAGACTGCCTCGGCGATGAGGGTCACGAGCGGCGCGGGGATGAACCCGTCCCGCACCAGATCCTCGAGGCCGAAGGCCAGCGGGCGGGGTATCCGGAAGCTCAGCACCGTCACCTCGCCGGACAGCGGCGGGATGACCGCATTCACGCGGATCCCGTCCGGCAGCCGCACGTCGACGAGCGGCGAGGAGTCGTCCAGCCTGCGCCCGCCCGAGGCCGCCAGCCGGACCGCGAGCGCGCGGACATCCGACTCCGCACCCAGGCTCAAGGGGACGGGGACCAGGCCGTCGCCGAAGTCTGCCCACACGTCGCGCGGCCCGTTCACGAACACGTCCGTCACCCCCGGGCGGTCCAGCAGCGGCTGGAGCGGACCGGCACCGGACAGCTGCGCGGTGAGCCGGGCGACGAGCTCCGGCAGTGCGGCGGAGCCCAGCACACGGCCGGAGCGGCGGACAGCGGCGGCGACCGCGGCCTCGGTGAGGGGGCCGGGATGGTCGAGGAGGTCACTGCGGATCTGGGCGACGAGGGCGGGGTCGACCCACGCGGCATCGCGAGGGTCGGTGGACTCCGGGGCAGGTGTGGAGTGCGTGGCGGACGTGGACGGCGTGCTCATCGGTCCGGGAACCACAGATCGATGAGGGAGGCCGCGGTCGAGGCGAGGGAGGAGCGGCGCGCGGGCAGGGACTCGCCGCGGTCCACGCGAGCGGAGAGGCCCCGGTCCGTGCGCAGGGACGCGGTGAGCGGCAGGCCCACTGCCTCGGCAATCTGCGGGGCGGGCAGGCCGGCGCGGTCGTCCTGGCGCACGACGGCGCCCACGGTGTGGTGGGCGGACCGGAGGCGGCCGGCCACGCGGGCGGCACCCACCGCAGCGCGGACGCGGGCGGGGATGACGATCTGGACGTGGTGGCAGGCGCGCACCGCCGGGCCGGTCGCGTGCCGGGGCAGGTCCACGACGACGAAGTCGAAGGCCTGCTGCGTGGCGCTCAGGACGGAGTCGAGCACGTGCGGCGGCGGGTCGTGGGCGTCCGTCCGGTCCCACGACAGGAGTGCGAGGCCCTCGACCCGGGGCAACGACTCGACGAGCATCGACGGCCGCAGGCTGCCCTTCGACGCGGCGAGGGCGGGCCAGCGGAGTCCGGGGGCGGCCTCGGCGCCCAGGACCAGATCGACACCGCCACCCAGCGGGTCCGCGTCGACGAGCACCGTCTGCAGACCGCCGCGCTGGGCCTCGAGCGCCAGGGCCGCGGCCAGCACGGTGGCTCCGGCACCGCCGCAGCCGGGGACGATGCCAGCCGTCGTGGCCGGGGCGACCGGCGGTTCGACGGCCGCGATCATCCGCTGCACCAGCCATTCCGCCGCGGCCGGGAGGATCGCGACCTGGTCCGCGCCCAGCCGGGCCGCGGCCGCGTACGCATCCGTGGAGGTGCGGGCGGCCGAGGTCGCATCGTCCACCGCGATGAGGACGGTGGGGGCGGTGATGCCGCGGGGCGGCTCCGCCACGTCCTCGCCCAGCAGCACCAGGGCGGCGTCCTGCCAGCCGCCCGTCGTGGGAGCGGCGACGGACAGTGCGATGCCGCTCCCGTCCGCCAGCGCCGAGCACTGATCGACGAGGCTGGGCAGCTGCGTGAGCAGGGCGATCCGGGCTGGTGAAGTCCGGGGCAAGGGGACACTGGTCATGGGGACACTGTGCGGCAGACCGATCCCGGACGACACCGCCTGCTCGGACCTGTGGACAGCCGAGGCCGTTCCGCCTGGCCTGTGACCTCAAGTGCCCGTGACCACACGTCCCCAGACCACACGTGCCCCGACCACACGTGCTCTGCCCCCACCTCCCCGTGGAACGACCGCACCCGCCCGGCGCGGTGCCGAGCGGGTGCGGGTGGAAGCGTGCGGACGTCGCCGCGCTGCGGTGTGTCAGCCGCGGACGATCCGGTCCACGTTGTTGAGGTAGCCCTCCTGGCCGGAGTCGTCCCGGACCTTGAAGAACGACCCGTGGTCCTCGAGCGCCAGAAACCACTGGTTGGGCGTGACGGTGAAGAGCTCCTGACCGGTCACCGGGTCCACCGCGGGGCGGGGCTCCGGGACCGCGAACCAGAACATCTTCGAGGCGACCGGGTTGAAGGCCTGGGTGGGCTCCCCCTGGGTCGCGTCGTAGCCCGAGGCCGCAGGCGCCTCCGCGTTCGAGGCACCAGCCGCGGAGGCGGCACCGGCGGCAGAGGCAGCACCCGCCGCGGGGGCCTGGGACGCGGAGTCCTCGACCGCCGTGCCGTGGTCGCCCATGCGGAACCACTGGGTGGGCTCGTTCTCCGACTCACCCTGCTCGTCGCCGCGCAGGTGTGCACTGCCGGACTGCTCCACGGACGGCCGGGCTTCATCCTGCCCCGCCGCGGACGGCTGCTCTGCATGCGACTGCTCCGCTGCCAGAGGCTCCTCTGCCGCGAGCGGCTCCTCCGCGTGCGGCGCCTCTGCCCCGAACGGCTGCGCACCGGCCGGCTGGGCGTTGTCCTGCTCAGCCCCGGTCGGCTGGTCCACCGACATGATCGCGCCCGTGTCGGCCGTGGGCTCAGCGCCCACGGTGTCCTCGGTGACGTACGGACCGGTCGCCGCGGGTGCGGCCGCACCGTACGGCTGGACAGCCTCGTCCGCACCGGTGGCCGATCCCTCGGCTGCCGGCTCGTCCTCGGGCGTCAGTGCACCCTCGGATGCCCCGGCGGGTGCGGTGGAATCGGAAGCGGTCGTGCCGCTGTCTGCGGCCCCGAAACCGGAGACGGCCTCAGAGCCGAACCCGGCCTCGGGAGAGATCGCCGCGCCGGAGACCGCACCGCCGTCCGAGTCGCGCGACTCGGAATCGTGCGACTCGGAATCGTGCGACTCGGGTGCCCTGTCCGGCGCAGACCCGACCTCGTCGACCGGCTGGTCCGCTGCGTGATCCGCGACCTCCTGGCCTGACTGGCCATCGACCTCGTCGCCGACCTGGTCATCGGACTGGGGCGCCGTGTCTGGAGTCCCGAACGCTCCGCCGGCGAAAGCGCCACCGGCGACGGCACCGCCCGCGGCCGCACCGCCGAAGGCACCGGCGGCGAAGGTCTGCGTGGGCTCCGACTGCGCGTAGGCGGGCGAGTCGGCGGACTCGCGGCCCAGGTAGGCCTGGCCGTCTGCGGTGCTCTGTTCGGCCTCGGCGGCGTCGTCCTGCACCGGGGAGAACCGAGCGGTCGCGTCCGGATCCGCGTCAGTGGACGGCGCCTGCGCGTCGCCGCTCAGGGCCTGCGCCTGAGCGGCACCCTGATCGGTCTGCGCGATCGACTGCTCCGATGCGGCAGGCTCTGCGGCCTGCTGACCCTGCGAACCGTAGGCCTGGTCGTACGCCCCCGGCGCCCCGTACTGCTCGGAGGGAGCAGCGAACTGCTGCTCCGGAGCACCGTAGGCCTGTCCCTGGGAACCGTACGTCTGACCCTGCGAGCCGTACTGGTCGGCAGGAGCGCCATATGCCTGGCCCTGCGAGCCGTAGGCCTGGCCCTGCGAGCCGTACTGCTCTGCGGGAGCGCCATACGCCTGCCCCTGCGAACCGTACGCCTGACCCGCCGATGCACCGGCGGCCGCACCCACAGCCGCCCCGCCGGCCACACCTGCGCCGGCAGCCGCACCGGCACCCGGGAACGCCTGCGCCTGCGACGGGGACGCCACCGCGGCGCTGCGCGCCTTCGGGTGGGTGGTGGACTCCTGCGGCAGCGAGGTGAACTCGGTCGCCAGGAACGGGATGGACGTGAAGACGCCCACGAAGAACGCGATGAGCGACGCCAGCAGCAGGAGGTACCCGCCCACGTGGAGGTACGGCGCCGTCGTGACGATGTTGAGGAAGTTCACCGCGAAGGACACCGATGCGAGCACCGTCGTGACCTGCGCGATCGTGAAGGATCCGATGCGTCCGGGGAATCCGGGGACCGTCTTGTGCAGCACGGTGAGGAGTGCTGCGACGATGAGCGTCAGACCGCCCAGGACCACCATGCCCATGCCCCAGAACGACCAGGTGAAGACCATCGACTCGAGGTACCGGGTGGCGAACGGCACGCGGTAGAACGGGACGAGCAGGCTGATGAACGCGATGACGCCGGCGATCAGCAGACCCAGGTCACGAATGCTGAGCGGACCCAGCACGGCACCCGGCCGCGCGGGCGCCGACGGACGCGGCTGCTGAGCCTGCGCCTGCGGGAAGCCCTGCTGGTACTGGTCCTGGTACTGGCCCTGCGGCTGGCCCGGCTGCTGGTAGCCCTGCGGAGCGGAGCCGTACGCACCCTGCGGCTGCCCCTGATACCCGGTCGCCTGCGGCTGGGAGCCATACGCCAGCTGCGGCTGGGACCCATAGGCCTGCTGCGGCTGAGAACCGTAGGCCGGCTGGCCGTACTGCTGCCCCTGCGGGTCGTACTGCCCGGCCTGAGGCTGGGCACCGTACCCCTGCTGCGGCTGCGAACCGTACCCCTGCGGCTGGGACCCATAGGCCTGCTGCGGCTGGGAGCCGTACGCCGGCTGGCCGTACTGCGGCGCCTGCTGCGGCTCGCCGTACCCGGGTGCCGCCCCCTGGCCGGGAGCGGAGCCGTACGGCGCGGCGGGACCGCCGCTGGCCGGCCATTCCTGGTGTCCCGGCCCCTGCGGGGGCTGATGGGGCGTGCTCATCTCGTCTCCTTCCGACCTCCGCGCACAGCACGGAATCGGCACGTTCGCGGGTGCTTCCGCACCCATCATTGCACTGCACCCCCGTCGATCCCCAAGCTCCGCGCCCGCGCGGGTCACATCGCTCCCGCCCACCCGCAGCGCACACGGACCCTGCACGCCCCCCCGCACGCACCCCACCCGGCTCCATGTGCATCACCACCTGCAACCCCCATGCAACCGACCGCCCTGCGCACAGAACCGGCCAGGTATAGGCTCGACATGGACACCGACGACGGCTGTCGCGACTCGACCATCGACGAAGCTGGGAAGGACGAACGAATGACCGACGGAACGACCTCGACGACATATCCGCCCTCTGAGGAGTTCGCCGCGCAGGCGAACATCACGACCGCGGACTTCGACGCCGCCGCCTCGGACCGCGTGGGATTCTGGGCTGAGAAGTCCCGCGAGCTCCTCGACTGGGAGGTCCCCTTCACAGAGACCCTCGACTGGTCGAACCCGCCGTTCGCACGCTGGTTCGGCGACGGGAAGCTGAATGTGGCCGCCAACTGCCTGGACCGCCACGTGGCGGCCGGCCTGGGTGACCGCGTCGCGATCCACTTCGAGGGCGAGCCGGGCGACACCCGCACCCTCACCTACGCGCAGCTGACGACGGAGGTCAAGAAGGCCGCCAACGCGCTCGCGTCCCTGGGCGTGGTCCAGGGCGACCGCGTCGCGATCTACATGCCGATGATCCCGGAGACCGTCATCGCGATGCTGGCCTGCGCCCGCCTGGGCGCGCCCCATTCGGTCGTCTTCGGCGGGTTCTCCTCCGACGCGCTGCGGTCCCGGATCCAGGACGCCGAGGCCCGGGTCGTCATCACCGCCGACGGCGGCTTCCGCAGGGGCAAGCCCTCGAGCCTCAAGCCGGCCGTCGACACGGCCCTGTCCGCCGGGGACACCCCCGTCGAGCACGTCGTGGTCGTCAAGCGCACCGGTGAGGACGTCGACTGGACGGAAGGCCGCGACACGTGGTGGTCGGACCTGGTCGACGGCCAGTCCGAGGAGCACGAGGCGCAGGCGTTCGAGGCGGAGAACCCCCTCTTCATCCTCTACACCTCCGGCACGACGGGGAAGCCCAAGGGCATCCTCCACACCTCCGGCGGCTATCTCACGCAGGCGGCGTTCTCGATGCGGGCGACGTTCGACCTCAAGCCGGAGACGGACGTCTTCTGGTGCACCGCGGATGTGGGCTGGGTGACCGGCCACAGCTACATCGTCTACGGCCCGCTGGCCTCCGGCGCCACGCAGGTCATCTACGAGGGCACCCCGGACACCCCGGACCAGGGCCGCTGGTGGCAGGTCGTCGAGAAGTACGGGGTGACGATCCTCTACACCGCGCCCACCGCGATCCGCACGTGCATGAAGTGGGGCGACGACATCCCCGCGAAGTACGACCTCACCTCTCTGCGCCTGCTGGGCAGCGTGGGCGAGCCCATCAACCCGGAGGCCTGGACCTGGTACCGCCGGATCATCGGCGGCGACAACTGCCCCGTCGTCGACACGTGGTGGCAGACGGAGACGGGCGCGCACATGATCGCGCCCATGCCCGGTGTGCTGGAGACGAAGCCGGGCTCGTCCCAGCGTCCGATCCCGGGCATCTCCGTCAAAGTCGTCGACGACGAGGGCAGGGAGCTGGGTCCAGACGAGCCGGGGCTGCTCGTCATCGACGAGCCGTGGCCTGCGATGCTGCGCGGGGTGTACGGCGATCCGGAGCGTTTCAAGGACACGTACTGGTCCCGCTTCGACGGCGTCTACTTCGCCGGTGACGGCGCCCGCTACGACCAGGACGGCGACATCTGGTTCCTGGGGCGCGTCGACGACGTCATGAACGTCTCCGGCCATCGCCTGTCGACGACGGAGATCGAGTCGTCGCTGGTCGCGCACGACGCCGTCGCCGAGGCCGCGGTCGTCGGCGCTGCCGATGAGACGTCCGGCCAGGCCGTCTACGCCTTCGTGATCCTGCGCGCGGGCGCCCAGCGGGACGACGACATGGAGCAGACGCTGCGGGCGCACGTGGGTGCGGACATCGGTGCGATCGCGAAGCCCAAGCGGGTCTTCATCGTCGATGAGCTGCCGAAGACCCGCTCCGGCAAGATCGTCCGTCGCCTGCTCAAGGACCTGGCGGAGGACAAGGGCATCGGCGATGCGTCGACGCTGGCGGACCAGTCCGTCATGGAGGTCATCCACCGTCAGGTGACAGGTTCCTGAGCGCCGCGCGGCGGGGACGGGTGCTCCGCCCCGCCGCAGGCATTAAGGTTGGAACCAGCTGAACGCAGACGACGTCGCGACGATTGAAGGAGCCTCATGTCGGAACGGTCCATCTCCAAGCTGGTCAAGGACATCAGCGCGGATGCGCAGGCCCTCGCGCAGGAGGAGGCGGCGCTCGCGAAGAACGAAGCCGTCGCCGGCGCGAAGAACCTGGGTATCGGGGTGGGACTCGCGCTGGGCGCGGTGTTCCTCCTCTTCCTGTCGTCCTTCATGGTCCTCTTCACCGCCGCCGCTGCCCTGCACGAGGGGGCGGGCTGGTCGTGGTGGCTGAGCTTCCTCGTCGTCTTCGGGGCGCTCGTGCTCATCGCGCTCATCCTCGTGGCGATCGCGCTGCCGTTGCTCAAGAAGGGCAATCCCACGCCCACCAGTGCGATCGAGTCCGGCAAGTCCGCGTTCCAGGCGATCAAGCGAGCCGTGTCCAACCCTGGCGGCCCGCGCTACTGAACCCGCGTCACCGCTGAACGAGCGGCTGACAGTCGAAGACCCCGGCGATTCCGCCGGGGTCTTCGCACGTCCGGGGCAGGTGCGGACTCAGCGAAATCGCGGATCTCGCGCTCTCAGTAGGGGCGTCTCTCGCGCTCGCGGAGGATGGCTCTCAGAAGTCGATGTGGATGCGGCGGGTGCGGTCCCACTCGCGCGCCCAGCCCAACTGATCCAGGGCCCATTCCAGGAGGCCCGCGGTGAAGCCCCACGGGCGCATGACCCCCACATCGAAGACGGGGGTCTCGAACGGACGGTCGCGCGGGGCGAACACGCCGCGGTTGTCCGGTGCGACGAGGTCCGCGATCGCGACGCGCGCCACCAGCGCGGACTCCGCCGAATCGACGGCGGCCACCTGCGTGGGCTCCCGCCACCACGCCAGCACCGGGGTGACGTCGAAGCGGCTGTGCGGGACGAAGAGCGGCGGCAGCATTCCGATGACGTCGACGCCGGCCGGGTCCAGTCCTGTCTCCTCCTCCGCCTCCCGCAGGGCGGTGAAGGCGCTCGAGGTGTCCGTCTCATCGCGGGCGCCGCCGGGGAAGGCCGGCTGTCCCGCGTGATGGCGCAGCGTCGCCGCGCGCTGCAGCAGGACGAGGTCGACGTCCGCGATACCCAGCTGCGCCAGCCGGTCCACTTCCGCCTTGCCGGCAGAGGTCCGCGGTTCCTGCCCGCGGCCGAACAGCATGAGCACCGCGGCATCGCGGACGTTCATGCCCGCGGGCGCGTCCGCCCGCCGCAGCCACTCCCCCGGCGCAGGTGCGTGCAACAGGCCCGCAAGGTCCTCGCGGATCGCATCATCGTTGCGGACCGTCCCCACGGCGTCCTCATGCGTCCTCGCACAATCGGCGCTCGTCATCATCGACCTTCCCCACGGGCCGAACTCGGCCCGTCATGTCCCGGCTTCGTCCGACCCCCGTCTGCAGCCTGACCGGCATCTCCTGATTGCCCCGTCTGCTCCGCCAGTTCGAACCGCAGCAGCCCGCGCGCCTGCTGCGGATCCAGCTCACCCTCGCCGTACGACGGGCACAACGCGCTGATGGGGCAAGCACCGCACGCGGGCCTGCGCGCGTGGCAGATCCGCCGCCCGTGCCAGATGACCCGGTGGGACAGCATCGTCCAGTCCTTCCGGGGGAACAGCTCCTGGACGTCGCGCTCGATCCGGTCCGCGTCCGTCGACTCCGTCCAGAGGAAGCGCCGGGCCAGACGCGCGAAGTGCGTGTCGATCGTGAGGCCGGGCACGTCGAAGACGTTGCCCAGCACCACGTTCGCGGTCTTGCGCCCCACTCCCGGCAGGGTCACGAGGTCTTTGAGGTTCCCCGGCACCTCTCCATCGAACCGCGTCACCAGATCCTGGGCCAGCCCCACGATGCTCTTCGCCTTCGCGCGGTAGAAGCCGGTGGGGCGGATGATCTCCTCGACGGCCTCGCGCTGCGCTGACGCCAGCGCAGCCGCATCCGGATACGCGGAGAACAGTGCGGGGGTGACGCCGTTGACGCGGATGTCCGTCGTCTGGGCGGACAGGACGGTCGCGACCAGCAGCTCGAACGCGTTCCGATGGTCCAGTTCCGCATGCGCGGTCGGGTACGTGTCCGCGAGGATGCGGTGGATCTTCCGGGCCCGGCGCGTGCGCCCCAGCGGAGTCTCCTCGAGGAAGCGCCGCCGGCTCTTCTCAGCGACTGACAGCACCCGCCCATCCTATCCGCCGCGCCTCCCGGCCCCGCCGTCAGCACAGCCAGCGCGCTCTCAATCCGCGAATCCACGCCACTGGTGTGTGGGCAGGAGCACGCCCGCACGGTAGATTGGTTCGCAGACGTGAAACGACCAGGAGGAACCAAGTGGACATCGAAGTCGTACGCAGGGCCGCGCTCTTCGCCGGGCTCGACGACGAAGCGACCAGCGCGCTGCTCAAGTTCATGAAGCCGCGCAGCGTCCGACGGGGCACCGTGCTGTTCCGCGAGGGCGATGCGGGCGATGAGCTCTACATCGTCGCGACCGGCAAGCTGAAGGTGGGCCGCGAGTCCTCCGACGGCCGCGAGAACCTGCTGTCCGTCGTGGGCCCCAGCGAGATCATCGGCGAGCTGTCCCTCTTCGATCCGGGCCCGCGCTCCTCGACGGTCACCGCCGTGTCGCAGACGGAGCTGCTGAGCCTGCGCCACGAGGACCTCACCGCGTGGCTGGAGGACCGCCCCAAGGCGGGCATGAACCTGCTGCGTGCCCTGGCGATCCGCCTGCGCCGCACGAACGACACGGTGGGCGACCTCGTCTTCCAGGACGTGCCCGGTCGTGTCGCGAAGGCGCTGCTGGACCTGGCCGACCGCTTCGGCCAGCCCACGCAGGACGGCGTGCACGTCGCCCACGACCTCACGCAGGAGGAGCTGGCCCAGCTGGTGGGCGCCTCCCGCGAGACGGTCAACAAGGCGCTCGCGGACTTCGCACAGCGCGGCTGGCTGCGGCTCGAGGCCCGCGCCGTCGTCCTCCTGGACGTCGACCGCCTGCGCCACCGCTCCGCCTGAGCCGTCCCCGGCCGCAGGTCGGGACCCGCACCACCGCCGAGGCCGTGGTCACCTTCCGGTGACCACGGCCTCGGCGTTCGTGCTGTTCCGACGCGTGCGTGCGGTGCCGGAGCGCGCCCGCTCAGCTGCCCAGCGACTCGATGTAGGCGAGCTGGGCGCGGACGATGCTGAGTGCGGCCGGACGGACTGATGCGGGGACGTCCGCGTAGACGACGTCTGCGACCTCCTCCGCCGTCGACTTCCCGGACGCCAGCACCTCCTGCACCTGTGCGATGCGTTCCTGCCGATGCGAGCGGTAGTGGGCCAGGACCTCGGCGACGTCGTCGCGCTGCTCGCCGTGGGCCGGCGCCAGGGTGCGGATGGAACCAGCGGCCTCCAGCGCGATGAGGCGCTCGAGGCTGTCCAGGTAGTCCCCCAGCGACCCGTCCGGGAAGGACACCATCGTGGTGCCGCGGCCCAGAACCGTGTCGCCGGAGAACAGCCGGTCGCCGTGCAGCACGGACACGGAATCATCCGTGTGGCCCGGCGTCGTCACGATCCGCACTGCGTCCCGGTCGTCCGTCCCGAAGGAGATCGTCTGGCCGTCGACCAACGGGTCCGTGCCCACCGCGAACGTCGGATCGACCGCGTGGACGGGCACCCCCGGCGCCCACTCTCCCGCCGTCTCCAGCAGGCCGGAGTGGTCCGCGTGGCGGTGGGTCAGCACGATCGTCGCCAGCTGCGCGGACCCCAGGGCGCGCACCAGCGCGTCCCGGTGATCCGTGAGCATCGGACCGGGATCCAGCAGCAGCGCGGACGTCCCGTCCTGGGACCGCAGCAGGTAGCTGTTCGTCCCGTCCAGGGTCATGGGCGACGGATTGTCCGCCAGCACCAGCTCCACGCCGTCGTCCGCGAGCGCCCTCCGCTGCGCGTCATCGGTCATGCTCAGGCCTCCGATCGGACCTGCACAGTGAGCTCCAGCTCCACCGGGGTGCCCTTCGGCAGGGTGTTGACACCCACCGCGGACCGCACGTGCTGGCCGGCCTCGCCCAACAGCTCGCCCAGCAGCTCGGAGGCGCCATTCACGACACCGGGCTGACCCGTGAAGTCCGAGGCCGAGTGCACGAAGCCCGTCACCTTGACGACGCGCTCGATGCGGTCGAGGTCGCCGATCACGCTCTTGACCGCGGCCAGTGCGTTGAGGAGGCACGTGGCGGCCAGGTCGTACGCCTGTTCCGGCGTGACGGCGTCGCCCACGGGACCGGTGAGCGGCAGCTTCCCATCGACCAGCGGCAGCTGACCGGAGGTCATCACCTGGTCCCCCACCTGCAGGGCGGGGACGTAGGCGCCGGCGGGCGTGGCGACGGGCGGCAGGCTCAGTCCGCGCTGGGACAGGGCGTCTTCGATGCGGCTCATGGAAGTCCTCCTCAGCCCTCGAGCGGGCGCTTCATGTAGGCGACGAGGTTCGTGCTGCCCTCGGGACCGGGGATGACCTGCACGAGTTCGTACCCCTCCGCTCCCCACTGGTCCAGGATCTGCTTCGTCGCATGGGTGATGAGGGGGACGGTCACGTACTCCCACTTCGTCATGAGGTGCTCCTTCGTCGGTGGTGCGGGCAGTGCCCCGCGACACACCCCATGCTAGGCGGTCGCCCATCCTCGCCGCATCGGGAGGGCGGACGACGAGACCCCCGGGAGATGCTCCCAGGGGTCCCGCTGACCGTTCAGTGCACGCGGTGGTCAGTTGCCGCCGAGGCCGGCCTCGCCGCCGCCGTCATCGCCGCCGCCACCGCCGGTGTCTCCACCGCC
>DYUK01000229.1 GCA_020743695.1 Brevibacterium senegalense | reverse complement strand
TCCCGGAGCCGGACCTGGTGCCGGTCGCGCCGTCGCGGGAGTGGGTCGAGGAGATCCGGGCGAATTTGCCGGAGCTGCCGGCCGCCCGTCGTCGTCGCCTGCTGGGCGAGTGGGGCATCAGCGAGCTGGAGATGCGCGACATCATCAACGCCGGACTGCTGGACCCGGTCGAGGCGACGGTGGCCGCGGGTGCCGGGCCGGATGCGGCGCGCAAGTGGTGGATGGGTGAGATCGCCCGTCTCGCCAAGCAGAAGGAGGCGGAGCCCGCGGAGCTGGTGAGCCCGGAACACGTCGCACAGCTGCAGGGGCTCATCGACGAGGGCAAGCTCAACGACAAGCTGGCACGGAAGGTGCTGGCCGGGGTCCTGGACGGACGCGGTGCGCCCGCGGAGGTCATGGAGGCCGACGGCCTGCAGATCGTCGAGGACACCGGAGCGCTCGAGGCCGCGGTCGATGAGGCGATCGCTGCCAACCCGGATGTGGTCGAGAAGATCAAGGGCGGGAAGATGCAGGCGATCGGCGCGCTCATGGGCCCGATCATGAAGGCCACGCGCGGTCAGGCGGATGCCGGCAAGGCGCGCGAGCTCATCCTGGCGCGCATCAACGGCTGAGCAGGCCGCGCGCAGGTGCGTCCGAGGCCCCGCTCCTTCCACGAGTTCACGTGGAGGGACCGGGGCCTCGCCGGTTGTCGAAGCAGCAACGAGGCCGGGGCGAGGAGCAGCTTCCCGGAAGCTCCTCACCCCGACCTCTGTCTGTGGGGCCGCCCTAGTGGGGCGGGTGCCGGCCGCAGCGGCTGGCAGTGCCGTGCTGACCGCAGCGGTCGGCGGGCGGGACAGTCAGTCGAGTGCGACCTCGGCGGGGGTGTCGAAGATGCCGCCCTGGAATTCGAGGACGTTCGGGGACGCATCCGTCGGGACGTCGAAGACGAGGACGCCGGAGGCGGTGTTGCCGGGGTTGATCTCCTCGAGCAGGAAGACGTCGCCGCTCTCCGTCGTGTAGAGGCTCGCCTCCGAATCCGTCGCGTACGTGTTGCCCGCGTCGTCCAGCAGCTTCACGTTGTCCTCGAAGAAGTAGTCCGGCTCGCTGCCGGTGTTCGTCACCTCGATGTCGACAAGGATGTACTGTCCCTGCGCGGTGGAGTTCAGGTACTGGTCGCCCACCTCACTGACGCCGGTCTCCACGTCTGCGACGGTGATCTCCCAGTCACCGGTGGGGACGGCGTCGCCCAGGCCGTAGGCGGCGGGTGCTTCGTCTGCGGAGTCCTCAGCCGCCTCGTCCGCTGTGTCCTCCTCAGCGGCGTCCTCGTCCGCCGGCGCCTCCTCGGCGGACTGGGAATCGGCGCCCTGGTCTGATGCGGCGCTGTCCGTCGCGGACTCGTCTCCTCCACCGCCGGCGATGCCGATGACGATGAAGAGCGCGAGGACCGCCAGGACCCAGAACCACCAGCGCTTGAAGAGCGGTTTCTTGGGCTTGCGTCCCGGCTGGGCTGGGCCGGGCCCCTGCTGCGGGGAGGAACCCTGGGGCGGGTAGGCGCCCGGTGCCGCCGGGCCGGAGCCGTACTGCGGGGCGGCACCGGGCGGCGGGGGAGCGCCGTGCTGGGGTGCTGAGCCCTGCTGCGCGACGTACTGCTGCGGGCCGCCGTACTGGGTGCCGGAGCCGTAGGCAGGGGTGCCGTACTGCGGCGCCTGCTGGGCGGTCTGGCCCGTCTGACCGGAGTACTGTCCGGCCTGGCCCGGGTGCTGGCCCAGGTGCTGGTGGTCGGGGGCGGGGTGGCCGTGGGGTCCGGTGGACCCGGGCTGCTGAGGCTGGGACATGATGCTCCTGTGATGACGGGCTGAGGACCGTCCCTCAGCGTTGACACCAGCCTCCGTCGCAGACCGTCACCGCCGCGTCGACCGTTCGGCTCGACCGGTTCATCGAAAGGATGAAAGGGGAGTGCGGTTCCTCGGCCGAATAGCGGATTCGCATGTCCGTGGTCGTGGATACGGTGAGCGTGTGAATGAACAGGCTCCTCCTTCGGCCGACGGCTCCGCGACCGTCGCCGTCCGTCAGCGCGTGCTGCGGCATGATCGTCGACGCATCCTGCGGATCGGCGGTGATATCGCGATCGGTCTGGTCCTCTTCGTCGTCGGATGCGTCGTCGTCATGTTCGCGTCGACCGGGATGATCGGAGCCTTCGGCGAGGACGGGGTGCTCACGAACGTGGGTGTCCTCCAGGTACTGGTCGGATGGGTGCTGTGGCTGACGGTGTTCGTGCGCACGCGCTGGCCCTGGGTGCCCGTGGTGGCCGGCGCCCTGCTGGCCCTCCTGGGTGGGGACATCGTCCTGCTGCTCATCGGGGTGTTCCAGGTCGTGGTCCGGCTGTCGCGGCGTCAGGCGTTCGTCGCGGCGTCCCTGGGCGGCGCGATCGTCGTCGCGAGTCTGGTCCGGACAGTCGCGCGCGCGCCGCAGCACAATCCGTTCTCGATCTTCTTCCTGCCGCAGGAGGCGCTCCTGCGGGGAGCGACCGCGCAGGACTTCAGCACGGACACGGCGCTGGCACTGCGCATCCTCGTCCTCGCATTGGGGGCCGCGGCACTCCTCGTCGCGGTCGGCGGCGGCTTCCTCCTGCGTCGCACTCGTCGGATGAAGGCGGTCGAAGCGGCCGCGGCTCATCAGACTCAGCGCAGCGAGGCGCTCACCGATCAGTTGGCGCGGGAGTCGGAACGGCAGATGCTGGCGCGGGAGCTGCACGACACACTGGCGCATCGGCTATCGGTCATCTCGCTGCACAGCGGTGCGCTGGAGACGTCCGCGAACGACCCGGAGACGACGGTCCGGATCGCGACGGCGCTGGGACAGGAGGCTCGCGCCTCGTTGGAGGACGTGCGGTCACTCGTGGGCGACGTCCGCGGTGATGCGCCGGAGCGCGGCCAGCCGGCGGACTCGGGGAGGCCGCCGGCGCTCGTCTCGCTGCGGACGGTGCCGGACCTCATCGCCTCCGTCAGGGCGACCGGTGTCCCCGTCACTGCGACGCTCCTGTTGGAGGATGTCGACCGTGCGCCGGCGGTGCTGGAGAAGGCGGTCTACCGAATCGTCCAGGAGTCGCTCACGAACGTCATGAAGCACGCGCCGGGCGCAGAGGCGACGGTCGAGGTCCGCGTGAGCGCGGCGACCGGAGCACATGTCCTCGTGACGAACCCGGTGCCCCCGAAGGCGGGCCGGGAGGAGAAGGGGCCGGCGGCCTCGGGAGCGGTGGCGGACCTCAGCGGGTCCGGTGGCGGTCGCGGGCTCATCGGGATCCGTGAGCGGGCGCAGTTGGTGGGCGGCGAGGTCTTCACCGGCGTTCACGGCGACCGCTTCGTCGTGGA
>DYUK01000228.1 GCA_020743695.1 Brevibacterium senegalense | reverse complement strand
TCGAAGTCCTCGACCGTGCCCTCGTCGGTGTAGCCCAGCTCCTCGAAGCGGCTGGTCCACTCCTCCTCCGCGGTCGCGATGGTCTCGAGGATGTTCTCGTCTATCTGGCCGTTCTCCAGTGCGCCTGCCGTCAGCTCCTCCGAGTAGGCCGCGATCTCCTCCTGGAGCTCGTCGTCGAACGCGGTGACCTCGCCGTTCGCCGCCTTCGCCTGTCCCACCGCAGCGGCGTTGCCGCCGATCACCGCCTGCATGCCGCCGGCCGACGCGAGGGCGTTGGAATCGAAGATGATCTGCTGGTAGGCCAGGGGGAGGTCCTTGAAGCCGGATCCCGCCAGGTACGCGCCGGGCGAGCGGGAGAACGAGGCCTCCGTCGTGTATCCCAGGTTGGGGGCGACCTCGAAGATGCCGCCCTCTGCCGAGGGGACCAGCTGGCCCAGCGTGCAGTCGACCGTGCCGCGTTGCAGCGCCTCGAATGTCTCCGCGTACTCCATCGAGACCGGCGACCCGCCCAGGTGCTGCGTCTGCGCCGCCTGCGCGGCAGACGCGATCCGGACCTGCAGGCCGTCCCAGTCGTCCTTGGACTGGACCGGCTTGTTGCAGACGGAGTAATACCCGCCGGACGCGGCGAGCGGCGTCAGGGGCGTGAGACCCAGTTCCTCGTAGGTCTCGAGGGTCGCCTCGTTGTTCCAGCCCAACTCGTTGCCAACGGCGTTCGCGACGAGCTCACCCAGGAACGGTGACGGCTCGAGCGCCGCCATGGCCGTACCCAGGTCGTTGACGGCTGCGAACTGCGCGGGATCGTAGACCGGCAGCGTGTAGGCCACGTCCAGACGACCGTCCGCCAGCGCGTCATGGACCTCCGCGTAGCTCGCGATGGCCTGGCCCCAGACCAGCTCGACGGTGATCTTCCCGCCGGACCTCTCCTCCACGATCTCCTTGAAGACGGTGCCCGCCGGGGCCATGACCGAATCGGGGGAGGCCGCCGACGGCTGAAAGGTGATCGTGACGGGGTCCAGGTCCGCGATCGCCGCGTCGACGTCCTCCTGGGGCGCGTCGTACGCGAAGCCCTCACCGGCCTCGGCGCCTCCTCCGCTGCCGGCCGTGCCGGCCGAACCCGCGCAGGCTGACAGCGCCAGGGCGAGGACGCCCAACCCGGCCGTCGCAGTCGCCGCACGTGTCGCGCGTGTGGTCTTCTGTGCATTCCTCATCATCGGCTCCTCTTTGAGTCGACCGGACGACGATCGTCCGGTGGGTGGGGAATCTGCGGGACCCCCGCGTCGGTGGGGAAGTCCCGGTGCACTGCGGGCCCGACCGGAACTGGCCGGGCCCGCAGTCCAGTCCTGGGATCAGGACGGGCGGTGGGGGAGGATGACCTCCTCGTAGATGGCTTCGCCCAGCAGACGGAACTCCGTCTCCTCGTCGTACCACTCGTCGAAGTCCTCCGTGGTGCCGTCGTCGGCGAAACCGAGTTCCTCGGCCTTCGCGGCCCACTTCTCTGCGGACTCCTCGACGCGGGTCTGCAGCTCGCCACCGGCCACACCGGACTCCGCGAGCTCCGCGCGCTTGTTCTCGGAGAACTCCGCGATGTCCTGCTGGAAGTCCTCCGGGAACTGCTCGATCTCTCCGCCGGCCTCCTTCGCCATGCCGATCGCCACGGCGTTGCCGCCCACGGTCGTCTGCATCTGACCGTGGTAGTAGTCCGCGTAGGAATCGAAGATCACCTGCTGGTAGCCCAGCGGCAGCTGTTCGAACCCGGACCCGGCCAGCAGGGCGCCCGGGCTGCGGGAGATGCTGGTCTCCGTCATGTAGCCCACGTGCGGAGCGACCTCGAAGATCCCGGCCTCCGCGGACGGGACCAGCTGGCCCAGCGTGCAGTCGACGGTGCCGCGCTGCAGCGCCTCGAACGTCTCCGTGTACTCCATCGAGACGGGGGAGGCGCCGATGCTCGTCATAAGCTCGCCCTGGGTCTTCGACGCGATCCGGACCTGACGGCCGTCGAAGTCCGCCTCCTCGACACCCGGGTCCGCGCAGACCGTGTAGTAGCCACCGGACGCGACGGTGGGCGCGATCGGCTGGATGCCCAGCGACTCGTACTCGTCGACGATCTCCGGTGTCTGCCACGCGACGTCCGTCGCGACGGCGTTCGTCACCATCTCGCCGATGAACGGCGAGGGGTCCAGACCGCCCAGCGCATCGCCCAGCGCATTGACCGCGGGGAACTGCGCGGGATCGTACACCGGGAGGGTGTAAGCGAGGTCGACGCGGCCGTCGGCCAACGCGTCGTGGACCTCCCCGTACCCCGCGATCGCCTGGCCCCAGACGGTGTCGACGGTGATCTTCCCGCCGGAGCGCTCCTCGATCGCCTCCGCCAGGACCGTGCCCGACGGCGACTGGACCGACTCCTGCGAGGCGGCCGAGGGCTGGTAGACGATCTCCACGGGATCGAGGTCTGCGAGCGCCTCATCGATCGCCGCCTGGTCCGCACCCGCCTCGTAGGCGCCGTCCCCGCCGCCGCCCCCGCCGGAGCTGCCGCCGGCAGAGCCGGCGCAGGCGCTGAGGCCCAGGGTCAGGGCCGAGGCCGCCGCGAGTGCGGGTGCGAGCCGCACGGTGCGGCTGCGAGAGATAAGGGATCGGGCCATCGAAGGCTCACTTCCTTCCCCGTGACGGGGATTCCGAGGGTGGTGGTGGAGAGGGGTGCTGCGGGCGGCGACTACTGGGTCGCAGTGCCGCCTGCCGTCCGTTCGAGCAGATCGGGCAGCCACTCGGTCATCTGCGGCACCGCGATCATGAGGATGAGGAACAGGACGACGATGGGCAGGAACCACAGCAGGGAGGTGAAGATGTCCTTGAGCGTGATGGTGTGCCCCAGGTTCACCTCCGGGTTCTTCGCGATGTTGTGGACGATGTAGGACAGGATGCCCACCGGCGGCGTGATCATGCCCAGCTCGCCCAGCAGCACGACGAACACGCCGAACCAGAGCGGGCTCACCTCCATCGCGGACAGGGTGGGCAGGAGGATCGGGATCGTCAGCAGCATCATCGACAGCGTGTCGAAGAACATGCCCATGAAGAGATAGAGGACCACGAGGACCAGCAGGAAACCCACGCGGTTGAGCCCCAGCCCCGTGATGAACTCCGTCATGACGGGGGCCAGACCCGTGATCGCCAGGAGCTTGGTGAGCATCTCCGCGCCGATGATGATGAAGAAGATCGCGGCGGTCGCGGACACGGTCGACACAGCTGCCTGGGCGACGCGACCCAGCGGCTTGTCCTTGCGGGTGTGGAGGAGGGTCAGCAGCAGTGCGGTGAGAGCGGCGGCCGCTCCGGCCTCGGTGGGGGTGAAGGCGCCGGAGAACATGCCGCCGAACAGCACGAGCATGATGACGGGGAAGCCCCAGACCTCGCCCAGCGACTCGATGCGCTGCTTCCAGGTGACCTTCGGGGCGTCCTCACGCGTCGCGCCCTTGCCGCGCCCCACCAGTTTGGGCGCGAAGATGCCCAGGCAGAAGATGAAGAGGGCGAAGGTGAGGGCGACGCCGATGCCGGGGACCGCGCCCGCCATGAGCTGCGGGCCCACGGGGACGGAGGCGATGCCCGCGTAGACGACGAGGAGGATCGACGGCGGGATGAGACCGCCGGGCAGGCCGGACACGATGACGGTGCCGACGGCGACGCGCTTGTCGTAGCCGGCCCGCAGCATCTCCGGGATGCCGGCGCGGCCCAACGTGTAGGTCATGCCGATCGTCGAGCCGGATACGGACGCGAGTCCCGCGCCCGCCGCGGTCGTGCCGATGCCGATGCCTCCGGGCAGCCACGAGAACCAGCGGTCCGTCGCGCGGTAGATGCGCGTGGCCATGCCGGAGTTCGCCAGGAGCATGCCCATGAAGATGAACATGGGCAGGACGGAGAACGACCACTTCGACACCGCGTGGAACGGTGCGGTGGCCAGGATGTTGACCGTCGCGGGGATGCCCGCCAGTCCGTAGGCGCCCACGAGGCTGGGGATCGCCAGCGCGATGGCCACGGGGACGGACATGAACATGAGGACGATCATCATCGCGATGCACCAGAGGCCGGCGACCGGACCGGACGGGCTGGTGAAGAACCCGACCAGGCAGACCGCCAGGAGTGCGAAGCAGATGATGGTGCCGATGCGGCCGGGCTTCTTCCCCCGTCTGGCGGTGGGGAGCAGCGTCCCGGAGGAGTGGGAGGGGGCGCCTGTGCCCGCCGTGGGGGTGTTGGTCGAAGTCATGGGGCTTCCTTCAGAAGTACCGTACGTGAGGTGGAGTCTGCCGCGCTCAGACCGGGCGGCTTTCGAGGAGCTCGTCCTCGACCGGTTCGCCGGTGGTCGGATCACGGTCCGGGTCGCCGGTGCGCACGATCACGACCATGTCGAACACGTGCAGGAGCGCCAGGAGGACGAACGTGACGGGGACCAGGAAGTAGATGGGCCACGTGACGATGTCCGTGACGCCGGCCGTCGCGCCCATCGCCATCTTGTCCGTGGCCTCCTCGAAGCCGAAGTACGCGAAGCCCACGCTCACGAGGATGCAGAGGGCGCCCACGAAGAGGCCCAGGATGTTCTTGTAGATCCGGCCCATGCGCTCCGTCACGAGCGTGACGGTGATGTGCTCCTTCTGCAGGTGTGCGGCGGGGATGCCCAGCAATGCGATCGCCGGCAGGTACCAGTACGCCACGATCTCGTTCGTGCCGTACAGAGGTGAGTTGAGGAAGTAACGCAGCAGCGCGTGCGCGACGACGTGGAGCATCATCAGCACGGTCGCGACCGCGGCGAGGACGGAGAGGACTCGATCGAGTCCCGCGTTCACTCGTGTCATGAGAAGCCACCTTTGCCTTCATCGGGGGAGGGGCGGGAGACCGTCCCCCGCACCTCGTCATGCGGCCGGAACGGGACGGACCCGGGCCGGCAGCCGTGCCGTCCCGGGTCCGTGGACCGAGCAGCACTCGGTCGAACTTATCGATTGATCATCCAAAATGCAAGGGGAGCGGGAGCCCCGTGCATCACGATCCGATCACCCTACCGATCCTGCCGGTACCGCTTCCGGATGTCCTTGCCGATGATGTGCTTCATGACCTCCGTCGTCCCGCCGTAGATCGTCTGGATCCGGCTGTCGCGGAACGCGCGTCCGATGGGGTACTCCAGCATGTAGCCGTACCCGCCGTGCAGCTGGAGGCAGCGGTTGACGACGTCGACCTGGAGCTCCGCCCCCAGCATCTTCGCCTTCGATGCGTCGATGGCGGTGAGAGTGCCCTCGTTGAGGGCCACGGCGCAGCGGTCGACGAACGCCTCGAGCATGTCGATCTTCGCCTCCATGTCCGCCAGCTCGAACTGCGTGTTCTGGAGGTCCCCGATCGTGGCGCCGTAGGCCTTGCGGCTGAAGACGTACTCCGCCGTCCACGCGAAGGCCGCGCGGGCGCCGGCGAGGCCGCCGGAGGCGATTCCCATCCGCTCGTAGGGGAGGTTCTGCATGAGGTGGATGAAGCCCTTGTCGAGCTCGCCCAGTCGCTGGGAGTCCGGGACGCGGACATCCTCGAAGGACAGCTCGGAGGTGTCCTGGGCGTCCAGGCCGACCTTCGCGAGGTTGCGCCCCTTCGTGAAGCCCGGGGTGCCGTCGTCCACGATGAACAGCGAGGTCCCGTGCGCGCCCGAGCCCTCTGGGTTCGTCCGCGCCACCACGATGACGAAGTCGCAGTTCTGCCCGTTCGTGATGAACGTCTTCGCCCCGCTGATGACCCAGTCGTCCCCGTCCTTCACCGCGCGGGTCGCGACGTTCTGGAGGTCCGAGCCCACGCCCGGCTCCGTCATCGCGATCGCGCCGATCAGCTCGCCCGCGGCCAGGCCGGGGAGGTACTTCTGCTGGAGGTGCTCGCTGCCGAAGCCGGTGAGGTAGCCCGGGACGATCCCGTCGGACACGCCCCAGCCGCCCACGGACGAGGCCAGGCCGCGCTTCGCCGCCTCCTCGCCGCGGATCATCTCGAAGCGGTAGTCGCTGATCCCGCCGCCGCCGTACTGCTCCGGCAGTGAGAATCCGATGACGCCCGCCTCCGCGGCCGCCTTCCACATCGAGCGGTCGATGATCCCCTGCTCCTCCCACCGCTCCTGGTGGGGGACGATCTCCTTGTCGAAGAACGCGGCGACGGTGCGCCGGAAATCCTCATGGTCCTGTTCGTACAGATTCCTCGTCACCATGGTGCGGTGCTCCTTCTCCCGTGAGCCCTGCTCAGAGCAGCTCGAGGATCGTCGCGTTGGCCTGACCGCCGCCCTCGCACATGGTCTGGAGGCCGTAGCGGATCCCGTTGGCCTGCATGTGGTGGACCATCGTCGTCATGAGGCGCGCACCGGAGCCGCCCAGCGGGTGGCCCATCGCGATCGCTCCGCCGTTGGGGTTGACCTTCGCCCAGTCCGCGCCGATCTCGTGCTGCCACGCCAGGGGGACCGTCGCGAAGGCCTCGTTGACCTCGAACACCCCGATGTCGTCGACGCTCAGGCCGGACTTCGCGAGCGCCTTCTGCGTCGCGGGGATGGGACCGGTCAGCATGATGACGGGGTCGGAGCCCGCCAGCACCGCGGTGTGGACCCGCGCGATCGGCGTGAGCCCCAGCTCCTTCGCCTTCGCGTCGCTCATCATGAGGAGCGCTGCGGAGCCGTCGGAGATCTGCGAGGAGTTCCCGGCCGTGACGATGCCGTCCTCCTTGAAGACGGTCGACAGCTTCGCGAGGCCCTCGACCGTGCCGCCGCGACGGATGCCCTCGTCCGCGCTGATGCGGCCGTGCTCCGTCTCGACGGGCGCGATCTGCGACTCGAAGGCGCCGGAGTCCGTGGCCGCCGCGGCACGCGCGTGCGACTCGATCGCGAGCTCGTCGACCTGCGTGCGGGTGAAGCCCCACTGCTCGCCGATCATCTCCGCGCCGATGCCCTGGTTGGGCTTGACGCCGTCGTAGCGGGCCATGAAGCGGTCGCCGTAGGGGTTGGCCCCCTGGGAGGAGGAGCCCATGGGCACGCGCGACATCGACTCGACGCCGCCGGCGATGACGATGTCGTACTGCCCGGCGATGATGCCGGCCGCGGCGAAGTGGACAGCCTGCTGGGACGAACCGCACTGGCGGTCGACGGTCACGCCGGTGACGGTCTCCGGGAAGCCGGCCGACAGGGCGGCGGTGCGCGCGATGTCGCCCGTCTGCTCGCCCGTCTGCGACACGGTGCCCCAGATGACGTCCTCGACGAGCGCCGGGTCGACGCCCGCGGTCTTGACGAGGTCCTCGAGGACGTGGGCGGACAGGTCGGCGGGGTGGACGCCGGACAGGACTCCGTTGCGCTTGCCCGTGGGCGTGCGGCGTGCGGCGACGATGACTGCATCGGTCATGGTGACTCCTCAGCTGAACGAATGTTCGAAGAATTCGTGTGCCCAGCTTCACATATCCGCTCAAACCGGTCAATATGGACTGGTAATCGATTTCGGGTCGCGATCGCTGCGCGAGCTGCGCGTGCGTGCCCCGGATCGCACACGACCGGGCGTCCACCCGGAGAAGGAGTGACAACATGCAGATCAAGGATCAGGTCGCGTTCGTGACCGGCGGCGCCTCCGGGCTGGGGCTCGCGACGGTCAAGGAGATCGTGGCGCGCGGCGGCAAGGCCGTCGCGTTCGACCTCAAGGGCTCGGACGAGGTCCGGGCGCTGGGCGACGACGTCGTCTTCGTCGAGGGCGACGTGACGGACGAGGCGCAGGTGAAGGCCGCGATCGAGCGCACCTCCGAGCTGGGCGATCTGCGCATCGTCGTCAACTGCGCGGGGATCGGCGGCTCCCACCGCGTCTCCGGGCGCAAGGGCGTCTTCCCACTCGACCACTTCACGAAGGTCGTGACGGTCAACCTCATCGGCACGTTCAACGTGATCCGCCTGGCCGCCGCGCACATGCAGCAGATCGACCCCGTGGGCGAGGAGCGCGGCGTCGTCATCAACACCGCCTCTGCCGCCGCGTTCGACGGCCAGATCGGGCAGGCCGCGTATTCCGCGTCGAAGGGCGGCATCGTGGGCATGACACTCCCGATCGCCCGCGACCTGGCCTCTTCGAAGATCCGCGTCATGACGGTGGCGCCGGGCATCTTCTACACGCCGCTCATGATGGGCGCCTCGGAGGAGACGCTCAACTCCCTGGGCGCGCAGGTGCCGCACCCGTCCCGTCTGGGCCAGCCGGAGGAGTTCGGCCTCATGGCCGCGCAGATCGTCGAGAACCCCATGCTCAACGGCGAGACGATCCGTCTGGACGGCGCCATCCGCATGGCCCCGCGCTGATCGAGACGAGGGTCGCAGTGGTCGAGGACACCGCCGCCGAGGCCGTGGTCGGGGAGCCGGATCCGTCCGGTTCCCCGGGCCGCGGCCCGGGCAGTGCGCCCGCGGAGCGGGGTCAGGAGCGCGGCCGGATCGCGAAGGACGCGATCCTCACCGCCGCGATCGAGTGCCTGCTGGAGGACGGCTACGCCGCGACGACGACCCTGCGCGTCCAGGAGCGCGCAGGGGTCTCCCGCGGGAAGCTCCTCCATCACTTCCCGTCGAAGCAGGTGCTGCTGTCCTCCGCCGTCAAGCGGCTCATGGAGCAGCGGCTCGATGAGGCCCGCAGCGCGGACCTCACGGGTGCGCCGCCGGGGGGCGACGCCCCCGCTCGGGCCCGGTGGGCGGTGCGACGGATGTGGGACTCGTTCTTCGCGGACACCTTCTGGACGGCGATGGAGATCTGGATCGCCGCGCGCACGGACCCGGCGGTGGCGACGGATCTGGTCGACCACGAGCGGCAGGTGCTGCGGCGCGTGCGCGACGGATACCGACAGGCGTTCGGAGAGCAGCTGGCGGGGCGCCCGGGCTTCCCCGACGCGCTGGCGCTCGTCTTCACGAGCATGCGCGGCATGGCCCTCACCTACACGTTCTCCGGACGCGATCACCGGACGGAGCCCATGCTCGAGACGTGGACCGAGGTGTTCCTGAGGTCATGACGAGGACTCCGCCGGCGGCCCCGGACCTCTCCGGACTGCGCCTCCCGCTCATCGTGGCGCCGATGCTGCGCGTGTCCGACCTGCACCTCACGTCCGCCGCCGTGCGCGCCGGCGTCATCGGCGCGTTCCCCACCCTCAACGCACGGTCGGAGTCCGCGCTGGTCGAGTGGCTGCGGGAGTTGGACGCGGTGCAGTCCCACTCGACCGGCCTCCACTGCCCCAACCTCGTGATGGCGGATGCGGACGCGATCCGCCACGCGCGCCTGATCGCGGACTCCGGAGCCCGGATGGTCATCACCTCCGTGGGATCGCCCGCTCCCGTGACGGACCTCTTCGCCCGCGCGGGGATCGCCGTGTTCGCGGACGTCGCCACGGTCGCCCATGCGCGGAAGGCGGTGGCGGCCGGTGTCACCGGGCTCGTGCTGCTGACCGCGGGGGCGGGCGGTCAGACGGGCTGGCTGAATCCCTTCGCCTTCATCGACGCCGTCCGCAGGTTCTTCGACGGCCCGGTCGTCCTGGCGGGCGGGATGACGGGCGGCCGCAGTGTCGCCGCGGCGCGGACGGCGGGCTACGACCTCGCCTATTCCGGCACCCCCTTCATCGCGAGTGCGGAGAGCCCGGCGGGCGCGGCCCACAAGAGCGCGATCGTCGACTCCGACCCGGACGGGATCCTGCTCACGCGCGCCTTCACCGGCCTCCCCACCAGCATGCTCTCCTCCTCGATCCGGGCGGCGGGGCTGGACCCGGCGCGGTTGGACGAGGAGGCGAGCCCCGAGTCGACCGCCCGCCTCTTCGGGAACCGGGCACGGGGCGACGGCCCCCGCCGCTGGGCCGACATCCACTCGGCCGGCCACTCCGTGGCCGCAGTCGACTCCGTGCGCCCGGTCGCGCGCATCGTCGACGACTGGGCACACGCATACGACCGCATCCGCACCTCCCCGTGGGAGCGCGGCACCTGAAGCCCCCGCAGCCGCGGGCCCACCTCTGTCAACGACGACGAAGGAGCACCCGATGGAGATTCCCGCCCACCAGTCCGGCCCCACGATCGGCGCGCAGTACCGACGGATCCTCGAGCGCCACCCGGACCGCATCGCCTTCCAGGACGACCGCGGACCGCAGACCTACGCCGCTGTGCAGAGTCTGATCGGCGGGTACCAGGCCGTCCTCGAGCGATCCGGTCTGCGTCGCGGCGACGGGGTCGCGGCGCTGGGCGGCAATCGGTACGAGGTCTGGGCGCTGGGCATCGCCGTCCAGTCGCTGGGGCTCTACGTCACGTGGCTGCACCCCATGGGCGGACAGGCGGACCAGCTCTTCCAGCTGGAGGACGCCCGCGTGTCCGCGCTCGTCGTCGACGAGCTGCACCACGCGGACCGCGGCCGGGAGCTGGTCCGGGCCGCGGCCTCGGCGGGTCTGCGCACGTGGAGCTTCGGCCCGTCGGACTTCGCGGACGACCTGGAGACCGCGGTCCGGCAGACGGGACCGCAGGAGTTCCGCGATGAGGGGCGGCCGGAGGACCTGGCGATCCTCAACTACACGGGCGGGACCACGGGGCGGCCCAAGGGCGTCAGCCGCCGGCAGTTCAACCTGGGTCCCGCGATGGCCGACATCCTGGCCGACTTCGAGATCCCGGACCGGCCGCGCTACCTCCTCATCCCGCCCATGAGCCACGTGGCGGGATCGAAGGTGGGGCCCGTCCTGGCCCGGGGCGGCACCGTCCACCTCATGAACGGGTTCGATCCCGCCGCGGTCCTCGAGGCGATCGAGCGCGAGCGGATCTCGATGACCCTGCTGGTGCCCACGATGATCTACGTCCTGCTCGATCACCCGGACCTGGACGAGCGCGACGTGTCCAGCCTCGAGTACGTCCTCTACGGGACCTCGCCCATGTCGGAATCCCGGCTGCAGGAGGCGCTGGCACGGATCGGTCCCGTGTTCGGGCAGCTGTACGGGCAGACCGAGTGCTACCCGATCTCCGTCCTGTCGCGGGAGGACCAGCAGGTCCCCCAGCTCCTCCTGTCGTGCGGGAAGCCCGTCCCGTCCGTCGACGTGCGGATCCTGGGCGCGATGGGGGAGGACCTGCCGCGGGGCGAGGCCGGTGAACTGTGCGTGCGCGGGCGCTCCGCGATGGACGGCTACTGGCAGCGCGACGACACGACGGCGGAGACGATCGTCGACGGGTGGCTGCGCACCGGTGACATCGCCCGGATGGACGAGGCCGGCTACCTCTTCATCGTCGACCGGTCGAAGGACATGATCATCTCCGGCGGCTTCAACGTCTTCCCGCGCGAGGTCGAGGACGCCCTCATGTCCCATCCCGCCGTCGCCCAGGCTGCCGTGTTCGGGGTCGAGGACGAGAAATGGGGCGAGCAGGTGACGGCGGCGGTCGTGCTGCGC
>DYUK01000227.1 GCA_020743695.1 Brevibacterium senegalense | reverse complement strand
CCACCCTCGCGCTGGCGCTGGGGCCGCAGCTGGGGGTGTTCGTCGCGAACGCGACGACGGTGTGCTCGGGCGGACTCATCATGCTGACGGTGCTGAAGGACGTCGATTGGCGGCGGTGGTGGGTCTTCGCGGGCGCAGGCCTGGTGGGGTCGATCCCCGGCGCGCTGCTGGTGCGCGAGCTGTCGACCGGGTGGCTGTCGATCGTCATCGGCGCGGTCGTGCTGGGCGCACTCGTCCTCACCTTCACCTCGCCGCGCGTGTCGCACGTGCAGGGGCGCGGACTGCCGTGGCTGACCGCGGCGGCGGGTGCGACGGGCGGATTCCTCAACACGGCCTCGGGCGTGGCGGGCCCCGCGATGGTCATGTACGGGCGGTTCGCGCGGTGGCCGCAGCAGGCGTTCGCCGCGACGATGCAGCCCACCTTCATGGTGTTCGGTCTGCTGTCGCTCACGACGAAGGCGACGACCGGGGCGGTGGGGTTGGACGCGCTGCCGCCGCTCAGCCTGTTCGGGGCGATCGTCGTCGCGGTCGTCGCGGGCATCCGGCTGGGGTCGCTGCTGGCGCGGCGGGTGAGTCCGGAGGGGGCGCGGCGGCTGGCGGTCGTCCTGGCGGGCCTGGGCGCGATCAGCGCGCTGGGGCGCGGGGTGCTCGAGCTGGTCGGGTGAGGACCCTCAGTACTCGCCGGCGACGGCGCCCACCATCGCGAGGATCATCATGATGTACGCGATGATCGCGGCGAACAGCACGACGTAGACGACGATGACGAGGATGATGTTGACGATCACGACGCCCACAGTCACCCAGATCGCCATCGTCCTGTGCTCCCGGTAGCCGGCCAGTTCGCGCCCCAGGGAATCGCGCATGCTGCCGGCCAGGATGAGGATGAGGTCGATGAGCGACCAGATGCCGAAGCCGCCGCCGGTGAAGAGCTTGAGGAGGCCCAGGCCCACCTGGCCCAGGTAGAAGCGGTCCGCGCCCCACCCGCCCAGCAGCAGGGACAGCAGCCACGTCGTCACGAAGGACTTCGCGGGGGTGAGGGCGTAGGCGGCATGCGCGCCGGCGGGGACGGGGGCGCCCCAGTGCGTGGCCGGGGCCGAGGCCGGGCCGACCGGCTGCAGGGCGCCGGCGGGGGCGGCGTACTGCGGTGCCGGCTGCTGGGGTCGCAGCGAGCCCGCCGCGTAGACGGCGGTGCCGTGGGGTCCGTCGCCCGTGCCCGTCGGCGCGGGGCGGGGGCCGCCTGCGTGCGGGCCGGAGCCGAAGGACTGGTGCGGACTCATGAGGACTCCCCGGGAGTGCGGTCGTGCGGGGCTGCGCGAGGGTGTGCCGTGCAACCGGTGATCGTGATGGTTCCATCGAACCACACCCGGGTCCGTCCGCCCCGGGGATCGTGTGACAGCCCGGGAACACGGGTAGTGTGGGCGGCGACTCGAACGCTCGTTCAGGAGCCCTGCTCCACCGTCTGCACCAGTTCGTCCGCACCACTTGGGGAGAGATATGACCGACAACGCCGTCACCGCACCCACTGCCCCCGACGCCTCCGTGTCGATGTCGACCGCCACGGTCCGCGTCGAGCGTCACGACGCCGTCGCGCACGTCGTCCTGGACCGCCCGGACTCGCTCAACTCGATCACGCCGGAGATGTTCTACGACCTCCTCGATGCCGGGCGGCAACTGGCTGCGGATGAGTCCGTCCGCGCCATCGTCCTGCGCGGCGAGGGCCGCGCGTTCTGCGCGGGTCTGGACATGGGCCAGTTCAAGCGGATCGTCGAAGGCACGATGGCGGGCGAGCCGCTGGACATCCCGGGGAACGCCGAGGCCCTGGCGCAGCAGGCGGTCGAGATCTGGTCGCAGGTGCCCGTCCCCGTCATCGCCGCGATCCACGGGCCGGCCCTGGGCGGCGGGTTCCAGTTCGCGCTGGGCGCGGACATCCGGATCAGCGCCCCGGACGCCAAGCTGTCCGCGATGGAGGTCGTCTGGGGAATCATCCCGGACATGATGGGCACGCAGCTGCTGCCGCGCCTCGTCGGCCCGTCGCGCGCGAAGCGCCTCATCTTCACCGGCGACACGATCTCCGGGACGCAGGCCCACGACTGGGGCATCGTCGACGAGCTGTCCGACGATCCCGTCGCCGCGGCGCACGCACTGGCGCAGGCGATCGCCGGGCGGTCCCGCTCCGCGCTTGTGTGGGCGAAGCGCCTGGTGGACATGGCGGACTCCGCATCGCTGGCTGACGGCCTGGCCGCCGAGCAGCAGGCGCTGCGCGAGCTGCGCGGCACGGACGAGCAGAAGGCCGCCGTCGCGAAGCGCATGGAGGAGCTGGCCGCGAAGAAGGAGGCGAAGCAGCAGGGCTGAGCCGCGGCGTCCCGCCGTGCCGCCCGCGTCCTCCGGTCTCTCTCAGAGCCGGGCGATGCGGGCGGGGTGCAGGGCCTCGGCGATGGGGCCCAGGGCATCGCCCAGGGCGTCCTTCTGCTTCGCGTCCAAGCGGTCGAAGACGTACGTTCGGACCGCTTCGACGTGTCCGGGGGCGGCGGCGACCACGCGGTCGTGGCCCGCGTCCGTGAGGATCGCGAGCGTAGAGCGGCCGTCGGACGGGTCCGGCTCGCGACGCAGCAGACCCGCTTTCTCCAGGCGCGTCACGACGCGGGAGAGGTGGGACAGCGACATGTTCGTGACGGAGGCCAGCTCGCTCAGCCGCAGCGTGCGCTCCGGGCTCATGTCGATCTGCGACAGCGAGTGGTACTCGACGAGGCTGAGGCCCGCGTCCCGCCGCATCTGCTGGTCCAGGCGGGTGGGCAGCCAGACGGTCGTCGTCCAGAGCGACAGCCATGCGGCCTGCTCGTCCGCGGACAGCCAGCGGGCTTCGGTCGAGTTGTGCGCATGCGCGTCGTGCGGGTGCGCCGAGGACTGCGGGAGCTGCGGGGATGGTTTCTCCATGGGCCGAGCCTAGCAATCACTTGCCGTGGAAACCTGTAGTCGGACGCCGTCGTCGGCCGCGCGCAGCACCGGCGCCTGTACGGAGGACCCGCACGTGAGAGGACCTGACGACGTCCGGAGCGCTGTCGTAGGCTGACGGTGAACCGCGTCACGCGGGCGCGGCACCACGAGAGGAGTCGGATCATGGCGAAGAGGATCATGGCGTCGTTCGGTGTGGACATCGACGCGGTGGGCGGCTGGTTGGGCTCGTACGGCGGCCAGGACTCGATCAATGACATCCAGCGCGGCATCTTCGCCGGTGAGGTGGGTGTGCCGCGGCTGCTGAAGATGTTCCAGCGGGAGGACATCCGTGCCTCGTGGTTCGTGCCGGGCCATTCCGCGGAGACGTTCCCGGATGAGCTCAAGATGATCGTCGACGCCGGTCACGAGGTGGGCGCGCACGGCTACTCGCACGAGAACCCGGTCGACATGACCGCGCAGCAGGAGCGGGACGTCATGGAGCGGTCCGTCGAGGTCCTCACGAAGGCGACGGGTCAGGCGCCGCGCGGCTACGTGGCGCCGTGGTGGGAGATGTCGCAGCGGACGGCGTCGCTGCTGCAGGAGTTCGGCTTCGACTACGACCATTCGCAGTCGCACGCGGACTTCGTCCCCTACTACGTGCGCCTGGGGGAGCAGTGGACGAACATCGACTACGACAAGGATGCGGCGGAGTGGATGAAGCCGCTGACCCACGGCGAGACGATCGACATGGTGGAGATCGCGGCGAACTGGTACGTCGACGACCTGCCGCCCATGATGTTCATCAAGGCCAGCGCCAATTCGCACGGCTTCGTGAACCCGCGGGACATCGAGCAGCTGTGGAAGGACCAGTTCGACTGGGTGTACCGGGAGCTGGATTACGGGGTCTTCCCCATCACGATCCACCCGGACGTGTCCGGCCGTCCGCAGGTGCTGCTCATGCTGGAGCGGCTCATCGAGTACATCGGCGGCCACGAGGGTGTCGAGTGGGTGACGATGGCGGAGATCGCGGACGACTTCCGCGCCCGCTACCCGTTCGCCGGCGACACCCGTCCGCCGCTGTACTGAGCTGCAGGAGAGGAGACCGCATGACCGTCGAGGAGGTCCGGCTGGGGTTGCACACCGTGCAGCTGCGGCCGGAGAACGGCGGGAAGTACCCGCAGGCCAACCCGCTGCTGGTGCGCGGGACGGAGCGGACCGCGCTCATCGACTCCGCTCTGCACACCTCGCCGGCTGACGCGGACCTGCTGCTGGTCAGCCACAGCCACGAGGACCACACCGTGGGTGCGGGGGAGGCCGCCGAGGTCTGGGTCCATTCTGCGGACGCCGCCGCCATGCGGGACCAAGCCGTCTTCCTCGACGCCATGGGCATCCCGGACGAGGCGGCGCCCGCGATGGTCGAGGAGTTCCGCTGGTCGCCCGTTCCGGACGTGCGGACGTTCGAGGACGGCCACGTCTTCGATCTGGGCGGAGGCGTCACGGTCACCGCGATCCACCTGCCCGGCCACACGCCGGGGCACTCCGGCTTCCTCGTCCAGCCGGACGGCGTCGCCTTCATCGGGGACGTCGACCTGTCGTCCTTCGGTCCGCTCTACAGCGACCGCGGCGCCCGGATCGCGGACTACCGGGCGACGCTCGAGACGTGCGCGCGGCTGACGGCGGACGTCGTCGCGACCGCGCACCACAAGGGGCCGTACCGGGACCGCGCGGAGTACCTGCAGGCGCTGGCGGACTTCGGTCGGGTGCTCGACCGGCGGGAGGAGGCGATCCTCGACCTGGTCCGCGCGGGTGTGAACACGGCCGAGGGGATGGTGGGTCGCGGTGTCGTCTACCGCCCGGGCCGCCGTCCCGCGTTCGCCGACCGCGTCGAGGTCAGCACGTGCGGCAAGCACCTGGCGGACCTCGTGGACCGCGGCGTCGTCACAGTGGACGAGGACGGCGTGCACCGGCTCGTGTGAGTGGGTGCGCGCCGCGGCCTCGCGCTGAGCGGGTGCGCGGCGCTCCGCGGGGAGTCTCGCCGAGGGGCGGTCAGCGCGTCAGTGGATGCCGGGGACCTGGGGGCGGATCGACTCGATCGTCCGCGCCCCGTTCGTCGCCTGCTCCAGGACCGCGTCGACGGTGCCCAGGGTCTGCAGCTCCGTCAGCAGTGCGAGTGTGGGACGCATGAGCCGGTAGCGGCCCTCCACCTCGCCGGTCAGCAGGTCGTCGACGCTGAGCCATTCCGAGTTCGTCGCCTCCGTCGTCTGGTGCGCGAGGTCGGCCAGACCCTCACCGGCGGTCACGAAGAAGTACGTGTCGAACCGCTTCGAGCGCCCGGGCGGGGTCACGAGATTGGCCCACGGATGCATGATCCCGGTGCCCAGACGCTGGCCCGTCTCCTCCTCGACCTCGCGGATCGCGCAGGCGAGCAGGGTGCGGACGCCCTGAGCGGCCTCGGCGGGGGTCGCCTCAGCCGGCTCCGCACCGGGATCCGCGACGCTGCCGGCCAGGCCGTTGCGCACCGCGTCGGTCTGCGACCACGCGGTCAGGTGACGGTCCAGATCCGCCGGATCGACCGGCAGGCCCGCCGCCTTCTCCACGTCCTGGAGGTCGACACGGCCGCCGGGGAACACGACGACGCCGGCGGCGAAGTCCATCGTCTTCACGCGGTGCTGGACGAAGACCTGGAGGTCCGGGGCCTGCCGCAGGATGATGACGCTGGTGGCGGGGCGGACCGGGACCTTCTTCGCGTAGTCCAGCAGGTCGCCCGTCGACGAGCGGGTGGGGCGCCCCTGCCCATCCGTCGCTTGCTGCGCGGACTTCTGCTGGGCGCGCTTGAGCGCGTCGTGGTCGGCCTGCCCGGACAGGTCCGCGCGGTCGTCGCCGTGGACCAGCGCGGCGAGGTCGAAGGCTCCCGCCGCCTGGTCGGTCTGTGCTGCTGACTGGGATTCGGAACTCATGTGTTCTCCTCGCTGTACGTGGCCCGCTGCAATGGGAGCTCTCCTGCCGATGGTAGCCCCGTCCCTCGCTGGACGTTCGATCAGGAGGTGTTCCGGTGGCCTGAGGCGCTGACAAACGGCACGTCTGACGATACACTGATGCCGAAATGGTCTAGAGAGATGAACGATTCTTTGCGCGGTCGCAAGAATGAGTGCGGCGTGCATGATCCCGGAGAGAAGGAGAGCGCGATGGTGCGAGTCATCAACGGTGCAGCGGAGCTGGAGCAGCTCGTGGGTCAGGAACTGGGTGCCAGCGAGTGGGTCCTGGTCGACCAGGAGCGGGTCAACCTGTTCGCAGACGCGACCGGCGACCACCAGTGGATCCACATCGATGAGGAGAAGGCGAAGGACGGACCGTTCGGCGGCACGATCGCACACGGCTTCCTGACGCTCAGCCTCCTGCCCCTGCTGGGCGCGCAGGTCACGGACGTGACCGGCATGAAGATGAAGATCAACTACGGTCTCAACAAGGTGCGCTTCCCCAACCCGGTCCGTGTGGGCTCGAAGGTCCGCGACGTTGTGACGCTCAAGGAGGTCACGCGGAAGGACACGGGCATCCAGGTCGTCATGAACCACGTCATCGAGATCGAGGGCCAGGACCGACCCGCGGCGATCGCCGAGGCCGTCTCGCTCATGGTGGAAGAGGACTGAGCGGACGCATGGCAGACACGAACCCGTATCCGGTCACCCCCGGCGTCGACGAGGAGACGCTCGGGTCGATCCTCGACACCGTCCGCTCCTATGTCCGCGAGAAGGTCATCCCGCGTGAGCTGGAGATCGAGGAGACCAACGAGATCCCCCGCGAGATCCGCGACGAATCCGCGGAGATGGGCCTGTTCGGCTGGGCCATCCCGGAGGAGTTCGGCGGACTGGGCCTCAACGCGGAGCAGGACGCTCTCCTGTCCTTCGAGCTGGGCTACACGACACCGTCCTACCGGTCGCTGTTCGGCACGAACAACGGCATCGCCGGCCAGGTGCTGGTGAACTACGGCACGGACGAGCAGAAGCAGGAATGGCTGCCGAAGATCGCCTCCGGCGAGGTCGTCGCGTCGTTCGCGCTGACGGAGGCGGACGCCGGTTCCGACCCGTCCGGCCTCACGACCCGCGCGGTCAAGGACGGCGACGACTACGTCATCAACGGCGCCAAGCGCTTCATCACGAACGCGGCGCTGTCCGACGTCCTCATGGTGTTCGCCCGGACGGACCCCAGTGCACAGGGCTCGAAGGGCATCTCCGTGTTCCTCGTCCCCACGCAGGCCGACGGCGTGACGGTGGGCCCGTCGGACAAGAAGATGGGCCAGGCCGGTGCGCTGACCTCGGAGATCTTCTTCGACGACGTGCGCGTCCCGTCCGCCAGCCTGGTGGGTGGCGAGGAGGAGGTGGGCTTCCGTGCGGCGATGGCCTCGCTCAACAAGGGCCGCCTCCACATCGGCGCGATCTGCGTGGGCCAGGCGACCCGCATCCTCGACGACACGGTCGAGCACGCGAAGAACGCGAAGCAGGGCGGCCGCCCGATCGCGGACTTCCAGCTGGTGCAGGCGCAGCTGGCCGACTGCTACACGGAGCTGCGGGCCGCCCGCGCACTCGTCCTCGATGCGGCGCGCCGCTGGGACGACGGATCGGACCGCAAGCTGGGTCCGTCGACGTCGAAGCTCTACGCCTCGGAGATGCTGGGCCGCGTCGCGGACCGCGGCGTCCAGGTGCACGGCGGCATGGGCTACATGCGCGAGACGAGCGTCGAGCGCTTCTACCGCCACGCGCGGCTGTTCCGGATCTACGAGGGCACCTCGGAGATCCAGCGCCTCGTCATCGCCCGCCAGCTCATCAAGGGCGCGCACCTGCAGAAGTGACGGTCCGTCCAGACCGCACCGCCACACACAGCAATGAAGGAGACACAGCACATGGCACTTCTCGAGGGCCGCACCGCCGTCATCACCGGAGCCGCGCAGGGCCTGGGCCTTGCGATCGCCGAGGCTTTCGTCGCAGAGGGCGCGAACGTCGTCCTGGGCGATCTGAATGAGGAGGCGGTCCAGGAGGCCGCGAAGAACCTGGGCGTGGGCGACCGCGCCGTGGGGATGGCCTGCAACGTCGTCGAGCTCGCCCAGGTCGAGGCTCTCGTGAACAAGGCGAACGAGGTGTTCGGCAGCGTCGACGTCATGGTCAACAACGCCGGCATCACCCGCGACGCGACGATGCGGAAGATGACCGAGGAGCAGTTCGACCAGGTCATCGCCGTCCACCTGCGCGGCACCTGGAACGGACTCAAGTCCGCCTCCGCCGTCATGCGCGAGCAGGAGAACGGCGGATCGATCATCAACGTGTCCTCGATCTCCGGCAAGGTCGGCATGCTGGGCCAGACGAACTACTCCGCCGCGAAGGCCGGCATCGTCGGCATGACGAAGGCCGCCGCGAAGGAGGTGGGCTTCAAGAACGTCCGCGTCAACGCGATCCAGCCCGGTTTCATCAACACGGCGATGACCGCTGCGATGCGTCAGGACGTCATCGATTCGAAGCTCGCGGAGATCCCGATGGGCCGTGCGGGTGAGCCGTCCGAGGTCGCCTCGGTCGTGCTGTTCCTGGCCTCGGACATGTCCTCGTACATGACCGGCACGGTGCAGGAGATCTCCGGCGGCCGCCACATCTGACCCGTCGCGCGCGCCGCGCCTCCCTGTGCCCCGGTGCACGAGGAGGCGCGGCGCTTTCGTGTCTGCACGGACCGATAGGATTCTGAGAGCAGCGAGGATGCCTCTGCCGCATCGCAGGGCGCCCGGTCGTCGGGGAGGAGGCGCGGATGGACCCCAGCGGGATCTTCACCTGGATTCAGGCGCAGTTCCCGGGCTGGGTCGCGATCACATTGCTCGTTATCGACGCGATCGTCCGCATCGTCGCGTTGGGGACGGTCGGGTACCGGCGGAAGCCGACCGCGGCGCTGGGCTGGCTCATCCTCATCTTCATGATCCCGTTCGTGGGGATCATCCTCTTCCTGTTCCTGGGGTCGCCCAACCTGCCCCAGCGCCGACGGGAGAAGCAGCACGAGATCAACGAGAGGGTGAAGTCCGCGACCGGCCACCGCGCGATCATCGGGGCCTCCGACCATCTGCCGCTGCCCCTCAGCACAGCCGCGCAGCTCAACTACGAGCTGGGTGCGCTGCCGATGGTGCACGGGAACTCGTTCGAGCTGGTCTCCGACTCCGTCGACTGCATCGAGCAGATGACCCGGGAGGTGCGCGGGGCGAAGCGCTTCGTGCACTTCGAGTTCTACATCGTCACCCTGGACGACACGACCCGGCAGCTGTTCGACGCTCTCATCGACGCGCACCGGCGCGGTGTCGAGGTGCGGATCCTCATCGACCACCTGGGGTCGCTGGGCTACCCGGGCTACCGCTCACTGGTGAAGCTCCTGGACTCGTCCGGTCTCCTGTGGCGGCGCAGCATGCCCATCCGGCCGTGGCGGGGCGAATACCAGCGGTTGGATCTGCGCAACCACCGCAAGATCCTCGTGGTCGACGGCGACGTCGCCTTCACGGGTTCGCAGAACATCATCCATCCGTCCTACAACAAAGCGTCGAACGTGCGCCGCGGGCTCGTGTGGAAGGACCTCATGGTCCGCTGCACGGGCCCCGTCGTGGACGAGCTGGACGCCGTGTTCGCCTCCGACTGGTACTCGGAGACGGACGATCCGCTGCTGGGTGAGATCGACGAGGATCTGGACATCCCGGAGGAGGCGACGGGCGTCCTCGCCCAGGTGGTCCCGTCCGGTCCGGGTTTCGAGCAGGAGAACAACCTGCAGCTGTTCACCCACCTCATCTACAACGCAAACCGCGAGATCGTGATCTCGTCGCCGTACTTCGTGCCGGACCCCGCACTGCTGACGGCGCTCAAGACGGAGTCGCAGTCCGGTGTGGACGTGCGGCTGTACGTGGGTGCGACGAACGACCACTGGATCGCGGGGAAGGCGCAGGAGTCCTACTACGACGAGCTGGTGGAGGCCGGGGTGCGGATCTTCCAATACCACTCGCCCACGGTCCTGCACGCGAAGTTCATCCTGGTCGACGACGAGGTGACCGTCATCGGGTCGTCCAACATGGACGAGCGGTCCTTCTCCATCAACCACGAGGTGTCGCTCTTCATCGTGGATGAGGAGTTCACGCAGCGGATGTACGCGCTGGAGCGCGAGGACTTCCGGAGCTCGTCGGTGCCGCTGGACACCGTGGCGTGGGCGGAGCGCTCGCTGCTGCGCCGCTACGCGGAGAACGTGTGCCGGCTGGGTTCCGCGCTCCTGTGAACTGAGCATGGACCCCAGCCGGTCGGGTCGTCACGCCGTGGGGGTTGCGGGGCCCTCGTCCACGGGGTCCGTGGAGGGATCGGAGACGACGTCCGGATCCGCTTCGAGCGCCTCGTCGACGGCTGCGCTGATCTGGTCCTCCTCCGTCACCTCGTCGTCCGTGTCCTCGACGTCGGCGAGGGTCTCGTCATCCTCGTCGCCGTGCGTGAGGTCGTCGAGCTTCTCACGGCCGGCGGCCACAGCGGTGGCGGCGGCGGACTGCACGCCGGCCGCGACCTCGGGAGCCTTGTCCTTGACGGCCTGGGCGACCTGCGGCGCCTTCTCCTTGACCGTGTCGCCGGCCTTCTCGAACTGCTCCTGCACGCGCGGATCGGACCACAGCTGGTCCACCTGCGCCCGCAGCTTCTCGTAGCTGGAACGACCGGAGTAGGAGCCCAGCACGAAGCCGATGCCCAGGCCCGCCAGCAGAATCAAGCGCTTCTTCACAGTTGCCTCCAGAGATGTCTCGTGGTCCAGCTCGTCCTCGTCAGTCTATCCGGCGCAGTGACGCGCGTCATACCCGGTGGGAACGGTTCTCGGATACCTGGGGGTCTCGGACCCTCGTTCAATACGATGAACCGGTGACCACGGATCCCCGCCTCCCGCAGCCGCCCGCCGGCCCCGTCCTCGCGATCGACGTGGGGACCAGCTCTGCGAAGGCCGCGCTCCTCGACCAGACCGGTGCCGTCCTGGAGGACGCGCAGGCATCCCTGTCGACGACCCGGGGGCCGGACGGCCGGATGCACCAGCACCTCGACGACTGGCAGGACGCCGTCCGCGCGGTGATCGCCGACTGCCTGCGCGGGAACGGGTCGCGCAGCCCCGCTCCGAGTCCTCTCGCCGCGGTCAGTGTGACCGGGCAGATGCAGGACCTCGTCCTCCTGGACGAGCACGGCCGGCCCACCCATCCGGTGGTCCTCTACTCCGACACGCACGCGCGGTCGGAGCTCGCCGACCTCTCCCGTGCCAACCCCGCCTGGGCGCCGAGCATCGCCGTCACCCCGCCGCCGGGACCGGACGCGCTCCCGCCCAAGCTCCTCCACGTCGCCCGCACGGCGCTCACCGCATACGCCGCGTCGAGGACCGTGCTGTTCTCAGCCGCCGGCTGGGTTGCGCATGCGCTGATCGGCGACGCCGTGTGCGATCGGCTCACTGCCAGCACGACCGGCCTCTACGACCCGCGGACGGACGACTGGATCCCGCTGCAGTCGCCGGACGGCACTGCTCCGGACACCGGCCCCCGGAGTGGCCCGGACCCGCTCGTCCCCGCCCATCTGCGCCTGCCGCGGCTCGTGGACCCGGGCATCGTGGGGCCGGTGGGCGCGCAGGCCGCCCGCGCATTCGGCGTCCCCGCGGGGACGCCCGTCGTGATGGCGCTGGGCGACGCGGGCTCCGCGACGGACGGGACGGTGGGCAGCGAGCCCGGAGACGTCTACCTGCACCTGGGGACGACGGGTTGGGTCGCGCACGTCGACCCGACACCGGCCGCCCAGCTCCCTCTGCCGGACGAGACCGGTGAGACCGTCGACCGCCACCGCCTCGCGCACCCCGCCGGTCACCTGGCGATCGCCCGGTTGCCCGAGGCCGGCGAGGCCCTCGCACGCGCCCGCCGCGACCTGCTGGACCTGACGGACCCGCACTCCCCGGGCGCGCACGCCATCGCCGAGGCCGCCCTCGTCCAACCGCCCACCAGCACCTCCGCACGTGCAGCCACCCCGGACGGCGCTGCCGCGACCCGGGCCGCCGCCGCGTACGGGGAGGTCGTCGAGGCACTGGCCGCAGACGTCGCCGCGCTGCTGGAGCGCCTGGGTGCCGGCCCCACACGGCTGCCGGCGACGGGTGGCGTGGCGCGGTCGCCCATGGTCCGCCAGTTCATCGAGCAGGCGGTGGGCGTGCCGGTCGACGTCATGGGGGTCGGCGGTCCGGGCGGGGCCCGTTCCGCCGCGGGATCCGGAGGGGAGATGACCCTCACGGCCTCCGACGCGGGGCTCCTGTCCTGCGCCCGCGTCGCCTTCGACGCCCTGGGCGTGGAGCACACGGTCACCCCGCTGGCCCAGCGGTCCTGACCCAGCTGGACCGACGCACCCCGCCCGGACACGCTGAAGGCCCGGACGGCGGGGACGCAGCCTCCCGTGATGGGGGATGCGGACCCGACGCCCGGGCCTTCAAGACCTCCACAGTGTAAGGACGTCCGCCCACCGGTTTCAACCGGGCGGACGGACGTCCTCTGTGCTGCTCAGCAGGTGGTGCGCCTCAGCGGGTGCGGCTCACCGCCCCGCCGGCCTCACCTCACTTGCGTGCGTTGACCGCGTCGGTGGCCTGGGGGAGGACCTGGAACAGGTCGCCCACGACGCCGAAGTCGGCGAGCTCGAAGATCGGAGCCTCGTCGTCCTTGTTGACGGCGACGATGTTCTTCGAGGTCTGCATGCCGGCGCGGTGCTGGATCGCGCCGGAGATGCCCGCCGCGACGTACAGCTGCGGCGACACGGCCTTGCCGGTCTGACCCACCTGGTGGGAGTGCGGGTACCAGCCGGCGTCGACCGCCGCGCGCGAGGCGCCCACGGCCGCACCCAGTGCGTCCGCCAGGGCCTCGACGGGAGCGAAGTCGCCGCCGGTGCCGCGTCCGCCGGACACGACGATCGGGGCCTCGGTGAGGCTGGGACGACCGGAAGCCGGCTTCTCCTCGACCTTGACGATGCGGGCGGTCTTGGAGGCGTCCGACGGAGCGAACGACACGGCCTCGACGGCACCGGCGGCCGCGGCGGCCTCGGGAGAGGTCGAGTTGGGCTTGACCGCGATGAACGGCGTGCCCTGCGTGACCTTGCCGTTGATCGTGTAGGACGCGGCGAACGCCTGCTGGGTGGCGGTGCCGTCAGCGGCGACGTCCACGGCGTCCGTGATGATGCCGGAGCCGGTCTTGATGGCGGCGCGTGCGGCGACCTCGCGGTCGGCGGCACCGGAGGTCACGAGGACCGCGGCCGGCTGGCGCTCCTGCACCAGAGCCGCGAGCAGCTCTGCCGTGGGGGCGACCAGGAATTCGCCGAACGCGGCGTCGGAGGCCACGAGGACCTTCTCCGCACCGTGCTCGCCCAGCGAGCCGGCAGCGGCCTCACCGGCGGCTGCGTCGCCCACGAACACGGCGACGGGCGTGCCGATGCGGCGGGCGAACGTGAGCAGTTCGAGCGTGGACTTCCGGACAGTGCCGTCCGCGTGGTCGACGAGAACGAGAACTTCAGACATAGTGCGCTTCTCTTCCTTCGCGTATGTGGTCGATGTGGGGCGGACGGATCAGACGAGCTTCTTGGACGCGAGCCAGTCGACGAGCTTCTGCCCGCCGTCGCCCTCGTCCGTGACGATCTCGCCGGCGGTGCGGCCGGGGGCCTGCTCCAGCTGCGTGATCTGCGTCCACGCGCCGGCACCGCCCGCGGAGGCGTCGAGGCCCAGGTCGCTCAGTCCGTACTGTGCGACCGGCTTCTTCTTCGCCTTCATGATGCCCTTGAAGGAGGGGTAGCGGGGCTCGTTGATCTGGTCCGTGACGGACACGAGCGCCGGCAGCGTCACCTCGACGTACTCCGAGGCCGTGTCGCCGTCGCGGCGGATGGTCGCCGTCGAATCCGTGACCTCCAGGCTGGAGCCCTGCGTCGCGGCGGGGCGGCCCAGCAGCTCTGCGACCATGACGGGGACGACCGACATCTGGCCGTCCGTCGAGGACAGGCCGGTGATGATGAGGTCGACCGGGCCCTCGTCCTGCTCCACCTTCTGCACGGCGGCGGCGAGGATCTTGGCGGTGCCCGCGGCGTCGGCGCCGGAGATGGCGTCGTCATTCACGTGCACGCCCTTGTCCGCGCCCATCTGCAGGGCCTTCCGGACGGCGTCCTTCGCGTCGGCGGGGCCGACGGTCAGCGCGATGGTCTCGGAGCCCTTGTCCTTGTCGGTGAGGGCCAGGGCCTCCTCGATCGCGTACTCATCGAGCTCCGACAGGAGTCCGTCGGTCTCGCGGTCGACGGTGTTGTCGGCCTCGAAGGAGCGGTCGCCTGCGGCGTCCGGCACGTACTTGACAAAAGTGACAATCCGCATGGGAGTGATCATTCCTTCCTTGGGAACCGCATTCCCCTCTTACGGCACTGTGGCGCACCGCACGTTCGGGTCGGTTCCCATACGTTATCAACTGTTCAGGACACCGGAGTCTGAGAGTCTTCCCAGTTCCGTCTGAGTGAGTCCCAGCTTCTGGCTCAGCACCTCGTGCGTGGCCTCGCCCAGGACGGTGGGCCGCTCGCCGGTCAGGTACTCGCCGTCGAACCGGATGGGGTTGGCGCCCACGAGCATCTGCCCCAGCCTGTCGCTGTCGAGGCCCCGGAGCACGCCGGTCGCCGTCCCCGCCGCCGAGGCCGCAGCGGCTTCCGTCGCCACCTCGCCGATGCTGCGGTACGGGGCCCAGAGGACCGCGGTCCCGCTCAGTGCCTGCGTCACCTCGTCGAGGGTGCGGGCGGCGAACCACGGCTTCAGGAGCGCCTCGAGGGTCTCCCGCTGCGCGTACCGGTTCTCCTCGAGCGACAGGTCCACGCCCAGCGCGGTCTGCAGAGCGTCGACGACCGCGGTCATGCCGGTCGCCTCGACGAGCGCTTTCCACTGCCGGGTCGTGATCGCGGTGATCATGACCGCACGACCGTCAGCGGTGGCGAAGTCCGTGCCGAAGGTCCCGAAGATGTGGTTGCCGTGCTTGCCGCGCTCCCCGGCCGGCTGGAGCGCCTCCGTGTACCAGCCCAGGTTGGCGACCGCGGCCAGCGCGATGTCCTCGAGCGCGATCTCCGAGTACGTGCCCTCACCCGTGGTCGCGCGCTGCAGCAGGCCCGCCAGGACGGAGCTCACGACGGCCTGGCCGCACAGCAGGTCCCAGGCGGGCAGTGCGTGGTTGGCCGGCCGCGGGGACTCCGCCGGTCCGGTGATGCCGGGGATGCCGGTCTCCGCGTTGACGGTGTAGTCGACGCCGGGACCGCCGGTCGCCGTGCCCTGCACCTTCACATGGATGAGGTCCGCGCGGCGGGCGCGCAGCGCCTCGTCCGTCAGGAAGGACCTGCCCACGTTGTTCGTCACGAAGATGCCGGTCTTCGCCGGGTCCTCGCCCGTGGCCGTGATGAGGGCCTGGGCGAGCTCCTGCCCCTCCTCGCTGCGGAGGTCGATCGCGACGGAGCGCTTGCCCCGGTTGAGGGTGCCCCAGTAGATGGAGCGCCCCTCCGGGGTGATGGGCCACCGGTCGATGTCCGGCCCGCCCTTCAGCGGATCGATCTTGATGACCTCCGCGCCCAGCTGGCTGAGCGCCAGGCAGGCCGACGGCGCCGCGACGAACGAGTCGTTCTCCACGACGGTGAAGCCGGTGAGCGGTCGGCTGGTCGCCGTCATGCTCAGGCCTCCACGCGCTCGACGATCGCGGCCAGTCCCTGGCCGCCGCCGATGCACATGGTCTCGAGGCCGTAGCGTGCGCCGCGGCGGTCCATCTCGCGGGCCAGCGTCGTGAGGATGCGGACACCGGTCGCGCCCACGGGGTGGCCCAGCGAGATGCCGGAGCCGTTCACGTTCGTGCGCTCGAAGTCGGACTCGCCGAAGCCCCACTCGCGGGTGCAGGCCAGCGCCTGCGCGGCGAACGCCTCATTCAGCTCGATGAGGTCGATGTCCTTCAGCTCCAGGCCGGCGCGCTGCAGGGCGGCGGCGGTCGCGGGCACCGGGCCGATGCCCATGGTGCGCGGCGGGACGCCCGCCAGGCCCCAGCTGACGATGCGGACGAGCGGCTTGAGACCCAGCTCCTCCGCCTTCGCCCGCGTCGTCACGATCGTGGCGGCGGCGCCGTCGTTCTGACCGGAGGCGTTGCCCGCGGTGACGGTCGAGGCCTCGTCGATCTTCGCGCGCATCGCCTTGAGCTTGCCCAGCGACTCCATCGAGGCGCCGGGGCGGATGTGCTCGTCGAGCGTGATCCGCTGCTCCGGCTGCTTGCGGGTCGCGGGGATGACGATCGGGACGATCTCCTCCGCGAACGCGCCGCTGTCCGTCGCGGCGGTCGCACGGCGGTGCGACTCGACGGCCAGGCGGTCCTGCTCCTCGCGGGCGATCGAGTACTCCTCGCGCAGGTTCTCCGCCGTCTCGATCATGCCGCCGGGCACGGGGTAGTGCGTGCCGCCCGCGGTGAGGCGGCCGCGGACCAGGCCGTCCTTGAGCTCGACGTTGCCGCCGCGGATGCCCCAGCGGATGTCCTCGTTGAAGAAGGGTGCGCGCGACATCGACTCCGCACCGCCGGCGATGACGACCTGGGCGCCGCCGGTGGCGATCGCGCCCATCGCGTCGACGACGGCCTGCAGGCCGGAGCCGCAGCGGCGATCGACCTGGCGCCCCGGCACCGTGACCGGCATGCCGGAGTTCAGCGCGACGACGCGGCCGATCGCGGGAGCCTCCATGTGCGGGTAGCACTGACCGAAGATCACGTCGTCGACGACCTCGGGATCGATGCCGGTGCGCTCCAGGAGGGCGGTGACGACCTGGCGGCCCAGCTCCTCCGGTGCGATGTCCTTGAACTGGCCGCCGAAGGCGCCCACGGGGGAGCGCAGCGGCTCGCAGATGACGATGTCGTTGGCGGAAGCGGGTGTCTGGGTCACAGTGTCTCCTTGTAGGTGGGGATGGTGGAGGTGAGGACAGGGTCGGTGGCCGCGGCGCGGTGCGCGGCGACGGTGTGCACGGGCGGGCTGGGTGTGGGGACGGCCTCGGCGGCGGCGGCCAGGACCTCGCGCAGTGCGGGCGCGGCCTCCCCGGCGCGGTGGGCCAGGTAGACGACGATCGGGTCGTGCTCGATCGCCAGCGGGACCGCGACGAGGTGCGGGTCGTGGATGTGGGCCATGACGGAGTCGTACGTGATCGTGATGCCCATCTCCGCCGCGACGAGCGCGCTCACCAGCTGCGTGTCCGGGGCCTCCTGGACGACGCGGGGCGCGAAGCCCGCCTCGTAGCACCACTGGAGGGTGAGGTCGCGCATCGTGGAACCCGGGTCCGCGGGGAGGAGGATGAACGGCTCGTCGCGCAGCTCGTCGATCGTGACCGACGACCGGCCGGCCAGACGGTGCTCCGCGTGCACGGCGACCATGGGCCGCTCGTAGAGCGCGGGACGGCCGGAGATCCCCGGCGGCTGCGTCTGCCAGCGCACCAGCGCCAGGTCCAGCGTGCCGTCGCGCAGGCGGGCGATGCCCTCCTCCGTGTACACGTTGCTCTCCAGCTCGACCGTGATGCCGGGCTTGCGGCGGTGCGACTCCGCGACCAGCCGCGAGGCGACCCGGTGCGAGGACAGGGTGCCCAGGCCCAGGCGCACGCGGCCCACGTCCCCGGCCGAGGCCATGGTGACGGACCGCTGTGCGGTCTCCGCCGCTTCGAGCAGCTCGCGGGCCGGGCCCAGGAGGGCCTCGCCGGCGGGGGCGAGGGAGACGTGGCGGGTGGTGCGGTGGAAGAGATCCGCACCCAGTTCCTGCTCGAACTGGCGGATCGCACGGCTGAGCGGCGGCTGGGCGATGCCCAGGCGTTCCGCCGCACGACCGAAGTGCAGTTCTTCTGCGACCGCCAGGAAAGCGCGCACCTGCTGGAGCTCCATGGGCACGAGTATGGCAGATTGATGTTCAGTTGGTAAGTATGTCCACTGGATTCCTCGTTGAAACTGACTTAATCTGGCTGGGTCACTGCCGCACAGCGAGAGGGCCACACATGGCGAAGGACAGAGTCGTTCCGCTGCCGGAAGCGATCCGGGAACTGGTCCACGACGGCGATTCGATCGCGCTCGAGGGGTTCAGCCATCTCATCCCGTTCGCGGCCGGCCACGAGATCATCCGGCAGGGGCGCCGCGGGCTCACGTTCTGCCGCATGACCCCGGACCTGCTCTCGGACATGATGATCGCCGCCGGCTGCGTCGACCGGCTGGTCTGCTCGTTCTTCGCCTCCGGCTCCGCGGGCGCCCTCCACGAGATCCGCCGCCGGATCGAGAAGCACGACCCGGCCCCGCTGGAGGTCGAGGAGTACAGCCACCACGCGATGGTGCTGCGCTACCACGCGGGCGCCTCCCGCCTGCCGTTCATCCCGATCCGGTCGTACGCGGGATCGGACCTGCCCTCCGTCAACCCGGACATCCGGCTGGTCGACGATCCGTACGGCGACGGCACCGTCTACGTCGTCCCGCCGCTCAACCCGGACGTGACGATCGTCCACGCGCAGCGGGCCGACCGCCGCGGCAACGTCCAGATCTGGGGCATCACCGGCGTCCAGCAGGAGGCCGTCTACGCGGCGGACCGCGTCATCGTGACGGTCGAGGAGATCGTCGACGACGAGGTCGTGCGCTCCGACCCCAACCGCACCCTCATCCCCGCGCACGCGGTCGACGCGGTCTGCGTCGTCCCCCGCGGGGCCCACCCCTCGTACGTCCAGGGCTCCTACGACCGCGACAACGCGTTCTACCGGATGTGGCCGCAGATGGCGAAGGACAGCGCGCGGCTGCAGGAGTGGCTCGACACGCACGTGCGCGGCACGAAGGACCACAGCGAGTACCTCGCGGCGATCGGGGAGGAGCAGCTGGCGCCCCTGACCGTCGCACCCCGCCTCTCCCGGCCCGTGGACTACGGGCGGCGGGTCCCGGCGGCAGCAGGGGGTGCCTCTGCGGGCGGCGGGCCGGCGGCCTCGGGAACGGCGGAGACGGCGACGGACGGAGGAGACCGATGACCACGGCACAGACGGACGACCAGGCGGCCGCACGGACGGTCGCGCAGGAGACGGCTGCGGACTACTCGCAGACGGAGCTCATCGTGTGCGCGGCGGCGAAGATGCTGGCCGGCAAGACGACCGTGTTCGCGGGCATCGGCCTGCCCACGCTGGCCGTCGACCTGGCGCACCGCACGATCAACCGCGACATCGAGCTCATCTACGAGTCCGGGGTGACCGGCGCGCATCCGGAGGAGATGGCGGAGGGCATCGCGGACTTCGTGCTGGTGTCCGGCGCGGAGTCCGTCGTGTCGATGCAGGCGCTGTTCGGCTACGTGCTGCAGGGCGGCAACGTGGACGTGGGCTTCCTGGGGGCGGCGCAGATCGACCGGCACGGATCGCTCAACACGAGCGTCATCGGCGACTGGGAGAAGCCCACGGTGCGGCTGCCCGGGTCCGGCGGTGCCTCGGACATCATGTCGAACGCCGGTGAGGTCTTCGTCATCATCCGCCGTCACGACCACGCGTCGTTCCCCGCACAGCTGGATTTCGTGACCTCGCCGTCGCCGGTCGCGGCCCGGGAATCCGGGCAGGGCATCCAGCCGCAGGGCCACGGCGTCAGCGTCGTCATCACGCCGCTGGGCATCCTGCAGCGCGAGGACAGGTTCGGTGAGCTGGTGCTCACGCACACGCACCCCGGCGTCACCGTCGACCAGGTGCGCGAGGCGACCGGGTGGGACCTGGCGGTCGCCAACGACGTGGCCTCGACGGCGGAGCCCACGACGGAGGAGGTCCGCCTCCTGCGCGACGAGATCGACACCGTCCGCCTGTACCTGCGATGAACACACGACTGAGGAGCATCCACCCATGAGCACAGAGGACCTCGCAGAGTTCTTCGACCGTCCCGGCACCGGCCCGCTGTCCGGCATCGTGGTCGCGGACTTCTCCCGCGTACTCGCGGGACCGTACGCGACGATGATGCTCGCGGACCTGGGCGCGACCGTCATCAAGGTCGAGGGGCCCGGCGGCGACGACACCCGCAGCTGGCAGCCGCCGGTGCGCGGCGAGGACGCGACGTACTACCTGTCGATCAACCGCAACAAGTACGACATCGTCCTGGACCTGACGGACGCGGACGACCGCGGAGTCGCCCAGGAGCTGGCCCGGCGCGCGGACGTCGTCGTGGAGAACTTCAAGCCCGGCGGACTCACGAAGTACGGGCTCGACTACGACGCGGTGAAGGAGGCGAACCCGGAGGTCGTGTACGCGTCCGTGACCGGGTTCGGCCCCCAGAACCCGCAGCCCGGCTACGACCTGCTGGTCCAGGGGCTGTCCGGCTTCATGTCCCTGACCGGCGCCGCGGACGGCGAGCCCTATCGCGCCGGAGTGGCGATCTTCGACGTCATGACGGGGCTGCACACGACGATCGGGATCCTCGCCGCCCTCCAGCACCGCGGGAAGACCGGCGAGGGGCAGAAGGTCGACACGAACCTCCTGTCGTCCGCGATGTCCGGGCTGGTGAACCAGTCGAGCGCGTACGTGGCCGGCGGTGCGGTCCCGCACCGGATGGGCAACGAGCACCCCAGCCTGTACCCGTACCAGCCCATGCCCACGAAGGAGGGCGACCTCATCATCGCGTGCGGCAACGACCGCCAGTTCGCGATGCTCGCGAACACCGTGGGCCGCCCGGAATGGCTCGAGGACGAGCGCTTCGCCCGCGCCGTGCCCCGCAACTCGCATCGCAAGGAGCTGGAGCCGCTGCTCATCGAGGCGCTGTCCCACAAGGACGCGCAGGAGTGGTTCGCCCTGCTGACGGACGCGGGCATGCCGTGCGCGCCCATCAACTCGATCGAGCAGGGCGTCCAGCTGGCGGAGTCGATGGGCCTGGCGCCCGCTGTCGACACCGGCACCGGCGACCGCGTCATCCCCACCGTCCGCAACCCGATCAGCCTGTCGAAGTCGCCGGTCGGCTACGACCTGGCGCCGCCGGCGCTGGGGCAGGACTCGGACCTGGTCCGCCGCTGGCTCGCCTCGCCGTCCTCCACCGGCACCGCCGCCGAGGTCGGGGCCGGGACCCAGGCGACCGGGGCCTCGGCGACCCGGACCCAGGTGACCGAGGCCTCGGCGACCGGGACCCCCGTGACGGAGGACTGAGCACAGGTGGGCCGCCGGTCCGAGGCGGGACAGGATCCGGTGGGCGGCGACCGCGACGCCGGGCGTGCGCCGGGCCGGCTGGCCTACATCGCGCTGCTGGGGACGACGTCCGCCGGCACCGTGGGCGGCACGATCATCAACGCGCCGCTGGAATGGATCAAGCTGGAGTTCGGGGCGTCGGACTCGCGGGTCGTGCTGGCGGTCGCGGCGTACACGGTCGCGATGGCGGTGTTCATCCCGTTGACCGGCTGGCTGTGCGACCGCTTGGGCCCCATTCGCGTCGTCGCCGTGGGAATGGCGGTGCTGGCGGCCGCGCAGCTGGCGGCCGTCTTCTCCGTCAACCTCGAGATGCTCATCGCGCTGCGGGCCGTCCAGGGCATGGCGTGCGCGACCTTCCCGCCCGGTGTCCAGCGGGCGCTGCCGGCGCTGTGGCCGCACAAGGGCGCGGCGGCCCTGGCCGCGTGGGCGTCCGCGATCGGCGTGGGGCAGGCGGTGGGCCCGCCGATCGGCGGTGTCATCGCGCAGTTCCTGGGCTGGCGGGGCGTGTTCGGCTTCGCGGGCGTGCTGTCCGCGCTGCTGCTCATCGCCGTGGTCCTGACGGTGCCGCGGATCCCTGGTCGGAAGGTGCCGATCCACGCGCCGGGCGTCATGTTCCTCATGCTGTCGATCGGACTGGTCGTCGTCGCCGCGACGATGGTGGGCCAGCGGGCGCCCTGGGGCCAGGACATGCTGGTCGCCGGTGCGGCCGTGGTGAGTGGGGTGGCGTTCCTCCTGATCGCGGCGCGCCGCTCGGATCGGCTGGTGGCGCCGCGGGCGCTGCTGGAGAGGCGGTACACGCGGGCGACTGCGATGGCGGCCTCGACGATGTTCATCATGGGCATCATGCTGACCTCGCTGCCGCTGTGGCTGGCGCAGGACCTGGGCCTGGGCCCCGGTCCCGTGGGCATCATCGTGTTCGCGATGGCCGCAGCGATGGCGACGTCCGCGAAGCTCACATCCGCGCTGCGACGCATGTGGGGCGGATGGGTCACCTCGATCCTCGCGTTGGGCGTCCTCATGGCGGTGCCGATGCTCCTGGGCGCGTGGCTCGACCTGGGTCCGGGCGAGGGGGCAGTGGTGGTCCAGTCCGTCGTCATCGTGCTCGCCCTGCTGACGATGGGCGCGGCGATCAACGCGGCTCAGAGCATCGCGGCCTTCTCCGTGTCGCTGTCGGACACCGGGCGGAACTCGCTGGCGTTCGGGATGCACAACACGGCCCGCTTCGTGGGGATGGCCATGGGCTTCGCGACGACCGCGCTGCTGTACCCGGTCGGCTCGATGATGCTCACGTTCACGGGTGCGCTGGCGGCCGCGGGCGTGACGCTGTGGCTCGTTGTGGCGGGCGGACCGCTGGACGGCAGGCGCGTCGAGGTGGGGTGACGCGGCGGCGCTGCCGGGTGGACCCGGGTGTTCTAGGATGAGGATTCGAACGCTTGTTTAACGGGCGTTCGACTGGCGACGGAGCGGGGGCGACAGGTGGAGGACCGGGAACCGGGCGGCGCTGCCCCGACCGTCTGGCCGCTCTACGTCGTGACGTTCCTGGCGACCTACACGATCGCGGTCGCCGCGATCTCGGCCCCGGGGATCCAGCGCGAGCTGGCGATCGGGGATTCGGGGATCTCCCTGGTCGTGGGCGCGTACTCCGCGACGTTCGCGGCGGGTCTCATCTTCTTCGGCCGTGTGGGCGATCGGTGGGGGCGCAGGCGGATGTTTCGCATCGGCACGCTGGCGCTGGCGGTCATGGCGCTCCTGACGGCGGCCGCGCCCACCTTCGGTCTGCTCATCGTCGCCCGCCTGCTGCAGGGGGTCGCCGCCGCCGTCACGACCCCGCAGACGCTCGCCAGCATCCAGGCGGTGCTCCGGGGGAGCGCGCGCCTGCGGGCGGTGGGCCTCTACAGCGTGTTCGCCGGCAGCGGGACCGTCGCCGGGCAGGTGCTGGGCGGCCTCATCAACAGCGCATTCGGGCCGCACTGGGGCTGGAGGGCGGCGTTCGCGAGCGTGGGGATCGCGGCCCTCATCGCGTGGTGGGGAGCGTCGCATCTGACGGAGTCGCGATCGGCGTCGCCGCTGGGACTGGACGGCCGCGGCTCCGTGCTCGTCGCGACCGCCCTGCTGCTCCTCATTGCGGGACTCACGAGTGCCGCGAGCATCGACCTGTCGTCGATCGCGGGTGGACAGGGGGCCTCGGCGGGGGTCGTCTGGGGACCGTGGAGCCCGCTCATGATGACGGGGGTGCTGCTGGCGGCCTCGGCGGTGATGTTCGGGTTGCTCGCATGGCATGTGCGCAGGCGGTCCGTGACCGGCGGCGCATCGATCCTGCCGCTGGAGATCCTGCGGGAGCCGTCGGTGCGGACCGGCATGGCGCTGGCGCTGCTGCTCTTCATGATGATCGGCGGGTACGCGTACAACTTCTCGATCTTCAGCCAGCAGGGGCACGGGCTGACGCCGGGGCAGTCGGGGCTCGTGGCGGCGGTGCTGTCGTTCGCGTTCGTGGGGGCCTCGTGGGCGGCACCGCGGATCGTGGCCGCCTGGGGCGGGACGATCGTGGGCGGACGGCGGCTGCTGCTGACCGCGAGCCTCATCCAGGGGGTGGGGATGGCGGGGGTCGCGGTGCTGGCGCTCGCCGATCTCGAGCCGTTCTTCGCGTGGTACCAGATCGCCGGTCTGCTGGTGGGCGGCGGGCAGGGGCTCATGATGGGCCCGCTCGTCTCCGTCGTCATGGCGGCGGTGCCGGACGAGGCGGCAGGACTGACGGGCGGGCTCGTCGCGACGGCGCAGCAGACGGGCCTGGGACTGGGCATCGCGGTGCTGTCGACCGTGTTCATGGGGCTCACGCAGTTCCAGCCCATGCACCCGGCGTTCGGGTGGACGTGCGCGGCGACGATCGTGCTGACCGCGCTGTTCGCGTTCTTCGCGTCGCGGGTGGGGAGGACCGGGTGAGCGATCGGCTGCGCGTGCGCGCGCTGGGGTTCGCGCCGGTGAAGGGGACACAGCACATGATCCGCGAGGATGCGGTTCTGGATGAGCACGGTCCCGTGGGGGATCGTGCGTACTGCCTGGTCGACGTCGAGCGCCGGACGGTGCTCAGGACGGTGCAGAATCCCCGCCTGCTGGCGGTCCGGGCGTCGTTGACGGGTCCGGTGCTGGAGCTCGTCCTGCCCGATGGGCGGTCGGTGCGTGCCGCGCCGCAGCTCACCGGTGAGACGGTGACGTGCGACTACTGGAAGCGGAGTGTCGACCTCGAGCTCACCGACGGGCCGCATGCGGCACTCCTGTCCCAATGGCTGGGGCGATCCGTGCGACTGGCGCGCGCTCCGCGGGGCGGGGTCGTCTACGGTGAGCCGGTCTCGATCGTGGCGACGGCCTCGGTGGCGGAGCTGTCCGAACGGGTCGGCCGTCCCGGCCTGCTGGACGAGGCGGTGCGCTTTCGGGCCACCTGCCTCATCGAGACGGATGTCCCCTACATCGAAGAGACGTGGGCCGGGCGCACGATGGCGCTGGGGGACCGGTGGGTGCGGATCGGTGCGCCCATCCCGCGCTGTGCGGTCATGGACCTCGACCCGGTCACGGGTGAGCGGAACGCACGGCTGCTCAAGGCCCTGGCCGGGTACCGCCCGAAGAACGAGGCGGGGGAGCCGGTCTTCGGGGTCTACGCCCGGATCGTGGGCGGGCGCGAGTGAGGCGGGGCGGGGCTGTTGGCCAGCCCCGCCCTGGTGGTGGTGCGGACGGTCAGGCGCCGCCGCCCAGGGTGACGCCGCCGTCTGCGACGACCAGCTCACCGGTGATCCAGGAGGCCTCGTCGGAGAGGAGGAAGGCGGCGAGCGCTGCGATGTCCTCGGGCTCGCCCAGGCGCTTGGCGGGGTAGGCGGCTGCGACCTTCTCCTCGCCGGCCTC
>DYUK01000226.1 GCA_020743695.1 Brevibacterium senegalense | reverse complement strand
GGCGCCCCGACCCAGGCGCTCCGGGTCATCCACAGTGTTCATCAACTCCGCACCCGTGTGCAGCCGCAGCCACGATCGGCCCGGCCACCCGTGTGCGCGCAGCACCTTACAGACTCGGAGCACAGCCGTGACCACCGATACCGGAAGCATGCCCGTCACGCCGCAGCACAAGGACGGGATCGATCCTGCAGGCATGCGGGTCATCTGGCTCCTGCTGGTCGCCGCCTTCGTCGCGATCCTCAACGAGACAACGATGGCGATCGCGATCCCGGAGCTCAACGTCGCCCTGGGCATTCCGCCGGAGCAGGGGCAGTGGTTCACCAGTGCCTTCATGCTCACGATGGCGGTCGTCATCCCCACGACCGGCTACGTCGTCCAGCGGTTCACGACCCGTCAGGTGTTCCTCGCCGCGATCACGACCTTCGCGCTGGGCACGGCCCTGTGCCTCGTGTCGCACGGCTTCCTCCCGCTGCTGCTGGGCCGCATCGTGCAGGCCGCGGGCACGGGCATCATGCTGCCGCTGCTCATGACGACGATGATGAACGTCGTGCCGCCCCACTCCCGCGGCCGGATGATGGGCCGCGTGGGCCTCGTCATCTCCCTGGCGCCGGCGATCGGCCCCACCATGTCGGGCATCGTGCTGGACAACCTGGGCTGGCGCTGGCTGTTCGGGATCGTCCTCCCGATCGCGCTCATCGCGATGGCCCTGGGCGCCAAGTGGATGACGAACCTGGGCGAGACGGTCCGCGCACCGTTCGACGCCATCTCCGTGCCGCTGTCCGCGCTGGCGTTCGGCGGCCTGGTGTTCGGCCTCAGCCAGTTCGGCGGTGCGCACGGCGGCGATGCCGGAGGGTCCTCCGCGACCGTCGTGGGCTGGAGCTTCGTCGCCGCCGGGATCCTCTTCCTCGCCCTCTTCGTGTGGCGCCAGCTGGCGCTGCAGCGCAAGGACGCCCCGTTCCTGGATCTGCGGGTGTTCGGGTCGCGCAACTACGCGCTGTCCGTCATCATCATGGCGGTCGTGGCGCTCGCGATGTTCGGCACGTTCTCGCTCCTGCCGCTGTTCCTCCAGACGGTCGCGGGCCTCTCCGCCGCGCAGTCGGGCATGGTCCTGCTGCCGGGCTCGCTGCTCATGGGGCTGCTGGGCCCGGTCATGGGCCGGATCTACGACGCGCAGGGACCGCGGGTCCTGCTCATCCCGGGCACGATCATGATCGCCACCGCGATGTTCTTCTACTCGCGGGTCGGCGAGGACACCCCGGTGTGGATGCTCGTGATCGTGCAGTCGGTCATGTCGCTGGGGCTGGCCGGGTCGTTCACCCCGCTGTTCTCCGCGTCGCTGGGGTCGCTCAAGCGCCACCTGTACTCGCACGGCTCCGCGGTCCTCAACACCCTCCAGCAGGTCGCCGGTGCGGCGGGCACCGCGATGCTCGTCGCGATCTACTCCGGTGCCCTGCACTCCGGTGAGGCCGCCGGGCAGACGGCGGCCCAGGCCGCCGCTCCGGGTGCGCGGGCCGCGTTCCTGCTGGCCGGATGCATCGCGCTGGTCCCGGTCGTCCTCGCGTTCCTCATCCGGAAGCCGGAGGACCAGGACGAGCACGAGCCCGCAGCCTGAGGGTGTCCGACCCGACGGTGCCCGGCCTCGTCGCGTGGGGTGAGCGCCACCAGGTGGCGCTCTACCTCGCGGCGTTGGCCGTCGGCGGTGCCGCGGGGCTCCTGGTCCCCACCATCGCCGGCCCCGCCGAGGCCGCACTCGCCCCCGTCCTGGCCCTCCTCCTCTACGCGACCTTCCTGGGCGTCCCGTTCGTCCAGCTGACCGCCGCGCTGCGCGACGTCCGCTTCCTCACGACCGTCCTGCTCGTGAACTTCGTTCTCGTCCCGCTGGTCGTCTGGCCGCTGTCGCGCCTGGTCGCCCACGATCAGGCCCTCCTCGTGGGCGTGCTGCTCGTGATGCTGACCCCCTGCATCGACTACGTCCTCGTGTTCACGGGGCTGGCCGGCGGAGCACGGACCCGGCTGCTGGCCGCCACCCCGCTGCTCATGCTCGTCCAGATCATCCTGCTGCCGGTGCTGCTGCGACTGCTGGCCGGGCCCGAGGCCGTGGCCGGCCTGGCACTCGAGCCCTTCGTCCATGCGTTCCTCACCTTCATCGTCGTCCCGCTGCTGGCCGCCGCCCTCACCCGGGCCGCCGCAGCATGGGTTCCGTGGGTGGACCGTGTCGCCGGCGCGGTCGAGTCCGCGATGGTCCCGCTCATGGTGGCGACGCTGGCGCTCGCCGTCGCCTCGCAGATCGGTGCGGTGAGCGGTCTGCTGGGCTCGCTGCTGCTGGTCGTGCCGGTGTTTGTGGTATTTGCCGCGGTGATGCTGGCCGTGGGGATTGTGGCGGGCCGCCTCGTCCGGCTCGATGTCCCCGCCACCCGCGCGGTCGCCCTGAGCGGGGTCACGCGGAACTCGCTCGTCGTCCTCCCGCTGGCGCTCGCCCTGCCTGCGGGGTTCGAGATGGCACCGCTGGCCGTCGTGACCCAGACGCTCGTCGAACTCCTGCTCCTTGTCGTGTGCGTCCGCCTGCTGCCGCGCCTCGTACCGGCTGCGAGAGGTCCGCGCTGAGCGCGACGTCCCGTGCGGGTCAGCCCGTGCCTGGGTCACACCGGGATCCCTGACCTGAGACGTATCTGCGTCCGTGCTCGGCCGTAAGCTGGAGACACCCGCACAGAAGGAGGAGCCCATGGCGATCCGTGTCGTGGAGGAAGCCGTCTCGAAGGCCCTGGTCGATGAGGACCTGGCGCTGGAATCCGCCCGGAGCGCGTTCACCGCCTCCGTCACCGGCGGCACCGTTTATCCCGTCGTCGTCGCCCCCGTGACGGGTGACGGCCACCGTTTCACCGTGAAATCGGGTGCGTCCGGGACGGAGGCCGTCATCAAGATCGGCAGCTACTGGCCCGGCAATGACGCGCACGGACTGTCGAACCACGGCTCGACGGTCGTGCTCCTCCACCCGGACACCGGCCGTGTCGCCGCCGTCGTCGAGGCCGCCGCCGGCAACGCGTTCCGCACCGCGGCGGCGGATGCGCTGGCCGTGCAGACGCTCGCGCGGGAGGATTCCCGGGTGCTAGCTGTCGTGGGCACCGGGCACCAAGCGCTCTACGAGACCCGTGCCGCCGTCCGCGTGCGGGACTTCGACACGGTGCTGGTCGCCGGTCGCAGACCCCAGGCCGCACAGACCCGGGCGGACGAGCTGCGGGAGCTGCTGGCGGCCTCGGGAACGGGGTCATCGGGAACCGGTGATCTCGTCGTCGAAGCGACCGGGATCGAGGACGCGGTCCGGCGCGCCGACGTGGTCGTGACCGCGACGAACGCGAAGGAGCCGGTGATCCGTGCGGAGTGGGTGCGGCCGGGCACGCACATCTCTGCGATGGGCGCGGACGGGTCCGGCAAGCAGGAACTGGATCCGGACCTCTACGAGGCGGCCCTCTTCTGCGACCTGCCGGACCAGTCACGGGCGATCGGCGAGTTCTCGCATGCGCCGGATTCTGCGGACATCACCGCGCTGGGCAGCGTCCTGACCGGTGAGGCGCCCGGACGGTCGGATGACCGGCAGATCACCGTGTTCGACAGTTCCGGCTTCGCGCTCCAGGACCTCGCGTTCGCGCAGGCGATCCTCGCGGCGGACGAGCGGCGTGTGGCGAGTGAGCGTGAGTATTCGGACCGGTAGTCCACTTCCACGGAGGACTGCAGGTGGCACGGACTGCGGTCAGGGCAGCGAGCGGGCGAAGGCGTCGATGTCGGCGGCGATCTCCTGCAGGTGTTCGCCGTTGATCGCGTGCGACGCGTCGTCATAGACGCGGACTGACTCCGCACCCAGGACGCGGATCGCGGTGTCCGCGGTGACCGCTGGGTCGTGCATGACGGAATCCCCCGCGATGATCGCGAGGACGGGGACGTCGATCTGCGACACCCGTGCCTCGTCGATCCGGGCGGGAGCGGGCAGACGCAGGCGGTAGTGCTGCGTGCCCGCTTCGATCATGCGGGAGACGGGGACATCCTCGACCGGGGCGCCGCCGGCGGTGTACGAGTTGAATGAGTCGCGCCATGCGCGGGGAGCCCAGGGGAACGCCGCCGGGATCGTGCGGAGGACGGTGCCCAGCGGGAGATCGTCGAAGACGAGCGGTGCGTCCAGCAGCGTGACGGCCGCGAGGTGCTCCGTCGTGTGGGTCGCGAGGTTGGCCGCGGACCAGCCGCCGATCGACAAGCCGACCAGGTGGAAGCGGTCCTCGGGCAGATCCGCGAGCGTCTGGTCCAGCCATGCCGCCTGGTCCGTCTCCGTGTCGAGCGGGCGGGACTGGATGCTCAGACCGGGTTCTCCCAGCAGATCGATCGCGTAGACGTCGCTGATCGCGCGCAGCGACGGGAGGTTGTCCGCCCAGACGGGCGTGCCGGAGCTGCGTCCGGGCAGGAGGACCAGAGGCTCGACGGGCGACGGGGAGGTGTCGTCGGGCTCTGCTGTCCCGTCGTGCTCGGTTGTTTCGTCGTGCTCTGACCCGTCCTCCCGCGTCGTCGCGAACCGGTAGACGCGGACGAGGCCGTAGTCGGTGCGGATGTCGAGGACCTCGTCCGGATCGGGGAGGTCCTCGAACGCTTCGTCGTAGGCGGCCTGGTACCGGTCCTGTCCCTCCGCGCTGTCCCAGTGGCCCACGGGCGACGGCGTGCGCAGCGCGACGGTCGCGGCGATCGTGACCACTCCGATGATCGCGAGGGCGACGAGGAGGATCCGACGGCGCGGCCGGCGGGAGGAGCGAGTGGCGCGGGCAGTGCGGGCGGTTGGGGCAGTACGGGTGGTCGGAGCTGTGCGGGTGCGTGGGGAGGTGTGGTCTGTCGAGTCCGTCATGGTGGTCCTTCCACGGGCCGGTGCCGGCCCCGACACGTCGTTAACCGATCGGTCAGTAGTCTGACCGTACGGTAGAGTCAGGGCCGAGAGCAAGGACGGGATGCCGTGAGCGCGAGGGCAGTGAGGCCCGTGCGCTCAGGACCACCGATGAGCAGGAGGTACTTCGCGTGACGACGCAGGATCAGGAGTCCGCAGTGGACGCCGGTGCTGGACCGGACTGTGTTGCCGAAGCGGACTCTGGCGCCGCCCGGGACGCGGGGAGCGGGCGACCGCGGACGTTCACGGAGCAGGCACGCCGGGAGCAGCTGCTCGACGCCACGATCGGGCAGGTCGCCCAGCGCGGGTACGCGGGGGCCTCTCTGGCCCGGATCGCGGAGGCCGCCGGCATCACGAAGGCCGCGGTCCTCTACCACGTGGGATCGAAGGACGCGCTCATCGCGGCGGCCTACCAGCGGGTGCTGGACGCGCTCGTCGCATCCGTGGGTGCCGCGATCGACGCCGCCCCGGTGAGCGAGAGACCCGCCGTCTACATCCGGGCGATGGTGGCGCACCTGCGCGATCATCCGCAACACGTGCGGGTCCTCGCAGAGGTGGGCAGGGAGCAGGTCGTCGACTATGCGCCGGAGGCCCGGTGGGCGCCCCTGGCCGGACTCATCGATGCGGCGGCGGAGGCGGCGACGGGGGAGAATGGAGCAGCGACGGTGGACTCCCGCGCGCTCGCCCTCATCATCGGCGGGGCGATCGACGGGATCGTGGCGGAGCGCCTCGCGGACGAGGACTTCGACGTGACCGCCGCAGCCGACCTCCTCGTCTCCCTGCTGCCCGGCGACTGACCGAGGGTCACTGCCTGCTCGACGGCCCCTGACGGCTCGCCGGTCACCGTCGGCCGGCTGTCGCCGTCCTTCACCCGTCTCCTGCTCACCGAACGAACGCACCCGTCCTCACCAGCGCGGATGCATGCACGCATGCACATGTGCGTCTGTGACGATACGAGAATCCGCTTCCTAGGGTGAGGTCCGTCCCCACCTCCTCTGCCAGGCCACCCGTGCCACCGGCAGCCACGCGGAACGGAAGCCCCCATGTCACCGATGCGCCACCTCAGCGGGCTCGTCGTGCTGACGGGGCTGCTGGTCGCGGCGTGCCTGGCGGCCGTCAGCATCGGGCCGGTGGACAGCTCCCTGCCCCGAGCTCTCGACGCGCTCGCCTCCGCCTGGACCGGCCGGCCCCAGGACGGCGCCGCTCTGCTGGTGACGGGCATCCGCCTGCCGCGCGTCCTCACCGCGGTCCTGGTGGGCGGTGCGCTGGCAGTCGCGGGCGCCGCGATGCAGACGGTGTTCCGCAACCCGCTGGCCGAGCCCGGCATCACCGGCGTCTCCTCCGGCGCCGCCGTCGTCGCCGTGCTCCTGCTGGTCACCGGGGTCGCCGTCACCGCGCCGTGGACGCTGCCGCTGGGCGCGTTCGCGGGGGCACTCGCGGTCTCGACCGCGGTGCAGCTGGCGGGGTTGGGCCGACGGAGCGGCTCAGCCGCGACCCTCCTCCTCGTGGGCATCGCCCTCAACGCGTTCTGCGGCGCGATCATCTCCGCCGTCATCGCGAACGCCCCTGACGGCGACGCCGCCCGATCCGCCGTCTTCTGGCTCAACGGAGACCTGTCCGGCCGCACGATGTCCGACGTCGCACTTGCCGCCGGCCCCGTTCTCCTGGGCGCGGCCGTCATCGTCGGCTGCTGCCGCCAGCTCGACATGCTGGACCTGGGCGAGGACCTGGCCCGCGCCGGCGGTGTCGAGGTCCGCCGTGTCACGCACCTCGTGCTGGCCGCCGCGGCCCTCACGACCGCCGCAGCCGTGTCGATCACGGGGATCATCAGCTTCGTGGGACTCGTCGTGCCCCACCTGGTCCGCCTGCTGACGGGCCCGCGCCACACGATCCTCCTGCCCGCGTCCTTCCTGCTGGGCGGTGTGTTCCTCACCGTCGCGGACACCGCCGCCCGCATGCTCTTCACCCCCGTCGTGCTCCAGACGGGCACGATCACCGCCCTCATCGGCGCCCCGTTCCTGCTGGTGCTCGTTCTGCGCCGACGCCGCATCGCGCGATGAGCGCTCACCCGACTCACCCATCCCACTTCCACGAAAGGTCACCCATGCCGACCCCCTCACGCACGATCAGCGCGATCGCCGCCCTCGCGGTCCTCGCCCTCACCGCTTGCACCCCGACCAGCGACGGCGAGGCGACCGCGGCCTCGGCGGAGCAGCCGACCCGCATCGTCGCGGTGAGTTCCGACGTCTCCGACATGGCCCTCCTGCTGGCCGGCCCGGAGCGCATGGCCGCCGTCAGCGAGTCCTCGCGCTCGCCGCACATGGGCATGCTCCCGGACCTGGCCCAGCAGGTGGAGGCCACGATCCCCGCCGGCGTCGAGCCGGACGTCGAGCAGATCCTCTCCCACTCGCCCGACCTCGTCCTCACGACCGCCCGCCACGCCGGGGAGCGCACCGCCGGCGACCAGCTGGCTGACGCCGGGGTCGAGTCGCTGGCCCTGTCCTCGGACGACTTCGCCACCCCCGAGGCCTACGCCGACGCACTTCTGCGGGTGGGCGAGGCGCTGGGCGAGGAGGACGAAGCGACGAAGCAGGCGGACGCGCTGCTCGAGGGCATCCAGGAGATCGACGCCGAGGCCGCCCAGACGCCCGCTGCCGGCGACACTCCCGCCGCCGGGGCCTCGTCCGACGCCGAGGCCGGCCAGACGCCCGCTGCCGCCGACCCGTCCGCTGCCGGAGACTCCTCCGGTGCCGGCGAGGCCCCGCGGGTGCTCGCCCTCATGGCTCGTGGCGGCACCGTCATGGCGATGGACAGCGGACTCATGCTGCCGGGCCTGGCCGTGCGGGCCGGTGCCGTCGACGCAGCCGCCGATGCCGGACTCACCGGGACGGCCCCACTGGACGCGGAGCTGCTGGTGAAGGCCGATCCGGACATCATCCTGCTCGAGGATTTCATGGGCGCCGGTGAGGAGCCCTTCGCCCAGTTGCTGGAAGCGGCGGCGGTCCAGCGGGTGCCGGCCGTGGCCTCGGGCGAGGTGCACGTCGTGCCGATGACGGAGGCATCGGCGGTGGCCGGGATCCACCTGCCGGACGGCTACCGGACGGTGGCGGGGATCGTCTCTTCGGCCTCGGCGGGGGACTGAGGCCGGCGGTTCGCCAGGACCGCGAAGAGGATGTTGACGAGCAGGACGACGGCGGCGGCCGCATTGATGAGGAAGAAGCCGCCCGCGTTGAGGAGCGTGCCCGCGAAGGCGGCCATGAGCGCGCCGCCCAGGTTCATGGCGGAGTCGGAGACGCCCTGGAGCGGGACCCGCATGCGCTCGTCCACGCTCTTGACCAGCAGGGACGAGCCGCCGATGAGGAACATCGACCACCCCACGCCCAGGAGGAAGAGGGCGGTGTTGAGGATGAGGAAGTTCGAGGTGGGCAGCAGCGAGTCGTAGATGCCCAGCACGATGGTGACGGCGTAGACGACCATGCCGACGGTGATGACGGTGCGCGGGCCCCAACGGTCGGACATCCAGCCGAAGACGGGCGAGAAGACGTACATGCCCATGATGTGGATGCTCACGACGATGCCCACGGCGGTGAGGTCGAAGTGCTGGTGGTCCATGTGGACCGGCGTCATGACCATGACGTTCGTCATGATCATCTGGCCCGTGATGACGGTGATGACCGCGTAGCGGGCGACCGGGCGGGACAGGAGGTAGCGCAACGACTCGCCCAGGGAGGGGCGGGTGGCTTGGGTGGGGGAGGCCTGGGCCGCGGCGGGTGCGGTGCCGGTGGCGGGTGTGGGGGCCTCGGCGGCGGTTCTCCGCACCGAGCCCAGCGAGAAGGCGGCGAGGGCGGCCAGCGCGAAGCAGCCCATCGAGATGAGGTAGGGGCCGGACAGCGGGTTGATGCCCAGGAAGTCGCCCAGTCGGGAGCCGGGCTCCGTGAAGTTGGGCCCCAGGACGGAGCCCACGGTCGTCGCCCAGATGACGATCGACATCGCCCGGCCCGGCCTCTGCGGGTCCGCCGTGTCCGAGGCCGCATACCGGGCCTGCAGACCGGCCGCGGTCGAGGAGCCGCACAGCATCATGCCCAGCATGAAGAGCGGCAGGAAGCCCACGGCGACGCCCACGAGGACGACGCCGGCGCCCAGCGTGCCGGTGCCGAACCCCAGGGTGAGCGCGGTGCGGCGGCCATAGCGGCCGGCGAGGGTGGCGAGCGGGTAGGCGACGAGGCCGGCGCCCAGGATGACGCTCATCTGCGCGAAGCCGGCCATGGCTGTGCGGCCGGTGATCTGCTCGGCGAGCAGGCCGCCCACGGCGTAGCCGGACGCGATGCCCGCGCCGGAGAACAACTGGGCGGTGAACAGCTTCGCGAGGGTGAGCCGGTGGGATGACACGCGTGGGTCCTTCGACGGTGTGGGGGTGGGTGGTTCTGCGGGGGAGTGGCTGGCGCCAACTGGGATACAAGATGCATCCTACATGGGGTCGGGGTATGTCGGAAGAGGTGCGGGGCCTGTGTGTGCGGGGCAGGATGGCGGGGGATACTGGTGGGAATCCGGTGCGAGCGAAGGGTGGTGGCGAGGTGTCGGAAGCGTCGTCCGGGTCAGGTGCCAGGCCGTTTCCTGGGTCGAGTGATGGGCTGGTTGCGGGATCGAGTGTCGGGCCGACATCGTCGTCTGCGCAGTCGATCGCGTCGTCATCTGCGCGCGGAGGTTCGTCCGCTGCGGAGCGCGCCTATCGTCACCTGCGCGATGCGATCCTCGAGGGTGAGCTCGCGGCCGGGGAGATGCTGGGTGAGAGCGGGCTGGCAGACCGACTGGGGATGAGCCGGACGCCTGTGCGCGCCGCGCTGGTGCGGCTGCAGGACGAGCAGTGGGTGACGATCTACCCCAAGCGCGGTGCCCTGGTGAACGGGCTGAGCGTGCGGGACATCGCAGAGGTCGCCGATGCCCGGTACGTCCTGGAGGCGGCCGCGGTGCAGCGTGCGACGCCCGGGATGATCGAGCGGTTGGTGCCGCGTCTCGAGGAGTCGCTCAAAGCTCAGGCTCGCGCGCTCGCGGCGCAGGATCTGCGCGCCTTCATCGATGCCACCACCGGGTTCCACCGGATGTTCGTCGAGGTGAGCGGCAATGACGTGCTGCTGGAGATGAGCGATCGACTGGCGGACCGACGCCGGTACATGCTGTTCCGGCAGGGGGAGAGGCTCATCGAACGGCGCGAGGAGATGCTCGCGGAGCACCGCGAGCTCATCGACGCGCTGCGGGAGCGGGATGTCGTCCGCTTCGCCGAGGCCCTGCGCGGCCACCTGCGCGACACCCACGAGGCCGCAGTCGACCCGGTGACGTTCGTGCCCTGAGGGTTGCCTCCTGCGCTGAGGGTTGCCTCGTGTGTCGGGGTCGGAGCGCGTGCTGGGGTGCGCGCTGGTGTGCATCATGGGGCATCGTCCATTGCGCACGAATGGCTTCCGACTCCATCGGGGCCATTCAGGAAGATTCGTTCGATTCAGGGGTTGAATATCGAACAGAGAATCGAATATCATGGTGGTACGTCGAACAGTGAGGTTCGATGTTGGCCTGAGTGACGCAGGAGGCGTACCCCATGGAGCGGCCCAAACGAGTGACCACTGGTCCTGATCGACTGCCTCGCCCTGCCCTGCAGATCCTCACGGTCCAGAACGTCCGTGACGCGATCGCCCGGGTCGCGGACGGGACCTTCGGCAAGGAGATTCCTGCTGAGTCGTCTGAGCTGACTGAGTCCGCGCCGTCGGCCGGTGCCCGCGATGCGGTGCCGGCCTGTGCGCCCGCACTTCCGCTCGACCTGTCGACAGCGCCGGACCGAGCGTCTGCAGAGACGCGCGACGGGTTCCCGCAGCGGGCGGACGCTCAGGGGCAGTCGGATCCGGGTCCGCAGTTCACGACGGTGGGACTGCTGGGCCAGTGGGTGGGGTCGAATGAGGATTCCGGTCGTCTTCAGGCGCTCGAGGCCGCGCAACTGGCGGCGTTCGCGCTGGCACGCGTGCTCAACAGGGAGGGCGGGGAGGACGCGCTGGAGCGGTTCCTGTCCGCAGAAGGGCTCTTCGACGACGCGGATCCGGACGTCGATGCCGACACGGACCCCCGGATCTCCACCCAGGCGGGCCGTCTGCTGCGGTCGGAGGACCTCCTGATCGTGTCGGCGCACATGCGCAAAACGAAGCGCGCGTCCGCGACGCGGCGGGTGACGCAGGCGATGGTGTGGTTCCTGGGGTTCCACAACCTGCTGACGTCCGTTGCGCAGGGCCGTCTCGCGTTCGAGCGCATCGCACGACTGGTGGGCCGGGTCGACGACGCACTCCTCCCGCTTTCGGAGGTGCGGGCGCTGGACCGGTACCTTGACTCGATGCGTCCGGATCTCTCGATGGATCAGTTCGAGAAGCTGACGCGCAAGCAGATTCGCACCCTCGTCCCCGTACCTGAGGATCCGGAGGCGCCTCGGCGCAATCGGAGCGTCCGGTTGGAGCGGTGCGATGACGACACCGGGATCCTCACGCTGACGGGCCCCATCCATATGCTCGATGCGCTCTACCAGCGCACGCGGGCCACGGCGCGTGCGATCCGTCGCCGGGAGCTGTCAGGCCTGGGTGTGGAGGATCAGGGGACGGGTGTGTCCACGGACCAGGGGGATATCAACGCCTGGGACAGCCGTGTGGCGGATCTGCGGACCATCGCGCAGCTCACGTTCGACCTGCTGGCGGGATCCCGCCCGCAGACGCAGGTGCGGGTCGGTTCCGGTGCTGTTGGTGCCGGCGCCGGTGGTGCTGTTGCTGGTGTCGGCGCACCTGCCGGTCGTGACGCGGACGTGGCGGGCGACGCGGCGACACCCTCCCTGGACCTCGGACCCGTCGGCCACCATGCCGCCGACGACGGTGAGCTGATCGACGTCCTCTGCCCCACGGACGGCACGTGGCTGCGGAAGCAGGCGGCGGTGCACGTGACGGTGCCGGCATCGACGCTGCTGGGCATGAACGAGACGCCGGGGTGGACGACGGGGGATGCGACGCTCTCAGCGCCCACGTGCAGAGAGATCGCCTCGTACGCGACCTCGTGGGTGCGCATCATCACCGACCCGGTCACCGGGGCCGTGACGGACGACATCGCCCAGACCTACGAACCCACGGCCGGGATGCGGCGGACGGTCCGCCAGAAGTGGCGCAGCTGCACCGCGCCCGGCTGCAGTCGGCACGCCGCATCCTGCGAGATCGACCACTGCTGCAGCTTCTCGAAGAAGGATCCTGCGAAGGGCGGGCTCACCGTGGTCGAGAACCTGCATCCGCTGTGCAAGCACCACCATCAGCTCAAGACGATGGGGATCATCGGGCTGCGCCGGGTCTCTAGTGACGAGATCGTCTGGGTCCTGCCCATGGGGGTGAAGTCCACGGCGGTGCCGCCTTCCATCGGGGACACGGATCAGGACACTCCACCGGACCGGCTGCTGGATCGTGCCCGGTCAGCGGACGTGGGTGCGTCTCGCTTGGGGACACCTGTGCCGAATATGGCCGGCGCAGACACCTCGGACGAGCCGCCGCCGTTCTGACGGCGACGCAGTCGGGGATCATCCGACGAGGAGCACGCCTCCCAGAGCGAGGCCCGCCACGAGCACAGTCGAGAGTGCGGCAAGGATGAAGGGACGGGCACCCACATGGATGAGGTTCCTGAACTTCACACCGCACCCCAGCGCGAACATCGCGGTAGACAGTAGAAGGGTCTGGGCGAGGCCGGCGGTGGTGAGCACGGCCTCCGGCAGGGGGACGAACGACCGCACCAGCACCATCGCCAGGAACCCTGCGACGAACAGCGGCACGATGGGTGGCAGCTTCGTGGGGTGATCGCCGCTGGCCGACGAGACGGAGCCGGTCCGCGCGGAGTCTCCGTCGGCCGCCGTTCCGGTCTCCGCGCGGTCGGCGGCTCGACGCGCCTGCAAGCTCAGCACTGCGATGACGGGGGCGAGCATGAGGACTCTTGCCAGCTTGACGATGACGGCGACCGCGAGCGCGCCGCCGCCCAGGACTCCGCCGGCGGCCACGACCTGGGCGACCTCATGGATGCCGCCGCCGGCCCACAGGCCTGCCGTCGTGGTCTCCAAGCCCAGCAGCCGCGCGGTGAGCGGCAGCAGTGGGATCATGATCGTCCCGAAGAGGACGACCAGCGCGATCGCGGTGGCCACGTCCTCGCCCTTCTTCTGCTTGGGGTCGACGACGCCCGCGACTGCACCCACCGCTGCCGCGCCGCAGATCGAGAACCCGCAGGCCACGAGGATCGTGAGCACCGGCGACGTGCCCAGGAGCCGTCCGATCGCCAGCGTGCCCAGGATGCCGCCGGCCACGATCGCGACGACGACGGCGATCATCCCCACGCCCAACCCCAGGATGTCGCCCAGCACCACCTGCAGCCCCAGCAGCACGATGCCCGCGCGCAGCAGCGTCTTCGAGCTGTACGTGAGGCCCGGTGCGGTGGACTGCGGCAGTGGCACGAGGTTGCCCACGGCGATGCCCACGATGATCGCCAGCAGCAGCGGGCTGAACCCGGGCAGGTAGGAGCCGACGACCGTCGCCACGATGCCCGCCACCGCGGCCAGCACGATGCCGGGCAGGCGACTGGGGGCGGACGCGTGACCGGGCGACTGGCGTCCATCCGAAGGAACCGCCGATCCTGTGCGTCGTACGGGTTGGTCCACAGGGGGCACGGGCTGGTCCGCAGTCGGGTGGTCCGGCCTACCAGGTGCGCCTGCCGAGCCGAAGTGCGCAGGTGAACTCATGGTGACGACTCTCGTGCCTGCGGGTGACGCGCGGTAGACAGGAGTTCCGTCCCAGGGCATATCATTCTGATATGTCATCCGAGGCCACCTCGTTGCCCAACCTGCAGGCGCTCGCCCTCTTCGTCGCCGTCGTCGACGAGGGCAGCCTGGGCGCCGGCGCTCGTCGGCTGGCGATCCACCAGCCCAATGCCAGCCGCCTCATCGCCCGCCTCGAGGCCGAGGCCGGTGCGCCTCTGCTGGACCGTCACCCCCGCGGGTCCCGGCCCACCCCGGCCGGCCTGGTCTACGCGGCCCACGCACGGGAGCTGCTCGAGGCCGCCGACCACTTCACCGATTGGCTGCGCACGACCCGGGATGCCGAGGCCCCCGAGCTGCGCGTGGGCGCCAGCATGACGATCGCGGAGCATCTGGTCCCCGTATGGCTGACGGATCTGCGCCGCATCGCCCCGTCCACGCGCGTGCTCCTGGAAGTCGAGAACTCGACGCACGTCATCGAGGACGTGAGGTCGGGACGCCTGCGTCTGGGCTTCATCGAGACCCCGCACGTTCCCCGCGACATCCACTCCCGGGTCGTCGCCCAGGACGAGCTGGTCCTCGTCATCGCCCCGCACCACCCGTGGGCTGACCGCAGCGCACCGGTCGACGCCGCCGAGCTGGCCGCGACTCCGCTGGTCGTCCGCGAGGGCGGTTCCGGCACCCGCGACGCACTTGCGGTCGTCCTGGGCGACCTCCCGCAGGCACCTCCTGCCCTGGAGCTGGGCAGCAACGCCGCCGTGCGGATCGCGGTGGCGTCCGGAGCCGGTCCGGCCGTCCTGAGCGCCCGAGCCGTCCGAGCCCAGCTGGAATCCGGCGAGTTGCTGCGCGTCCCGCTGGACGGAGTGGGTGCGGACGAGGTGGGCGCAGACAGTGTGGGTGGGCAGGAAGCGAGCCGGACCGGGCACGGCGCGAGCGTGGCCAGTGGGGGTGTGTCTGCCGGGGGTGTGACCGGTGGGGGTCTCCAACGGGAGTTCACCGCGGTGTGGACGGGGCCTCGGCGGCTGACGGGGGCCGCAGCGGATCTGGTGGCGATCGCGGAGGGGACCGCGACCGGCCCGTCCGCGTGAGTGGCCGACCAGGCTGAAACGTTTCGGGACGTGCCCTGGCACGATGCCGGAGGTGCGGTCCGTTCCACTCGCCACCTTCCCCTTCCGGTAGTCACCCTTCTGCAGACACACGCCCGCGGTCACCAGTGACTCCGTTCGTGCAGGTGAGTACAGTCGCAGGTGGGGCGACCCGCGCAGGAGGGGCGACCCCACACGCACGACACCACGGCGAGGTGGTGCCGGAGGACCACTGGATGAGCGACGAGGCTCAGGAGGATGGCGGACATGGCGACAGTGCAGACGGTGACGGGTCCGATCGATAGCGCGGACCTGGGGAGGACGCTCGCGCACGAGCACGTGTTCGTGCTGGGGGAGGAGCACCGCCTCAACTATCAGGACTGGGACGAGGAGGCGATGGTCGAGAAGGCCGTCGCGGACCTGACGGAGCTCGCGAGCCTGGGCATCGATTCGATCATGGACCCCACGGTCTTGGGCCTGGGCCGGTACATCCCGCGCATCCAGCGGATCGCGGAGCGCGTCGATCTGAACATCATCGCGGCGACCGGCCTGTACACGTACAACGAGATCCCCTTCCAGTTCCACTACACCGGCCCCGGTCTCCTCTTCGACCAGCCGGAACCGCTCACGGAGATGTTCGTGAAGGACCTGACGAAGGGCATCGCGGACACCGGCGTGCGCGCCGCGTTCCTCAAGTGCGCGATCGAGGAGCAGGGCCTGACACCCGGCGTCGAGCGCGTCATGCGGGCCGTCGGCCAGGCGCACGTGCGCACCGGCGCGCCCATCACCGTGCACACGAATCCGCACACCCGCTCCGG
>DYUK01000225.1 GCA_020743695.1 Brevibacterium senegalense | reverse complement strand
CGGCGCCGGCCTCGGCGGCGATCCGCGCCTGTTCCGGGGTGACGACGTCCATGATGACCCCGCCGGTGAGGGATCGGGCGAACTCGACGGCGGGCGCAACGTATTCGGGCGCGGCGGACTGGGACGGGGTGGACTGCGGTGTCATGCTCTTCCTCGCTTCGTTTGGCCTATGCCAGAGATTGGCATAGGCCGTAACGTAGCATGGAGCGGAAGCGACCACCAGAGGAGGGCGACATGGCGGCGGCGCACCCCGACGACGCAACCGCGCGCATCACCGGCGGCACGGCGGCGGACATCGCGGAATCGATCCGATCCCTGCGCGATCGCCGTGCCCTGGTGCCCGGCGACGTCCTGCCGTCGGTGCGCGCGCTGGCGGAGCAGCTGGGCGTCAACCGCAACACGGTCGTCGCCGCGTACGGCCAGCTGGCCCGGGCCGGCATCGTCGAAGCACAGGGGCGGGCGGGCACGCGCATCGCCGGCATCGAGCCGGTCGCGCAGGAGGGCTACGCTCCGCAGGCGACGCTGCGCGACATCGCCAGCGGCAACCCGGATCCCGCGCTCATCCCGGACTTATCGCCCGTCCTGCGGACCCTGGACGGCGGTCCCGTCCTTTACGGCGCACCGGTGCTCGACCCGGACCTCGAGGCGTGGGCGCGCGACTGGATCGGCCCGGACGTCCCGGACGACTTCTCGCTCACCGTCACGAACGGAGCGGCGGACGCCGTCGAACGCCTGCTGGCCCAGTCGCTGGGCCGTGACGACGCCGTGGCGCTCGAGGATCCGTGCTTCCTCTCGAGCATCCACACCGTCCGGGTGGGCGGGTACCGGCCCGTCCCGGTCCCCGTCGACGCCGAGGGCATGACGGTCGAGGGGCTGCGCGCGGCGCTGGATCAGGGCGTCCGCGCCGTCATCAGCACGCCCCGCGCGCAGAACCCCACCGGCGCGTCGCGGTCCGCCGCGCGCGCCGCCGCCCTGCGGGAGGTGCTCGCGGGCCACCCGTACGTCCTCGTCATCGAGGACGACTACTTCTCACTCCTGTCCCGGCGGCCGTTCCACTCGCTCGTGGGTCCGGGGCACCGCCGCTGGGCACTGCTGCGCTCACTGTCGAAGTTCATCGGCCCGGACATCGCCGTCGCGCTCGTCGCCTCGGACGCGGACACCGCCGCCGGCCTCGCGATGCGACTGCGGCCGGGCACCACATGGGTGAGCCACCTGCTGCAGCGCGTGGCGCACGGACTGCTGACGGATCCGGAGGCGAGCGCGCAGATCGAGTGCGCGGGCCTCCACTACGCCCGGCGCAACGAAGCCGTCGCCCGGATCCTCACCGAGCACGGCGTGCCCGCCACCGCCGGCGACGGCCTGAACCTGTGGGTGGAGCTGCCGGTCCCCGCCCGCACCGTGCTGCGGCCTCTGGCCGACCGCGGCTGGCTGGTGCGCGCGGGCGAGGACTTCCGGGTGGGGGAACAGGACGCGGTCGCGCACCGGCTGCGGCTCACGGTCCACGCCCTCACCGACGCCGAGGCCGCCCTCCTGGCCGCGGACGTCGCCGCCGCGCTACCGCTCGAGTGACATTCTGTTTACGATGAGATGTACTCGCAGTGAATGCCGGTCGACGGGAGAGTCCGCGCCGACGTGACTGCCACCGCCCGGACCGGGCCCCCGCACGGGGACCGGTCCGCACGGTTCCTCCGACCCGAGGTAGTCAGTGGAATTCCTCACACTCACAGTCGTGCTGGTCATCGCGCTCGCACTCTTCTTCGACTTCACGAACGGCTTCCACGACACGGCGAACGCCATGGCGACGCCCATCGCCACAGGAGCCCTCAAGCCCAGGACGGCCGTCGCACTGGCCGCGATCCTCAACCTCATCGGCGCGCTCCTGTCGACCGAGGTCGCGAAGACCGTGTCCGGCGGCATCATCCACGAGGACCGGATCAGTGCGGACTTCTTCCCGTTCGTCATCTTCGCCGGACTCATCGGCGCGATCTTCTGGAACATGCTCACGTGGCTGCTGGGGCTGCCGTCCAGCTCGTCGCACGCGCTGTTCGGCGGTCTGCTGGGCGCCACGATCGTGGGAGTGGGCTACACCGCGGTGAATGCCGGCGGCGTTCTGTCGAAGATCATCCTGCCCGCCGTCCTCTCCCCGCTGACCGCCGCCATCGTCGCCTTCGTCGCCACGAAGATCGCCTACCGGATGACCCGGCGCTACGACGGCAAGCCCAACGGTCGCGACGGATTCCGACGGGGCCAGATCTTCACCTCGTCGCTCGTCGCACTGGCGCACGGCACGAACGACGCGCAGAAGACGATGGGCATCATCACCCTGCTGCTCATCACGGTGGGGTGGCAGTCGGCCGCTCACCACGAGCCCCAGCTGTGGGTCGTGCTCACGTGCGCGATCACGATCGCGCTGGGCACGTACATGGGCGGGTGGCGGATCATCCGCACCCTGGGGAAGGGACTCACGGAGGTGCGGCCCGCGCAGGGCTTCGCTGCGGAGACCTCGACCGGCGCCACGATCCTCGTGTCCTCCGCGCTGGGATTCGCACTCTCGACCACCCAGGTCGCCTCCGGTTCCGTCATCGGGTCCGGACTGGGGCGGCGCGGATCGACCGTCAAATGGTCGACCGCCGGGAAGATCGTGTCCGGGTGGCTGCTGACGCTGCCGGCCGCTGGCCTCGTGGGCGCGCTCGCGACACTCGTCATCATGTGGGTGGGCCCCTGGGGGCTCCTGCTGGACGCGGCGGTCGCCGGCGGCATCGTCGTCTACCTCTACGTCCGCTCGCTGGCGACCCGCGTCGATCACTCGAACGCGGTGAGCGATGTCGCGGAGTCGGGGAACGCCGTCGACTTCAAGGGTCAGGGTTCGAAGGCCCAGGGGAGGGATCGCGCATGATCGACTGGTTCGCATTCGTGGAGGTCTTCATCGTCTCGCTCGCGTGCGCGGCCGTGGGCGTCTTCTTCTACGCGCTGGGCCTGCGCATGCTCGTCTCCGGAGGCCGTCCGCCGGTCGTGCCGCCCGCGGAGTTCCCCGACGCGATCGCCGTGCGGTCTCCCAAGCAGGCGGCGAAGATCGAGAAGAAGGTCGCGAAGGTCATGCTGCGGGAGCCGCTCACTCCCGGTCAGCAGCGACTGCGCCTGGCGTCGGCCTACCTGTGCTTCGCTGTCTGCGCGTGTGCGGTCATCGGGGCGGTCGTCTACCTCGTCGCGTACTGAGGGGTCCGCTCACCCGCGGGTGAGCGAGGCGTGGGTCGCCACGGCCTGCTGGTCCGTGAGCGAGGCGACGTAGTCGAGGATCGCCCGTGATCGGCCTTGCCTGCGCAGCCCCGCGTCGTCCGCAGCGCCCAGCAGCAGGTCGGGCCGGCGGTCCCGCAGCGCGAACGTCGCCTCCGTCGTGTGGTCCACCCATTCGAGCAGGCGCCGGGGTGCGCGGCCGCCGTCGAAGGGGTCGGACAGCCACGCGTCGAAGCCGCGGACCAGTTCCTCGAGGACCCGCCGCTGGCCGCGCTGCGCCAGGGCGATGTCCGGCAGGTCGAGCACGAAGCGCGCGTGCACGAACTTGAGGACCAGCACCTCGTGCCAGGCGCGCCGGTCCAGCCGCACGTGTCCGCCGCGCACGGGTGGCTCGGCTTCGACGACGACGCTGGTGCGCAGTCGCTCGATCCAGCGTCGCGTGAACGCGGAGACCTTGCGCTCCGCCTCGCCGCCCCCGTCGTACGGCCGGGTGAGCAGGTCATCGCCCAGATCCGCACTGATGCGGCGCACCGCTGCTTCGAACTCGTCGCTGTGGGCGATCCACGGGTCCTTGCGCAGCGCATCGCGGCGCAGCAGCTCGAGGGAGGCGCCGGGCTCCCGCCAACGGATCCGCAGATCCCGGGTGTCCGAGTCGCGCAGGCCTGGATCATCGCCCAGCCACGCGTGGAACTCCCCGGCCACCTCCGCCTGCTGGAGCACACCCGCGCGCACGAAGTCGTCCAGGTCGTGGACCGCGTAGGCGATGTCGTCGGCCAGATCCATGATCGCGCAGTCGACCGTCTGCTGGAACGGATCGATCGTGGGGAACGCGGAGCGCACCGCATCCATCTCCTCCGCCTCGAGGGCGTACGCGGAGAACTTGACGGCCCCGCCCGTGGGATCGAGGCCCACTCCACGGGGGCGGGCTTCCGCCGGCACCTGCTCGAGGTCGACGCCCGCCCACTGCCCGCGCGTCCACGGGTACTTGAGTACGGAGGCGCGCACCGCTGCGGTGAGGTTGAGGCCGGGGAAGTCACGCCCCAGGGTGTCGAGTGCGGTGAGGATCCGGAAGGTCTGCGCGTTGCCCTCGAACCCCTCCGGGAGGCCCAGCTCCGTCCGGGCGATCCGGTCGAGGGTCCGCTCGCCCAGGTGCCCGAACGGGGGATGGCCCAGATCGTGCGCGTGCGCGGCGGACTGGGCGACGATCGTGTCGCAGCCGCCCAGGTGCGTCAGCGTCGCGCCCACCGGGTCGGGTGCGCCGCGACCGTCCGCGTGCGCGCGGTGCCGGGCCTGGTGGGCGGCGAGATTCGCGGCGATGACGCGCGCGACCGCACTGACCTTGAGCGAGTGCGTGAGCCGGTTGTGCATGATGGGGCCCACCCCGGACTGCGGCACCACCTGCGTGACTGCGGACAGCCGACCGAAGTAGGGCGAGAACCGCAGCCGCTCGAGGTCGATGCGGTACTCGTGGACCTCGGACGGGCTGTGGGCGTCCGAGGCCTCCTCGACGGCGGACCGGTGCTGCGAGCGAACGGACTCCGGGTGCCTGCGGTGGTGCCGTGCGTCGCCGGCGCTGGAGGGGGACGTGTCCATGCTCGTCATTGAAGCACGCGGCTCAGCGCCGGATCGACAGACCCGCCAGCAGGCGGTCGGACAGGGCGCCGGCCTCCGGGTCGGACACCCCGCCGGTCAGCAGCAGCTCGTCCGCCCCGGTCCACCGCGCGATCGCGGTGAGACGCTCCTGCACGTGCTCCGGCGTGCCGTGCACGGTCGTGTCGAGCTGTCGCCGCACGCGCCGCGCCTGCTGGTGCGTGAGTCGGTCCGGGTCCAGCGCGTCGACCGGCTGCAGGGGGTCGAAGGAGCCTGTCGAGCGCGACAGCGCTGTCGCCCACACCTCCGGCAGCGCCAGCCGCTGCGCCGCCTCCGGCGTCGGGGCGACCGCGACGGTGACACTCGCGATCACCCGCGGCCGTTCGCCGTGGGGCGAGGGGCGGAAGTCCCGCCGGTACCGGGCCAGCGGGGAGTGCTCCGGGTGACCGGGACCTCGGCGGTCGTCCCCGTGGGCCGCGTCCACCGGTGGGTGGACGGACGGGCCGCCCACGACAGCGCCAAGGCCCAACCGGGCCGCCAGCGGCAGCCGGGTCCCTCCGGTGAGCAGGTGGAGGGGAACGGGTGCGGCCGGCTGCGGGCGGAGGGTGACGGGGCTGCGGCCGCCCAGTGTGTCGACGAGTGCGGCGACATCGTCGTCGTAGCCGCCGGCCGCGTCGTCGGACTGGCGCAGCGCGCGACGGACGGCGGCGGTGAAGCCGGTGCTGGCGCCCAGGCCGAACTCGACGCGGCCCGGGTGGAGCGCGGAGAGGACGGAGATGTGCTCCGCCAGGAGGAACGGCGGGAGGGTGGGGATCATGAGGCCGCCGGTGCCCACCCGGATGCGCTGGGTCGCCGCGGCCACGGCCCCGGCCAGGAGGGCGGGGGAGGAGCCGGCGATGCCGGGGACGGCGTGGTGCTCGGCGACCCAGAAGCCGTGGAAGCCCAGGTCCTCCGCCGTGCGGGCCCGGTCGACGACGCGGGCGAGTACGGCGGCGTCGGCGACGCCGGCCGGCGTGAGCGCGCGGTCGAGGAGGGAGAGGGGGACCGCAGGGGCGCGGTCCCCGTCAGTCACGGACGGCCTCGGACCGGGTGTCCGGCAGGAGCCAGCCCAGCAGTGCGGAGACGACCGCGACGACGATGGCGGCCAGCACGGCGGACCAGAAGAACGAGTCGATGCTGAGGACGAACGGCGTGAACTCCGACAGCCAGGCCGTCAGCACGAGCATGAGCGCGTTCACGATGATGGAGAACAGGCCCAGCGTCAGGCATGTGAGGGGCGTCGAGACGAACGAGACGATCGGCTTCACGAACGCGTTGACGATGCCGAAGACCAGGGCGATGCAGGCATAGGCGACGAGCGTCGCGGGGGTGTCGCCGATCGACGCGGCGAGCGAGTCGCTGCCGGAGATCGTGACGCCCGGCAGCAGGAAGACCGCGGCGGCCAGAGCCAGGGCGTTGACGAGGATGCGGACGAGGAAGATCATGCCTCCAGCCTAGGCAGTGCGCCTGACAGATCCCTCCGCGCCGCGGCTCAGACGGGCAGCTCAGACGGGCAGCTCGGACGGGCGGGTCATTCCAGGTGGGCGGCGACCTCGTCGAGCACACGCTGGCCCATCGACTCGTTCTTCTTCCCGTCCATGAGTGCCCGGGGTGCGTCCGGCAGGCCGGAGACGACCAGGTCGAGGACGGCGCCGTCTCCGTCCGGGGCGACCCGGGCGCCCACGATGTGGCCCCACGAGAACAGCGACTTCTTCGTCTGCCACACGAGCGAGAGGGTCTGTTCGTCGCGCTCCATCACCTGGATCGCGTTCTGCGCAGCAGCGGTGACCGCCTCGTAGACGGCGGGGGCGGGGGCTGCGAACCGGCGCTGGTTCTGCTTCGTGGACATGGGGTCGCTCCTTCTGCGGTGGACGGCGCACCCGGCACCGTCGATGGTGCCACTCTATTTTCCCGTGCTGCCCCGACCCCGTGCGGACTGTCCCAGATCTGTCACATGCGTGGCCGGGCGGTCACGGGGTCCGGGCGGCGGAGGTGTGAGTGTCAGGCGGGGATGTTCCGAGTGTCAGGATGTGCGGTGCGTCACGGTATGCAAGGATGGCGCACGCCGTCGGTGCCGCCGGCGGCTCAATGCCGACAGTGAGGAGTACGACGACGTGAACCCGCGATCCGCCACCCCGTCCTACAGCTCCGGGACCTCTGACGTCCCGCTGCTGGGATTGACCCTGGGCGACGATCTCCTGGCGGCTGCGGCCGCCCGGCCGGACGGCGAGGCCCTGGTCGACGTCCCGTCCGGACGCCGATGGACGTATGCGCAGCTGGAGGAGGACACGCGCGCACTGGCCGTCGCGCTGCTGGACCGCGGTGTGCAGCCGGGGGACCGGGTGGCGATCTGGGCGCAGAACGTGCCGGAGTGGACGCTCGTCCTCTACGCGGTCGCTCGCCTGGGCGGTGTCGTCGTCAACGTGAACCCCGCCTACCGCGCCCACGAGCTCGAGTACGTGCTGCGGCAGAGCGGCACCCGCACCGTCGTGGCGCAGATCGCGGATGCCCGCTCCGACTACCTCGCGATCGCGCACGAGGCGGCGGAGACGCTGGGCGGCGTCGACGTCCTCGCCCTCGACACAGTGCCGGGCCCACTGGGGGCCGAGGCGGGTGCGAACGTGCCCGCGCAGCAGTCGTTCGCCGGACTGCTGGAGCGCGGCCGGGCACTGCTGGAGGACGCCGGCGCGCGGTGGAGCACCCGCCTGGAGCAGGCGGAGGCGGAGGTGACGGCCGACGACCCCGTCAATCTCCAGTACACCTCCGGCACGACGGGCTTCCCCAAGGGAGTGACCCTCAGCCATCACAACATCCTCAACAACGGATTCTCGATCGGTGAGCTGCTGGGGTACACGGAGGCCGACCGCGTCGTCCTGCCCGTCCCGTTCTTCCACTGCTTCGGGATGGTGATCGGCACGCTCGCGATCGTCTCGCACCGGTCGACCGCCGTCATCCCGGCCGCCGCATTCGATCCCGCGGCCACGCTGCAGGCCGTGCAGGACGAGCGGGCGACGTCGCTCTACGGCGTTCCCACGATGTTCATCGCGGAGCTGGCGCTGCCGGACTTCGACTCGTACGACCTCAGCACCCTGCGCACGGGTGTCATGGCGGGATCCACGTGCCCCGTCGAGGTCATGCGGCAGGTCATCGACCGGATGCACATGGACGAGGTCGCGATCTGCTACGGGATGACGGAGACCTCGCCGGTGTCGACGATGACACGCGCGGACGACTCGCTGGCGCGTCGGACGGAGACGGTGGGCCGGGTCATGCCGCACGTCGAGGTGAAGATCGTCGACCCCGTCGACGGGCGGACTGTGCCCCGGGGCATCACGGGGGAGGTCTGCACGCGCGGGTACTCCGTCATGCTGGGCTACTGGGAGGAGCCGGACAAGACAGCCGAGGCCATCGACGCCGCCCGCTGGATGCACACGGGCGACATCGGCGTCATGGACGAGGACGGATACATCGAGATCACCGGGCGCATCAAGGACATGGTGATCCGCGGCGGCGAGAACGTCTACCCCCGCGAGATCGAGGAGTTCTTCTACCGCCACCCCGCAGTGCGCGACATCCAGGTCGTGGGCGTGCCGGACAGCAAGTACGGCGAGGAGCTCATGGCATGGGTCGTGCTGGCGGACGGGCACGACACCCTCACCGCGGACGATCTGCGCGCGTTCGCCCAGGGCGAGCTGGCGTACTACAAGGTGCCCCGCTACGTGGAGACGCGTGCGGAGTTCCCCATGACCGTCTCCGGGAAGGTCCGCAAGGTCGAGCTGCGCGAGGAGGGCGCCCGCCTGGTCGCGGGCGCCTGAGCCGTCAGCGCAGGTTCTCGAGGGACGACCGCGAGCGGTCGTCCAGCGGGGTCGAGCGACGCGTCGTCGTGTCCGTCAGCACCATGACAGACTCGGCGCGCGCGTGCACGATGCCCTCGCTCACGAGCACCTGCTCGACGATGATCGAGCTGGTGCCCACGCGGATCACGCGTGTGCCCACCTCGACGTCGCCGGGCCACAGGAGCTCCGCGACGTACTCGATCGTGATCTTCGCGATGACGAAGTCACGCGCAGAGTCCGCCGCGACCTGGCGCAGCTGGTGGATGAGTTCGACGCGACCGGTCTCGAAGAAGGTCGAGAACACGGCGTTGTTGACGTGGCCCTGGCGGTCCGTGTCCGCGTAGCGGAGCTTGTCGTACGAGCGCAAGGGGAAACCGGAGAGCGGGGAGTCCTGCGAGCTGCCGCCTGTCGTCTGATCCTCCGTCGCCATGTCAGTACGCCTTCACGCGCTGCTCGACGACGATGTGGATGAGGGCGAAGGTGCCCTCACCGATCGCCTCGAACGCCCGGTCAAGGGCGGCGGGGACGTCCGCGTCCTGCTCGACGCGGATGCCGACCCCGCCGAAGGCCTCCGCCATGAGTGCGAAGTCCGGGTTCTTCATCTGCGTGCCGGAGATGCGCTCCGGGTACTCCCGCTCCTGGTGCGTGCGGATCGTGCCGTACTCCTGGTTGTCCATCACGACGACCAGGGGGTGCGCGCCGTACTGGGCGGCGGTCGCCAGCTCCTGACCGTTCATGAGGAACTCCCCGTCGCCCGCGATCGTGATGACCTGGCGGTCCGGGTACCGCAGCGAGGCCGCGATCCCGGAGGGCACGGAGTAGCCCATCGACCCGTTGCGCGCGGACAGCATCGACGCGTAGCCGTTCGTGGGGAAGTACCGGTGTGCCCAGTTGGTGTGCTCGCCGGCGCCGAAGGTGACCATCGCGTCCTCGTCGAGGCGCTCGACCAGTCCGCCCATGAGCGTCGCCATCCGCGCCTGGCCCTCGCCCGGCCGCGCCTCCGGGGGTGCGGAGAACTCGAGCTGCGCCTTCCGCAGGCGGTTCGTCCACTGGCGCCACGTGTCGCGGACAGGCAGGTCCATGCGGATGAGGTCGCGGATGAACGGGTCCGGCTTCGCGACGATCTGGTAGGTGACGGGACCGGAGCGTCCGCGCAGCGACGGATCGATCGTCACGATGAAGTTCTGCTTCTCCCAGTTCTGCCGGACCGTGAAGCCGTCGGTGATGACGTCGCCGGGAACCGTGCCCACGAACACCAGCAGGTCCGACTCGTCCATGAGCCGCGACGTGAAGGCCGGGCGACCGTAGCCCAGCGGACCCACGTACGACGGGGAGCCGAAGGGGACCGTGCCCTGGCAGCGCCACTCCGCGGCCGCCGGCAGATTGTGGTCCTCGAGCCAGCGGGTGAACGTCTCCGCCGCCTCGTCCGTCCAGTCGTTGCCGCCGAACACGAACAGGGGGCGGTCGGCGCCGTCCAGCGCGGACCGCAGCGCCTTCCAGTCCTGCACCGTCATGCCGCCGGTCGCGATGGGGATCTCCGGGTGCACGAAGTCCTCGTGCGCCTCGCGGATGATGTCCTCCGGCAGGCCCACGACGACCGGGCCGGGACGGCCGGAGTTCGCCGCGAACATCGCCTCCGCCACGATCTCCGAGGCGCGCTCCGCGTGATCGAGCACCATGACGCGCTTGGCGCCCGTGTCGAACCACGCCTTGGGGTCGAACTCCTGGAACGCCTCCTTCTCGCGGTGCTCGAAGGGGATGAGTCCCACGAAGAGGACCATCGGGGTCGAGTCCTGCCAGGCGGTGTGCAGCCCCACGTGCGCGTTCGCGGCGCCCGGACCGCGGGTCACCATCGCGACGCCGGGGATCGACGACATCTTGCCGTCGGCCTCGGCCATGTAGGCCGCGCCGCCCTCGTGGCGGCAGACGACCGTCTCGATCGTCGAGTCGTGGAGGCCGTCCAGGACATCGAGGTACGACTCCCCGGGCACCACGTAGACGCGCTCTACGCCGTGCTGCTCGAGGGACCGCACGATCATGTGCCCTGCGGACTGGGAGTCGGAACGATCGGAGGGTGACGCCATTGTGTGAATCCTTCGTAGGTCGCGGTCGACGGTGAAGCTGGGCTCGCATCATTATGCGCAGATCTGACGCTGTGGCCACCGAATCTGCCTCATGTCCACGCGTGTGGCGCGATCGTCTCATCGGCTGAGATCAGTTCCGGGCGCTGCACGCGTGTCGGAGGACCACCTGCGTTCGGTGACGATTGGGTTTCGATTCCAGCCCGGAACGCGTGAGAAACGTTCCTGGGATGCCCCTGCGAGCGCAATGTGCGTAGTCTTGGCGGCATGACTGCGAATGTGACCCCGGACACGGAAGCGCCCCTCGTCGTGATGCGGGACGTGCAGAAGCACTACGGGGACTTCCAGGCGCTCACGGACATCGATCTGAGCGTCGCCCGCGGTGAGGTCGTCGTCGTGATCGGGCCGTCCGGCTCCGGCAAGTCGACGCTCTGCCGCACGATCAACCGCCTCGAGACGATCACCTCCGGCACGATCGAGATCGACGGACAGCCGCTGCCGGAGGAGGGCGCCGCACTGGCGCGGCTGCGCTCGGACGTGGGCATGGTGTTCCAGTCCTTCAACCTGTTCGCCCACCTGACGATCCTGGAGAACGTGACGCTGGGTCCCATCCGCGTGCGCGGGCTCAAGCGGGCGGAGGCGGATGAGCTGGCGCGCGGACTGCTGCGCCGCGTGGGGGTCGAGCACCAGGCGGACAAATACCCCGCCCAGCTGTCCGGCGGCCAGCAGCAGCGCGTGGCGATCGCCCGGTCGCTCGCGATGAAGCCCAAGCTCATGCTCTTCGACGAGCCCACGTCCGCGCTGGACCCGGAGATGATCAACGAGGTCCTCGACACGATGGTGGAGCTGGCTCAGGAGGGGATGACGATGGTCGTCGTCACCCACGAGATGGGCTTCGCCCGGAAGGCCGCGCACCGCGTCGTGTTCATGGCGGACGGGGAGATCGTCGAGGTCGCGGAGCCGGAGGAGTTCTTCACGAACCCCCAGTCGTCACGCGCACAGGATTTCCTGTCGAAGCTGCTCACCAACTGACCACACCCCGCGCCACGGCGCAGACCCACAGGCGCACCGGAGAACCCGGGCGCCCGGACAAGGAGAAGAGATGAAGAAGCTCAGCACGATCGTCGCAGGCGCCGCCGTGGGGCTGCTCGCCCTCACCGCCTGCGGTCAGGAGGGCACCCCCGAGGTCGGAGGCGAGGGGGAGGCCCAGGCCGAGGCCCCCGAGTACACGGTCGCCGAGGACGTCGACCTGTCCGACAGCCCCACCTGGGAAGCGGCGGACTCCGCCGGCACCCTCAAGGTGGGCGTCAAGATGGACCAGCCCGGTCTGGGCAACACAGAGCCGGGTTCGGACGCCCCCGAGGGCTTCGACATCGAGATCGCGAAGATCACCGCCGCTGCGCTGGGCTTCGCGCCGGACCAGATCGAGTGGGTCGAGACGGTGTCCGCGAACCGCGAGCCGTTCCTCCAGCAGGGCAACGTCGATCTGGTCGTCGCGACCTACACGATCAACGACGAGCGCAAGGAGGTCGTCGACTTCGCCGGTCCGTACTACGTCGCCGGCCAGGACCTGCTGGTCGCGGCGGATTCGGATATCGCCGGCCCGGACGACCTGGCGGGTTCGACGGTCTGCTCCGTCGACGGCTCGACGCCCGCGCAGAACATCACGGAGGAGTACCCGGACGCGGAGCTCGTCACGTACGACACGTACTCCAAGTGCGTGACGGACCTGCAGTCCGGCTCCGTCGACGCCGTCACGACCGATGACGCGATCCTCCGCGGGTACGCCGCGCAGTACGAGGGAGAGTTCACGGTCGCAGGCGAGCCCTTCACGGAGGAGCCCTACGGCGTCGGCATGCCCAAGGACGACCAGGCGCTGCGCGACGCGGTCAACGACGCGCTCGAGGCCTCGATGGAGGACGGCACCTGGACGGAGGCCTTCGAGTACACGCTGGGCGACGCCTCCGACGTCGAGCAGCCCCAGGTCGACCGCTACTGAGCGGACCGGCGCTGATCTCCACCGGGACCTCGGTCCCGCCCGGGGGCGGCCGGCGGCATGACCGCCGGCCGCCTCCGGGACCACCTGACAGGGAGAACGAAGGACACCTGTGAATACGCTCATCCAGACGTTCCTCAGCGGAACCTGGGGGACGCTGTCGCTGTTCGGCGTCACGCTGATCGGCTGCCTGATCGGCGGCACGCTGCTGGCCGCGATGCGCGTGTCGCCCATCCCGGTGCTGCGCGGCGCCTCCGCCGCGTACGTCAACGTCGTGCGGAACACGCCGCTCACGCTCGTCATGTTCTTCTGCGTGTTCGGGCTGCCGTACCTCGACATCCGATTCGGCAGCACGGCCTCGATGAACTCGTTCGTGCTGGCGAACATCGCCCTCATCGCCTACACCTCCTGCTTCGTGGCGGAGACGCTGCGCTCCGGCATCGCGACGGTGCCGGTGGGGCAGGCGGAGGCCGCTCGCGCGATCGGCCTGTCATTCACCCAGGTGCTGTCCTTCATCGTCCTGCCGCAGGCGTTCCGCACGGTCCTGCCGCCCCTGGGCAGCGTCATCATCGCGATGCTCAAGAACACCTCGATCGCCTCCGCCTTCAACAACCGTGAGCTCATCTCCGCGATGCGCGGGGCCATCGAGGTCCGCGGCGACATCGTCATCCCGCTGCTGCTCGCCACCGCGCTCGTCTACCTGGCTCTGGCGCTGGTGATCGGCCGGGTCTTCGACCTCCTCGAGCGGAAGCTGGTGATCCTCCGATGAGCGCCCCCACCCAGGTCCTGTTCGACGCTCCGGGTCCCCGCACCCGCCGGCTCAACACGACGCTGTCCGTCGTCTCCGTCCTCGTGCTGCTGGGGCTGCTGGCCTTCATCGTCTGGAAGTTCCAGGACGCGGGTCAGCTGGACGTCGCGAAGTGGGCCCCGTTCTCCTACGCCGTCATCCAGCGGACCCTGCTGGCCGGCATGTGGGCGACGATCAAGGTCGCGATCGTCGCCACGGTCCTCGCGCTCGTCGTGGGAGTGGCCTTCGCGCTCCTGCGCCTGGCCCCTCAGCGCGCCATCAGTCTGCCGTCGACGATCGTGCTGGAGATCTTCCGCGGCGTGCCCGTGCTCCTCCTCATCTTCGCGACGTTCCTGCTGTTCGGCAACGACATCGGGTCCTTCTGGTCCGTCGTCATCGGCCTGACGCTCTACAACGGCATGGTGATCGCGGAGATCATGCGCGCGGGCATCCTGGCGGTGCCCACCGGGCAGCGCGAGGCGGCCATGTCGATCGGCCTGCGCGGTTCGCAGACGATGCGCCTCATCCTCATGCCGCAGGCCGTCCGCGCGATGATGCCCACGCTCATCGCGCAGGTCGTCGTGCTCCTCAAGGACTCCGCGCTGGGCTTCATCGTCACGTACCAGGACCTCCTGTACCAGGTGAACGCGATCGGCCGGTCCTACAACAACCTCCTGCCCACGTTCATCGTGGGCGCCGTCCTCTTCATCATCATCAACATGGTCGTCGCCGGTCTGGCGCGCTACCTTGAGAAGAGGATGTCCAGGAAGACTGCAGCGTCGACGGGTCCCGCCAAGGGCGAGGACTGAGAGAGGGGTACCGGATGGCAGAGCCGTCGAAGGTCTCGCGAGCGTACGACATCGTGGAGGAGCCGGACCGCAACCGGATCGTCGTCCGCGATCTGTCCGGCGATGCTCCCGTGCTCGTGGGCTTCCTCGAGTACCGGATGGACGGCGACGTCCGCACGATCCTCCACACGATCATCGACGAGTCGCACTCCCGGCAGGGATGGGCGCGCACGCTCGTGACGGAGGCGCTCGACGTCTTCGCCCGCGACGACCACAAGCTGCGCTCGATGTGCAGCTACGTCGACCGCTACCTGGAGCGCTTCCCGCAGTACCGCGCGATGTTCGAGTAGACCCACCCCGCTGTCCGAGGAGTCCTCAGTCCTCGCTCAGGACGGTGAGGGAGCCCACCGGCACGCGGGCGCAGGCGAGGATCCGGCCCGGCCCGGGCTGGGCCGTCTCGTCCTGCACGGCCGCGCTGGCCTGAGGGTCGTCGACCCGGATCGCGCACGTGCCGCACGAGCCCGCGCGGCAGGAGTACGTCACCTGCGCACCGTCCGCCTCGAGGGCCTCGAGCAGCGTGCCGGACTCCGGCGTCCACCGCAGTCGGCTCCCGTCCGGACGCACGACCGTCGCGGGGGAGAAGTCCGTGAGCCGCGCGGCGTCCTGCGGCGATGCGAAGGCCTCCCGGTGGACCCGCGTGGCCGGCAGCCCCGCCGCGGTGCACGCCTCCGCGACCGCCTGGACGAAGTCGGCACCACCGCACACCACCGCCGCCGAGGCCCCGGTCACCCACTCCTGCAGGTCGCCCGGTCCGGGGCGACCGCGGGACCCCGTGTCCCAGACGAGGAGGTCGCGTCCCGGCCCCTGGGCCAGGGCGCGCAGCGCGTCGACGGACGTGCTGGTGCCCGGATCCGCGTTCCGGTCGAGGTGGACGAGGCTGACCGGCTGGTCCGCCGGGAGACCCGGCAGCAGGGACAGCGCGGTCGTGACGCCCACTCCCGCGGTGAGGATCACGAGCGGGTCCGGTGCGGGGGTCTCCGGTGCGGGAGTGCCCGGTGTGGGAATGTCCGGGGTGAGGGAGTCCGGGGTGAGCCCGCCGAAGGGGCCTGAGACTGTGAGGCGGTCACCGGCGCGCAGGCGGGTGAGGGCGCGGGAGACCGGCCCGCGGGGCCTCACGAGCAGCGAGAACTCGCTGTCACGGACCAGCACGGCGGTGTAGGAGCGCCAGTGGGGGTCGCCGTCGAGGGTGAGGTGGACACGGACGTGCCGCCCCGCCCGCCAGTGCTCCGCGAACCAGCCGTAGGGATCCGCCAGCCGCAGATGGTGGCGTCCGTCGTCCAACGGTGAGGACTCGAGGACGCGCAGCGACCGCGGTCCGGTCCCCGCCGGCAACGGCCGGTCGGTGGTGCGCTGCTCGACGACCAGGGCGTCACCGGGGCGCACCTCGCCGGGGGTGAGCACCTCGCCGTAGAGGCCGCAGTGGATGTGGCCGCAGCGGGTCGCGAGGATCCGGGGCACGTTGAGGTCGCGGACGGCGCTGTCAGGGTGCACGGTCGTCGCGGTGCACCGCTCGATCGTCTGGCGGATGAGCAGTCGCGCGTCGCCCACCCGCATGATCGCACCCACGAGGTCGGACTCCGCGAACGGCGCCAGTCCCTGGAGCAGCAGGTTGCCGCGGAACCGCGCGGGGTCGAGGTCACGGCCGTCGGCCCGCGCCAGGGCCCGGACGGTGTCGAGGAAGATGAGGCTCACATGCCCGTGCTCGCTGTCGAACATGCCCTGGGGGCCCGCTGCCGAGCTCGCGGTGAGCACGTCGACGACGGACGGGTCCGCCCCCGGCAGATGGGCGGCGATGCGGGAGGCCGCGGCGGACCGGGACGACGGATCGGCCGGGTCGATGCGGATGGGTGCGGCGGCCTCGGCGGCGGGGGACCGGACCCCAGCGGCCGGGGGCACCAGCACGATCGTCCCGTCCGGGTCCGTGCGGACCGACCAGGCGGCCAGATCCGGACGCTTCTTGAGGGCGAAGAAGTGCGACCAGCGGTTCCAGCGGTCCGGGACGGGGGCGGCGGTGCCGTCCGAGACGGCGAGGACCCGGTCGCCGGGGATGCCGGCGCCGGGCTCCAGACGGGCGCGCGCGACCCCCTCCGCCGGGAACCCTTTGACGGGGTATCGGTGGAGGGAGACGATGCGTGCGGTCATGCTCGCAGGGTACGGGCTGATGTGCGGCGGTGTCAGCCGCTCCCGCGATCAGTCGTTCCGGCGGAACGACTTCTTCGCGTCCGCGCGGCTCACATCGCGACCGCCGGGACGACCGCCGCGGCGACCGCGATCGCCGCCGTCGTGCGAGCGCTTCTGGTACGGGCGACCCGGCCGGCCCTTGTCCGGGCGGATGTCGATGGGACGGCCCTGGATCTTCGTGCGCGAGAGCTTGGACAGCGTGGCCTCCGGCAGGTTCTCCGGCAGATCCACGAGCGAGTGGGTCGCGCGGATGTCGATCGCGCCGATCTGGGCGGAGGTGAGACCGCCCTCGTTCGCGATCGCGCCCACGATGCCGCCGGGCTGCACGCGGTCGTTGCGGCCCACGGCGATCCGGTACGTGCGCATGCCGGCGTTCGACCGGGGACCGCGCTCGCTGCGGTTTGCGCGGGGCTTGGGCTCCGGCAGGGGCTCCGCGGTGAGGGAGTCGCCGTCCAGCAGCAGGACGGCCAGGGCGGCCGCGACCTCCGAGGCGGGGACGTCGTGGGTCTGGATGTAGTCCTCGATGACCTGGCGGACCTCGGTGAGGTCGGAGCCGGTGCGGGCCTCCGTGATGCGGCCGGCGAACCGGGCGACGCGGCTGTTCGTGAGCTGCTCGACGGTGGGCATCTCGAGCTTCTCGACCCGCTGGCGCGTGGCCTTCTCGATCTGGCGCAGCAGGTGCGTCTCGCGGGGCGTCACGAAGAGGATCGCCTCGCCGGAGCGGCCTGCACGACCGGTGCGGCCGATGCGGTGGACGTAGGACTCCGTGTCGTGCGGGATGTCGTAGTTGACGACCAGCTGGATGCGCTCGACGTCCAGGCCGCGCGCAGCGACGTCCGTGGCGACGAGGATGTCGATCTGGCCGCTGCGCAGCTGCTCGACGGTGCGCTCGCGGGCCTGCTGCGGGATGTCGCCGTTGATCGCGGACGCCGTGAACCCGCGGGCCCGCAGCTTCTCCGCCAGCTCCTCCGTCGCCTGCTTCGTGCGGACGAACATGATGATGCCGTCGTATTCCTCGATCTCCAGCACGCGGGTGAGTGCGTCGAGCTTGTGGGAGTGGACGACCGTCAGGTACCGCTGGCGGATGTTCGCGCCCGTCGTGGTGGTCGACTGGACGCGGACCTCGACGGGATCGTTCAGGTACTTCTTCGTGATGCGGTGGATGGAGCCGGGCATCGTCGCGGAGAAGAGGGCGACCTGGCGCTCCGATCCGGTCGCGGCGAAGATCTCCTCGATGTCCTCCTGGAAGCCCATCTTGAGCATCTCGTCCGCCTCGTCCAGCACGAGGTGCTTGAGGGAGGAGAGCTGCAGGGAGCCCTTCTTGAGGTGGTCGATGACGCGGCCGGGGGTGCCGACGACCACCTGGGCGCCGCGGCGCAGGCCCGCCAGCTGCGGACCGTAGGACTGGCCGCCGTAGATGGGCAGGACGGAGAAGTCCGGGAGGTGCGTGGCGTAGGAGGAGAACGCCTCGGCGACCTGCAGCGCGAGCTCGCGGGTGGGGGTCAGCACGAGGGCGTGGGGGCCGTCCGTCGCGCGCCCCAGCTCCGCCATCGCGGACAGGGTGGGCAGAGCGAACGCGGCGGTCTTGCCGGTGCCGGTCTGCGCGAGGCCGATGACGTCGCGGCCCTCCAGGAGGGCGGGGATCGTGCGGGCCTGGATGGCCGACGGGGTCTCGTAGCCCAGATCGACGACCGACCGGGCGACGGCCGGGTGGAGGGCCATGTCCGCGAAGGCGGGGGAGGCGCCGTTTTCGGCATGGGTGTTCTGCGGGTTCTCTGACATGAAGAGCTCATTCCTAAGACGTAGCGCGCGCACGACCGCAGAGGACTTCGATGGCGGGTGCGCGGGATTCGGCCGAAAGTGCTCGTCTCATGCACGGAGGCCGCGCCTTCGATCTTACACGGGGTGAGGCGTGCGGGTCGCCGGATCGGTAGGGTTGTGTCCGATCGAACAGCAGCCAGCCGTTCCTGTCCTCGAAGGAGTTCACCAGTGGCATCGACCCTCGATTCCGTCATCACCCTCGCGAAGCGACGCGGATTCGTGTTCCAGGCGGGTGAGATCTACGGAGGGTCCCGCTCCGCCTGGGACTACGGTCCGCTGGGCGTGGAGCTCAAGGAGAACATCAAGGCCCTGTGGTGGCAGAATTTCGTCCGCGGCCGCGAGGACATGGTGGGTCTCGACTCCTCCATCATCCTGCCGCGGAAGGTGTGGGAGGCGTCCGGCCACGTCGAGACGTTCGTCGACCCGCTCGTCGAGTCGCTCCACACGCACAAGCGCTACCGCGCCGACCATCTCATCGAGGCCTATGTCGCGAAGCACGGCCACCAGCCGCCCAACGGGCTGGCGGACATCCGCGACCCGGAGACCGGGCAGGAGGGCAAGTGGACGGAGCCGCAGCAGTTCTCCGGCCTCGTCAAGACCTTCCTGGGACCGGTCGACAACGAGGAGGGCCTCCACTACATGCGCCCGGAGACGGCGCAGGGCATCTTCGTGAACTTCAACAACGTCGTCACCTCCGCGCGCAAGCGCCCGCCGTTCGGCATCGGCCAGATGGGCAAGGCGTTCCGCAACGAGATCACGCCGGGCAACTTCATCTTCCGCACGCGCGAGTTCGAGCAGATGGAGATCGAGTACTTCGTCCACCCGGAGGACGCCGGGCGGTTCTTCGACCAGTGGGTCGAGGACTGCTGGAACTGGTTCATCGACCTGGGCATCGATCCGGACAACCTGCGGCGCTTCGACGTGCCGGAGGACGAGCGCGCCCACTACTCCGACGGCACGATCGACATCGAGTACCGCTTCGGCTTCCAGGGCTCGGAGTGGGGCGAGCTCATGGGTGTGGCGAACCGCACGGACTACGACCTGGGCAGCCACACGGAGGCCTCCGGCACGAAGCTCCAGTACTTCGACCAGGCGTCCGGCGACCGCTACACGCCTTACGTCATCGAGCCCAGCTTCGGCCTCACCCGCGCGATGATGGCCTTCCTGGCGGACGCCTACACGGAGGACGAGGCGCCCAACACGAAGGGCGGCACGGACACGCGCATCGTCCTGAAGCTGGACCCGCGCCTGGCGCCGGTCAAGGCGGCGGTGCTGCCGCTGTCGCGCAACGAGAAGCTGAGCCCGCGGGCCCGCGAGCTGGCGGCGACGCTGCGGAAGAGCTGGAACGTCGACTTCGACGACGCCGGTGCGATCGGTCGTCGCTACCGCCGTCAGGACGAGATCGGCACGCCGTTCTGCATCACGGTCGACTTCGACTCGCTGGACGACGACGCGGTGACGATCCGCAAGCGGGACGACATGTCCCAGGAGAGGGTCGCGATCGCGGACGTCCCCGCCTACATCGCGGCGGGTCTCACACCGTCAGCGTGAGTCTCACACCGTCAGCGTGAGGGCGACCGCCACACCGGCCGCACTCACTGCGGACAGGAACACGACCCAGCCCAGCACGGTCCTCTCCATCGCACTGCGCTCCGCGGCATCCGCGGGGCGCAGTGCGATGTCCGCGGGCAGCGCCTGCACGGCCATCGTGACGGCCAGCTGCGCGCGGGCGGGGGAGGCGCCGTTCGCCAGGCCGGAGGCCGCCATGCCCGCGGCGACGACCGGCAGCTCCGCTGCGCCCGTGATGTGGGCGATCGAGCCGAAGGTGGTCGCGAACATCGACAGCGACCCCGTGATGGAGCCGGCCAGCACGGAGCCCACCATGCCCAGCGCGGGCACGGTCCAGACGCCCAGTCCGGACAGCGCCTCGCCCATCCGCGTGCTCATGTCGAAGACGGACAGGCTCCAGCCCATGACCATGAAGGCCGCGGTCGAGATCCCCACCGGCAGGAAGGCGCGCGCGCCCTCGACCAGGGTGGGCCGCAGGACGGGCCCGCGACGGGCCAGGCGCATCGACGCGGCGAGGCAGCCGGCGGCCAGCCAGACGGGCGGGGACGACAGCAGCGTCGTGACGGGGTGGGGCCACAGGGCGGCCAGTCCGCTGCACAGCAGCAGGCCGCCGGTGAGGACGCCGTAGGGGACGAGGGCCAGCCCCAGTTCCCGGTCGAAGCTCGCGCGGGCGCCGCGGGCGCGGAAGGCCACCAGCAGCACCGCGACGACCACGAGGGTCGCGAGCACACCGGCCAGCGGCGTGCCGATGAGGGTGTTGAAGCCCCACAGGCCCACGCTCAGGACGAGGCCCGCGAGCGTGCTGTAGAGGAGGCCGGCGACCCGGTCCCGGACGACGACCGTCACGACGATCGCGACGACCAGGACCGGGACGACGTTGAAGTGTGACGTGTGGACGCCCAGGTCCGTGAGCGACAGCCCCAGCAGGCCGGCGGCGACCTTGGCGCCGGGGGCCAGGCCGCCCCACGCGGCGGCCACCATGCCCAGCAGTCCCAGCACCGCGGACTTCCGGACGGAGAAGCCCAGGTGGACGAGGATGGGGATGCCCACCGTCATACCGATGCCGAACCCGGTGACGGATTCCGCGAACGGGATGATCCCGAACAGCACGAGGACGGCGCCGGCGGTGGATCCGGGGGAGGCGCTCAGCACCCAGTCGCTGATGCGGGTCATCGCGCCCAGTGCGCCCAGGAGCCGGGCCAGCACGACGCCCGTCAGGAGGATGAGGACGACCTCGACGACGATCGGGACGAATCCCAGCCCCTCCGCGGCGAACGCGCTCCGGTCGACGGGGAAGACGACGACGCCCAGGACGAGCGCGAGGCCCAGGCCCACGAGAGAGGACGTGAGGGCCCCGCGCCCCAGGACGAGGAGCACGATGACGACCAGCAGCGGGACGGCGGAGAGGAAGACGGTCACGCCCACACTCTAAGACGGTCAGGCGCGCGCGGACCCGGACCGTCCCGCAGTTTGACCCCGGGGGGACAATGGTGGGGTGACTGCCGTGACCACGCCCCGTACCGCCGCCCCCCATGAGGCGCCCCGACCCGCCCTGCGGATCGGGGACATCGAGCTGACCTCCCCGGTCGTGCTCGCGCCCATGGCGGGCATCACCAACACCGCCTTCCGGCGCCTCTGCCGCGAGTACGGGGGCGGGCTGTACGTGACGGAGATGGTGACGACCCGCGCGCTCGTGGAGCGCAACGAGAAGACGATGCGGATCATCCACCACGAGCCGTACGAGACCCCGCGGTCCGTCCAGCTGTACGGCGTCGACCCCGTCACGACCGGTCAGGCCGTGCGCATGCTCGTCGAGGAGGACCGGGCGGACCACATCGACCTCAACTTCGGCTGCCCCGTGCCCAAGGTGACGCGCAAGGGCGGCGGCTCCGCCCTGCCGTGGAAGACGGACCTCTTCGCCTCGATCGTCACGACGGCCGTCCGCGAGGCCTCCCGCGGCGGCGTCCCGCTCACGATCAAGATGCGCAAGGGCATCGACGACGACCACCTCACCTACCTCGACGCCGCCCGGATCGGGGTGGACGCGGGCGTGGCGGCGATGACGCTGCACGGGCGCACGTGCGCCCAGCTGTACTCCGGCATCGCGGACTGGTCCGCGATCGCGACGCTCAAGGAGGAGGTCTCGCGCCTGGCGGGCGACGAGATCCCCGTGCTGGGCAACGGCGACATCTTCGCCGCCGAGGACGCACTCGCGATGATGGAGCAGACCGGCTGCGACGGCGTCGTGATCGGCCGCGGCTGCCAGGGGCGCCCGTGGCTGTTCGGGGACCTGGAGAACGCGCTGACCGGCAACCCGGTGCGCAACCAGCCGGACCTGGGCGGGGTCGCGGACGCCGTCCGCCTGCACGGCCTCTACATGATCGACCACTACGGCGACGAGTTCTTGGGCATCCGGGACCTGCGCAAGCACATGGCGTGGTACTTCAAGGGCTACCCCGTGGGCGGCGACCTGCGCAGCCGGCTCGCGAAGGTGTCCTCGCTGGAGGAGCTCGACGCGCTGCTGGGCGAGCTCGACCGCTCGCAGCCCTACCCGGGCGAGGCGGCGGAGGGCTCCCGCGGCCGCACGACCCGCGCGAAGCGCCCGCACCTGCCCGAGGGCTGGCTGGACTCCCGGCACATGGACGACGCGTGGTACGCGGACCTCGCCGAGGCCGAGCTCGACATCTCGGGGGGCTGAGGTGACCGCAGGCCTCATCCCGGTGCCCGTCTACGACTACGGCGACGCCGACCGCCGGCGGTGGGTCGTCGAACCGCCCAAGAACCCCCGGCGCACGGAGTTCCAGCGCGACCGCGCCCGCGTGCTCCACTCGTCCGGTCTGCGCAGGCTGGGGGCGAAGACGCAGGTCGTGTCGCCCAGCAGCGACGACTTCGTCCGCACCCGGCTCACGCACTCGCTCGAGGTCGCGCAGGTGGGTCGCGAACTGGCCCGCTACCTGGGCTGCGATCCGGAGATCGTCGACACCGCGTGCCTGAGCCACGATCTGGGACACCCGCCGTTCGGGCACAACGGCGAGGTGGTCCTCGACGAGCTCGCCGCGGACATCGGCGGCTTCGAGGGCAACGCGCAGACACTGCGGCTGCTCACCCGCCTGGAGCCCAAGGTGTTCACCGACGACGGGGGACCGGCCGGTCTCAACCTGACCCGCGCCACGCTGGATGCGTGCACGAAGTACCCGTGGTCCCGCAGCGAGGCGCCCGCGGGCCGGGAGGGCGCGCGCGTGAGGAAGTTCGGCGTCTACGAGGACGACCGCGAGGTCTTCGACTTCTACCGGGACGGGCGGACGGACACCCGGCGCTGCCTCGAGGCCCAGATCATGGACCTCGCCGACGACATCTCGTACTCCGTCCACGACGTCGAGGACGCGATCGTCGCCGGCCATCTGCGACTCGAGGAGTTCCGCAGCGACTCGGCCCTCGAGCGCCTGCTCGACATCACCCGGCAGTGGTACCTGCCGGACGCCCGCGACGAGGACATGATCGCGGCGCTCGACCGCCTCCGCGCGGCCGCCTACTGGCCGCACGGGCAGTACACGGGCTCGCGCCGGGACCAGGCCTCGCTCAAGCACATGACGAGTCAGCTGATCGGCCGCTTCGCCGCGGCCGCCGAGGCGGCGACGCGCGAGGAGCACGGGTGGGGCCCGCTGGGACGCTATGCCGGCAGTCTCGTCGTCCCGGTCGCCTCCGCTCACGAGATCGCGGTCCTCAAGGGGCTCGCGACGGTCACCGTCATGGTCGCGGACGACCGGCTGCGGCTGCAGGACATCCAGGCGGACGTGCTGCGGACGGTCGCGGAGCACTTCAGCGAGCAGCCTCAGGCGATGGACCCGATGTTCCGGGCCGACCACGCAGAGGCGGACTCGGACGCGGAGCGGCTGCGGGCCGTCGTCGACCAGGTCGCCTCGCTCACGGACCACTCCGCCTGGACCCACTACCACCGTCTGCGGGCCGGCGTCGCGGACATGCTCTGATGGCGGGGGAGGCCTGATGGCGGGACTCATCAAGCGGGAGGACATCGACGAGGTCCGTTCGCGGGCGCGCTTGGACGACGTCGTGGGCGAGTTCGTCACCCTGCGCGGTGCGGGCGTGGGATCCCTCAAGGGGCTCTGCCCGTTCCACGACGAGCGCACGCCGTCCTTCCACGTCCGCCCGCAGGTGGGCATGTACCACTGCTTCGGCTGCGGCGAGTCCGGGGACGTGTTCACGTTCCTCCAGAAGATGGACGGCGTCACGTTCGTCGAGGCAGTCGAGCGGATGGCCGAGCGCACCGGCGTCCAGCTGCACTACGAGGAGGGGTCGACGGGGCCGGACCGCGAGGAGGTGGGCCGCCGCCAGCGGCTCGTCGAGATGCACCAGGTCGCGGAGTCGTTCTTCCGCGAACAGCTGCAGGGGAACGAGGCAGAGGAAGCCCGTCGGTACTTGGCCGACCGCGGCTTCGACCGGGACGCCGTCGAACGGTTCGGCGTGGGCTACGCGCCGCGCGGCTGGGACAACCTCCTGCGCACCCTGCGCGGCCGCGGCTTCACGACGGAGGAGATCACGGCCTCGGGTCTCGTGTCGGAGGGGCGCCGCGGTGTCTACGACCGCTTCCGCGGCCGCATCCTCTGGCCCATCCGGGACGTCACGGGGCGCACGATCGGCTTCGGCGCGCGCAAGCTCTACGACGACGACCAGGGCCCCAAGTACCTCAACACCCCGGAGACCGCGCTCTACCACAAGGCGCAGGTGCTCTACGGCCTGGACCTCGCGAAGCGCGAGATCTCGAAGTCGAAGCGCGTCGTCATCGTCGAGGGCTACACGGACGTCATGGCCGCCCACCTGGCCGGCGTGGGGCAGGCGGTCGCGACCTGCGGCACCGCGTTCGGCGAGGAGCACGCGAAGATCGTGAGCCGTCTGCTGGGCGACGAGTCCACCGGGGCCGGCGAGGTCGTCTTCACGTTCGACGGCGACGAGGCCGGGCAGAAGGCCGCGCTCAAGGCGTTCGAGCTGGAGCAGCGCTTCGTCGCGCAGACCTTCGTCGCGGTCGAGCCGGACGGTCGCGATCCCGCGGATCTGCGGCAGCAGGCCGGGGACTCGGCAGTCCGCGACCTCATCGAGAGCCGTCGACCGCTCTTCGAGTTCGCGATCACGCAGGCGATCGCGCGCTTCGACCTGTCGACCGTCGAAGGCCGCGTGGGGGCCATGCGGGCCGCCGCACCCGTCGTCGCCTCCATCCGCGACGCGGCGATCCGACCGGGCTACGAACGCTTCGTCGCCGGCCAGCTGGGGGTGGGGATCGACGAGGTCGCCGAGGCCGTCCGCCGCTCCCAGCCCGCCGCGGGCCGCCCGCGGGGAGGCGAGAAGGGTCGCGGCGAACGGGGCCGTGGTGAGCGGCAGCGTGGAAGCGCGCCGCAGTGGTCGGGACCGGCGCAGTCTGGTCCGGCTCAGGGGGACCGGCGGCAGCCCGCAGCATATGAATCGCAGACGGCGGGGCGCATCGAGGCCTACGCGGAGGAGTTCGGCGGAGCGCCCGCGGTCGTCCCGGACTACGACCCCGCGGCGGTCCGCATCGAGCGGTCCGCTCTGCAGGTCGCGCTCCAACAGCCCCAGTTCGTGAACGCGACGCTGTTCGACGGGCTCAACGGCGAGGTCTTCACGCATCCGGACCTGCGACGGGTCCACGTGTGCATGCAGGACGCCGGGGGGATCCGGACGGGACTGGCCGACCCCGGGACCTGGCCGGAGAAGGTCCTCGAGGCCGCGACGCGTCGCGGCGACGAGAGGATCGCCACGCTCGTGGGGGCACTCTCCGTCGAACCGCTGCCCGCCCACGACGCGGCCGGTGTCGAGCGCTACTCGCGGGGCATCATCGCCCGACTCTTCGACTCCGACATGGCCCGGATCGCCGCTGAACTGCATTCGCGCCTCCAGCGGACGGACCCCACGGACCTGGAGACCAGCTCCGCGCTGCTGAATCAGCTGCAGATCCTCGAGCAGCAGCGGGCGCGGATCCGCCAGCTCATGTGATGGGCGGTGCGGGGTCCGTGAGCGTCACCACAATCCTGCACTTCATGCATCTCTGCGGTTGATGCAACGTTGCATGCACTGCATAATTCTGGGGTGACCGACGAACAGACCCCCGCCGCGTGCGAATCGCTGCGCGACCGCAAGGCGCGACTGACCCGCACCGCGATCCACGAGGCCGCGGTGCGGCTGGCGTTCGAGCGCGGCCTCGACGCCGCGACCGTCGCGCAGATCGCGGACGCCGCCGGCATCTCCGCGCGCACCTTCTTCAACTACTTCGCCTCGAAGGAGGACGCGATCATCGGCAGCCCCGCGAGCGGTCCCGATGCGCAGGCGGTGCGAGCCGTCGTCGCCCGGGCCGATCTCTCCGGCTCCCTGCTGACGGTGATCGCGCGCCTCGTCCGCGAGGTCCTCTCGCTCTCGCTGGGCGACGGCGAGAGCGAACAGCTGCGGCGCGCCCTGCTGGTGCGACACCCGGAGCTGGTCCAGCGGAAGGTCGACGCCAACACGGCACTGGCCGGCGTCCTCATCGACGAGCTGGTGCCGCTCCTGTCCTCGCGCCTGTCCCGGCTGGACGTGCCGCCGGGGACGACACCGCGCGACACGGTCCGCATGCTCGTCATCATCGCGTTCGCGCCGCTGCGCCACTCGTTCGTCCCGGCCGCGGACGACTCCGGGCCGGAGCCCACAGCGCAGCAGATGCACGAGCGCTTCGACCGCTCCCTCGACCTCTTCACCTCCGTCCTGGAAGGGACCCACCTGTGACCGCCTCCACCGCTGCGCAGCCCACCGGCACCGCCGAGCGGACGACCGACCCCGCGACCGGTCAGATCGTCACCCTCTTCATCGGGCTCATGCTCGCGACCTTCATGTTCTCCCTCAACCAGACGATCCTCGCGACCGCGCTGCCCACGATCGTGGGCGAACTGGACGGGGTCGACCGCATGATGTGGATCCAGACCGGCTTCATGCTGTCGTCGACGATCCTCATGCCGGCCTACGGCAGGCTGGGCGACCAGCTGGGGCGCAAGCCGCTCTTCATCGGCGCGATCACCGTCTTCATGGTCGGATCGGTCATGGGCTTCTTCGCGGAGTCCATGACGTGGCTCATCGTGGGCCGCGTCGTCCAGGGCGTGGGCGGCGGCGGCATGATGATCCTGTCGCAGGCGATCATCGCGACCGTCGTGCCCGCCCGCCAGCGCGGCAAGTACATGGGCATCATGGGATCCGTCTTCGCCGTCTCCTCGGTCGCGGGACCGCTCATCGGCGGCTGGCTCACCGAGGGGCCGGGGTGGCGCTGGGCCTTCCTGCTGGCGCTGCCGCTGGGTCTGCTCGCGATCGCCTCGACGGCCGTCTTCTTCCGCGAGGACCCGGCCACGCGCACCGGCGAGCGCTCCGTCGACGCGCTGGGCCTCGCCCTCATCGCGGTCTTCACGAGCTCCGTCGTGCTCCTGTCCGCGTGGGGCGGCACGCAGTACGAGTGGGCCTCGCCGCAGATCATCGGACTCATCGTCGCGGGTCTCGCCTCCGCCGTCGTCTTCGTGTTCGTCGAGCAGCGGGTCGCCAGCCCCATCATCCCCATGTGGCTGTTCCGGGACCGCAACTTCACCCTCGCCTCGATCGCGGGCGTCTGCCTGTCGATCGGCATGTTCGGCGTCATCACCTACATGCCCACGTACCTGCAGATGACGCACCGGCTGACCCCCACGGTCGCGGGCCTCGCGATGATCCCCCTCATGGCCTCGATGCTCGTCGTGGGCACCTCGGTGGGCTTTCTCATCGCCCGCACCGGCCGCTACAAGGTCTATCCGATCGCCGGCATGCTCGTCGCCGCCGTGGGCCTCGTGCTCCTGTCGACGCTGACGGCCGACGCGCCGCTGTGGCGCGTCATGACGGACCTGGCCGTGTTCGGCGTGGGTCTGGGCATGGCCCTGCAGCAGCTGGTCCTCATCGTGCAGAACTCGTTCCCCGTGTCCCTCGTGGGCACGGCGACCGCGTCGAACAACTACTTCCGGCAGGTGGGCGGCACGCTGGGCATGTCGCTCGTGGGCACGCTCTTCACCACGCGTCTCGTCACGAACCTGCAGGAGGGGCTGGCCGGGGTGCCGGGTGCCGCGGACCAGGCGGCGCACGCGAACAGCATCACCCCCGACATCGTCGCGCACCTGCCGCAGCCGGTCTTCGACGTGGTCGTGACCTCGTACAACGACGCGCTCGTCCCGCTGTACCTGTGGATCGCACCGCTGGCGCTCGTGGGCTGCGTCATCGCGTGCTTCATCGAGCCCAAGCCGCTGGCCACGTCGAACACGCCGGTCGAGCGGACGGTCCTGGAGGGGGAGGACGCCGCGGTCTGAGCGTCCGGCGGGGATGAGAGGATGGGAGCATGACCGTCCTCACGATCCTCACCTCGGACCGACGCGGCCGGCCGGCCGTCCTCGACACCCTCGACGCAGAGGTGCGCTGGGCCCACGCGGACACCCTCGCAGACGCACTGCCGGGGACGGACGCGCTCCTGCTGTGGGACTTCTTCTCCACCGCGCTGCAGGACGCGCTGCCGGCCGCGGACCGCCTGCGCTGGGTGCACGCGGCCAGTGCGGGTATCGACACGCTGCGGTTCCCGGGACTCCTGCGGGCCCGGGACGTGACGGTCACGAACGCCCACGGCATCTTCGACCAGGCGATCGCGGAGTACGTGCTGGGCGTCGTCCTCGCGTTCGCGAAGGACTCCGTCCGCAGCCTCGACCTGCAGCGGGCGCACGTGTGGCAGCGGCGGGAGACGGAGACCGTCGCGGGCACCCGCGCCCTCGTCGTGGGCGTGGGCGGCATCGGCCGGCGGATCGCACGACTGCTGCGCGGCCTCGGCGTCCGGGTCGAGGGCGCGGGCACCCGGGCGCGGGCCGGCGACGACGACTTCTCCGTCATCCACGACTCCGTCGACCTGACCGACCATGTGGGCGCGGTCGACTGGCTCATCAACGCGGCACCGCTGACGGAGGACACCCGCGGCCTGTTCGATCGGGACGTCTTCGCCGCGATGAAGCCCACGGCACGGTTCGTGAGCATCGGCCGGGGCGAGTCCACCGTGACCGACGACCTGCTGGACGCGCTGCAGAGCGGCACGATCGCGGGCGCGGGGCTGGACGTCGTCGATCCGGAGCCGCTGCCGGAGGACCACCCCCTGTGGGATGCACCCCGCACCCTCATCACCGCGCACCTGTCCGGGGACACGCTGGGGTGGAACGAGCGCCTGCTCGACCAGTTCATCGACCACTGGCGCCGTTGGACGGCGGGCGAGCCGTTCCCGCAGACGGTCGACCTGCAGGCCGGTTACGTCCGCAGCTGAGCCCAGCCCAGGGACCGCTGGACGGCGGACTCCCAGCGGTCGCGCCGGTGCGCGCGGTCGTGGGGATCCATCTGCGGCCTCCAGCGACCGGTCTCCGCCCAGAGTGCCCGGACGTCCTCCGTGCCCGCGTAGAGGCCGTGCCCGATGCCCGCGGCGAAGGCGGCTCCCAGCGCGGTCGACTCGATCCCGCCGCGCACCACCTCGCAGTCGGAGATGTCCGCCTGGAACTGGAGGAGCGCGTCGTTGACGGCCATCCCGCCGTCCGCGCGGATCGAGGCGATGTCGAAACCGGACTCGTCCCGCAGCACCTCGATGACCTCCGCCGTCTGGAAGACCGTCGACTCGAGCGCGGCGCGGGCCACGTGCGCGCGGGTCGAGTAGCGGGTCAGCCCCACGATCGTGCCGCGCGCATCGGGCTTCCACCGCGGTGCGTAGAGGCCGGAGAAGGCGGGGACGAAGTAGACGTCGCCGGAATCCTCGACGGAGTCCGCGAGCTCCTCGACCTCCGCGGAGTCCCGGATGATGCCCAGGTTGTCGCGCAGCCACTGCACGAGGGAGCCCGCGACGGCGATCGAACCCTCGAGCGCGTACTGCGCGTCGTGCCCCTTCCGCTGGAACGCGACCGTCGTGATGAGGCCGCCGCCGGCGCGCGGGATCCGGGAGCCGGTGTTCGTGAGGAGGAAGCACCCGGTCCCGTATGTGCTCTTCGTGTCGCCGGGGGAGAAGGCGCACTGGCCGAACGCCGCCGCCTGCTGGTCGCCCAGGACGCCGGTGATGGGCACGCCGCCCAGCAGGTGCCGGTCGTCGACGACGCCGAAGTCGCCGATCGAGGGCCGGATCCGGGGCAGGACGTCGCGGGGGATGCCCGTGAGCGCGAGCATCTCCTCCGACCAGTCGAGGGTCTCGAGGTCCATGAGCATCGTGCGGGACGCGTTCGTCACGTCCGTCAGGTGCAGACCGCCCTGCACCCCGCCCGTCAGGTTCCAGATGAGCCACGTGTCGATCGTGCCGAACAGCAGCCGGTCGGACTCCGCGGCCTCCCGGACCTGAGGGACCTCCTCGAGGAGCCACAGCAGTTTGACGGCGGAGAAGTAGGTGGCCGGCGGCAGCCCCGTGATCCGCGTGATCGTCTCCCCGTGGGACTCCTCGAGGCGGGCGACGATGTCACCGCCGCGCGTGTCCTGCCAGACGATCGCCGGTGCCAGCGGGCGACCCGTCGTCCGGTCCCACACGACCGTCGTCTCGCGCTGATCGGTGATGCCGATGCAGTCGATGTCCGCAGCCGTCAGCTGACTGGTGCCCAGCACCTGGCCGATCATCTCGCGGGTCACCCGCCAGATCTCCAGCGCGTCGTGCTCGACGCGGCCCGGCTGCGGGAACGACTGGTGGAATTCGCGGGACGCGGATGCGACCGTGCGGCCGTCCTCGTCGAGGACGGCCGCACGGGTCGAGGTGGTCCCCTCATCGATCGCGAGGATGCGGGTCATGGGAGCACCGGGGGAGCGTTCAGGCCAGGGCCGGCAGCGTGGGCATGTCCAGCCCCGCCATCTGCGCGACGCAGCGGATGACCTGGCACGAGTAGCCGAACTCGTTGTCGTACCAGACGTACACGACGACGCGGGTGCCGTCGACGATCGTCGCGAGGCCGTCGACCACGCCCGCGCGCTTCGAGCCCACGAGGTCCGTCGACACGACCTCGGGCGAGGCGATGTAGTCGATCTGGTTCCGCAGCGGTGAGTGCAGCGAGGTGTTCCGCAGGAACGTGTTGAGCTCCTCGACCGTCGTCTCGCGCTCCAGGTTGAGGTTGAGGACCGCCATCGACACGTTGGGCGTGGGCACGCGGATCGCGTTCCCGGAGAGCTTGCCCGCGAACTCCGGCAGGGCCTTCGCGACGGCCTTCGCGGCCCCCGTCTCCGTCAGCACCATGTTGAGTCCGGCGGCGCGACCGCGCCGCGATCCCTTGTGGTAGTTGTCGATGAGGTTCTGGTCGTTCGTGAACGAGTGGACGGTCTCGACGTGCCCGTTCACCACGCCGAACTCGTCGTTCAGCACCTTGAGGACCGGGGTGATCGCGTTCGTCGTGCAGGACGCGGCGGACAGGACGTCGTCCTCCGGGCCGATCGCATCGGAGTTCACGCCGAAGACGATGTTCTTCACCTCGCCCTTGCCGGGCGCCGTGAGGATGACCTTCGAGGCGCCGGGGCTCGCCAGGTGCTTCCGCAGTCCCGCGTCGTCGCGCCAGATGCCCGTGTTGTCGACGATGATCGCGTCGTCGATCCCGTGGGCGGTGTAGTCGACGGTCGACGGGTCGTCCGAGTAGATGACCTGGATGAGGGTGCCGTTGGCGAGGATCGTCTCGTTCTCCTGGTCGACGACGATCGTGCCGTCGAACTTCCCGTGCACGGAGTCGCGACGCAGCAGGGAGGCGCGCTTGACGATGTCCTCGCCGCCCTTGCCGCTGCGGCGCACGACGATCGCACGCAGGCGCAGACCGGTGCCGCCGGCGCGGTCGATGAGGATGCGGGCCAGGAGGCGGCCGATCCGGCCGAAGCCGTAGAGGACGACGTCGCGCGGGCCGGGGTCCGCGGACGCGGTGGCGCCCACGACCTCGGCGAGCTGCTCCGCCAGGACCGAGGCGACGTCGCCGCCGGTCCGGACGGACGCCGCGAGGCGGCCCAGGTCGATCGTGCTGGTACCCAGGTCCAGCTCCACCAGCTGCTGCGCGATCGCGAGCGTCTCGTCCAGGTCCAGCTCGACGCCGTCGAAGTGGCGCGCGTAGCGGTGCGCCTTGATGATCCCGGTGACGGACTTGTTGAGAAGACTGCGCCCGTACACGGTCAGCAGGACGTCGTTCTCGCGGTACAGGCGGCCCACGAGGGGGATCAGCCCCTCCGCTGCGCGCTGCTTGGCGGCCCACGACTGGGCGGCGGCCTCGATCTGGTCGGTCAAGAGACGAACCCTTTCACTCCACGGTGGTGTCCGGCCCATTCTACGCACGGCCGTCCGCGCGGGGCGGAGCCGGCCGGTGCCGGCGGGGATCAGTCGCCGTCGCGCTGCTGGAAGCGGTTGAAGCCCACGATCGTGAGCGCGATGAGTCCGGCGGCGGCGACGAACGTCATCGCGGTCTCCGCCGTGGTGTCCCCGTGCGGCGGCGCTGTGAGCCGGGGATCCGCGCCGGAATCCGCGGCGGTCACGACCTGCTGGAACATCGAGTGGTCGTCCGCGGTCCCCATCCACGCCGCGACCATGAGGATGATGCGGGCGACGATGTTGAGCGAGAGCATGATCGCGATGACGGGACCGAAGAGGGCGGCCGTGGGGGAGCCGGAGAACATGTCGATGAGCAGCGTCGCGAAGCGGACGATGAGCGCCAGGGCGATCGCGCCGATGAGAGCGCCCTTCGCCTTCGTCCGCGACTCGATCGACTCCGAGGGCAGCAGGGTGAAGACGACGAACAGCAGGACCCAGAAGGTGCCGACGGACACGAGCAGGGGGACCAGCTGGAAGACCGGATCCATCCAGCCCGGCAGCTCCAGCCAGCGGACGATGACGGAGCGCAGGCTGGAGGACACGATCGTGAGCGACACCGCGAGTCCCGCACCCACCAGCACGACCAGCAGGGTCAGGGTGTTGTTGACGACGCGCGGGACGAACCCGTCCTGATCCTTCTGCACGCCCTCGTCGGAGAGCTGCGAGCGGACGGCGTCCTTGAGGTTCCCCATGAATCCCTGCGCCGTGTACAGCGCGGACAGGATCGCGACGATACCCACGCCGCGCCAGCCGCTCAGGAACTGCTGGAGCATGTCGACGATCTGGTCGCCGCCGCCCACGGACTCGATCTGGTCGCTCACGACCCCCATGAGGTCCGGACGGACCACTTCGAGGAAGAAGCCCAGCGCGGAGAACGCGAACATGAGGATGGGGATGAGCGCGAGCACCAGGAAGTAGGTGATCGCGGCGGCGAACTGGTTGCCCAGCCGGTCGCCGTAGCGGGCGAGCGTCTGCTGCAGGTGGGCGACCACGGGCCGGCGCAGGAGCTGCTGGGCGGCGCCCTGTCCCGCGGCCCGCTTCGACGTCGTGAGGATCCGGTCGGATGCGTGCGCAGTGGCGGTCATGTCTGCCATCCTACGTGCGGGAATCGGACTTCGGAGCGGAACCGCCGCCCCCGCGTCGCACCGCAGCCTGACACGCGCGTGTGAGGGACGCTCGGGCCCAGCCTCTATGCTGGCCCGCATGAGCGTCTCGACGGCACACCTGTCCCGCCTCCTCGTTGCAGCCGAGGATCCGGCCGCGCAGGGCACGTCCTTCATGGACCGGTTCACGGAGTGGGTGGTCACGGTCATGGAGATGCTGGGGGCGCCCGGGGTGGGGCTGCTCGTCGCCCTCGAGAACCTCTTCCCGCCCATCCCCAGCGAGCTCATCCTGCCGCTGGCCGGCTTCACCGCGAGCCTGGGGGAGATGAGCCTCGTCTCCGCGATCGCGTGGGCGACGATCGGCTCGGTCGTGGGCGCGATCGCGCTCTACTGGGTGGGCCGCGCCTTCGGCCACGAGCGGATCACCGGCTGGGCGGCGAAGCTGCCGCTCGTCGACCCCGCGGACGTCGACCGGACCGTCGCCTGGTTCGGCCGGCACGGGAAGAAGGCGGTCTTCTTCGGCCGCATGATCCCCATCTTCCGCTCCCTCATCTCCATCCCCGCCGGCATCGAGCGGATGAGCCAGAGCACCTTCGTCCTCCTCACGATGGCCGGGTCCCTCATCTGGAACACCGTGTTCGTCGTGCTGGGGTTCTGGGTGGGGGAGAACTACGCGATCATCGAGACGTACGCCGGGTGGTTCCAGAAGGCCGTCATCGTCGTCGTGGGCGTCGCCGTCGTCTGGTGGATCGTCAAGCGGGTCCGCCGGACCCGCGCCCGGCGGGGCGAGGGTCCGGCGGAGGCACCGGCAGCGGACTGAGACTCAGTCCGTCCAGGCCCACGGGGTGTGCGCGGTCGGGACGACCTCGTCCGGCCTGGGGGCCTCGGGCGGGGTGCCGTCGCCGAACGGCGGGGTGTCCGCCAGCGACTCGCGGCCGTGCGGCTCCAGCCAGCCGGACAGGTCCGGGCCCACGGGGACGACCCGGGTGGGATTGATGTCCTCGTGGACGATGTAGTAGTGCTCCTTGATCTGCTGGAAGTCGACGGTGTCGCCGAATCCCGGTGTGGCGAACAGATCGCGGGCGTAGCCCCACAGCGCCGGGAAGTCGGACAGCCGCTGCCGGTTGCACTTGAAGTGCGAGTAGTAGACGGGATCGAAGCGGGCGAGCGTCGTGAAGAGGCGCACGTCCGCCTCCGTGATTCGATCGCCCATGAGGAAGCGGCGGGTGGTGAGGCGCTCCTCGATCGTGTCGAGCGCGGTGAAGAGGCGGTCGAACGCGGACTCGTAGGCCTCCTGCCCGCCCGCGAACCCGCACCGGTAGACCCCGTTGTTGATCTCCGTGTAGATGAGGCGCATGAGGGGGTCCATCTCCTCGCGCAGCTCCTCCGGATAGAGGTCCGGTGCGCCCTCGCGGTGGAAGCGCGTCCACTGCGAGGAGAAGTCGAGGGTGATCTGCGGGAAGTCGTTCGTCACGACGGCACCCGTGGGGACGTCGACGATCGCGGGCACCGTGATGCCGCGCGGATAGTCGCGGAAGCGGGCGAAGAAGGCCTGCTGGAGGCGCTCGATGCCCAGGACGGGGTCGACCCCGCCGGGATCCAGGTCGAACGTCCACGACCGCACGTCGTGCGTGGGTCCCGGCATGCCCAGCGAGATCGCGTCCTCCAGCCCCAGCAGGCGGCGGACGATCATCGTGCGGTTGGCCCACGGGCACGCGCGGGCGGCGATGAGGCGGTAGCGGCCGGCCTCGACGGGCCACTGCGCCTGCGGATCGTCGAGGATCCGGTCCTCGATGTAGTTCGTGTCCCGGGTGAACTCCTGCCCCTGGGAGATGTAGTTGCCTCGGGTCGAGTGCGGATCGGTCGTCTCGTCGGACATGGCGGTCTCCTTCCCTCTGGTGCGACTGACTGTAGCGTCGGGTCGGTCGTGACCGGTCAGGCGCCGTGGATTCAGACGCCGTGGAATCAGGCGCCGTAGATGTCGTCGACGTACTCCGCGAAGTCCTTCGTCACGAGGTGGCGCTTGACGGACTGCTTCGCGGAGAGGTATCCGTTCTCCTCGCTCAGGACCGCCGGGACCAGGCGGAACTCGCGGATCGACTCCGCCCGCGAGACCTTGTTGTTCACCCGGTCGATCTCCTGCGCGATCGAGTCGTGGACGGCCGAGTTCGTGACGGCCTCCTCGATCGTCATGTCCGCGCGCATGCCGCGGTTGGACAGCCAGCCGGGCATCATCTCCGCATCCAGGAAGACGAGCGCGGAGATGAAGTTCCGGTCGTCGCCCACGACGACCGGGTGCGCGATGAGGGGGTGGCGGCGCAGCTCGTCCTCCAGCGGGGCCGGTGCGACGTTCTTCCCGGACGACGTGACGATGAGTTCCTTCTTGCGGCCGGTGATGCGCAGGAAGCCGTCGCCGTCGATCTCGCCGATGTCTCCCGTGCGCAGCCAGTCGTCGTAGAAGGTGTCCGCGGTGGCCTCGGGGTTGTTCCAGTACTCCTGGAAGACGCTCACGCCCTTGGCGAGCACCTCGCCGTCCGGTGCGATCGCGACGGTGCAGCCGGGCAGCGGCTTGCCCACGGTGCCGATCCGCGCGTCCGTGGGCACGTTGACCGTCACGGGGGCGGTCGTCTCCGTGAGGCCGTAGCCCTCGATGATGTCCACGCCGATGCCGCGGTAGAAGTGGCCCAGGTGCTCGCCCAGCGGCCCGCCGCCGGACACGGCGTACTGCAGCTCGCCGCCCATGACGGTCCGCAGCTTCGAGTAGACGAGCTTGTCGAACAGCGCGTGGCGCAGCTTGAGGGGGAGTGAGGGGCCGCCCTCGTCCAGCGCGCGGGAGTACGCGACCGCGGTCGCCTGCGCGGCTGCGAAGATCGCGCCCTTCCGGTCGCCCTCCGCCTTCGCGCGGGCGGAATTGAACACCTTCTCGAACACGCGGGGCACGCCCAGGATGTACGTGGGCTTCACCTCGCTGAACGTGTCCGTCAGCCGCGACAGGTCGGAGGTGTGGGCGAGCACGCTGCCCACGTTGATGGCGAGCACCTGGACGAACCGGGCGAAGACGTGGGCCAGCGGGAGGAAGAGGAGGCAGACGCTGCCGGGGGCGAAGACCGCGGGGACGTGCTGCTGGGCGCTCGCGACGGTCTGGACGAAGTTGCCGTGCGTCAGCACGCAGCCCTTCGAGCGACCGGTCGTGCCGGAGGTGTAGATGAGGGTCGCGACGGAGTCGCCGGTGACCTGCGCGCGGCGCGCCTCCAGCTCGTCGTCCGTGATGGCCGCCCCCATCTCCCGCAGCTCGTCGAGGCCGTTCGTCTCGTAGATCCAGACCGGCACGCGGCCGGCGGGGATGCCCGCCTCCTGCGCTCCCGCACGCGCGCGCAAAGCGTGGTCGTCGGACTGGACCAGCGCGTAGCTCACGTCCGCGTCCGTGATCATCCAGGCCAGCTGGTCCGCGGAGGAGGAGTCGTAGAAGGGGACGGTGACGCCGCCGGCGAACCAGATCGCGTAGTCGCAGAGCGTCCACTCGTACGCGGTCGACCCGAAGAGCGCGACGCGACCGCCGGACTCCAGACCGGCGGCCAGCAGACCCTTCGCCACGGAGGCGACCTCGTCGAGGAACCGCTGCCCGGAGACCTCCGCCCACTCGCCGTCGCCGGCGGGGCGGAGCATGAGCGTGGCCTCCGGGTCGGCCTGGATGCGCTCCAGCAGGACGTCGGTGAGCGACTGTCCGACGCGGAAGTCGATGCCCTCTCCCGTCGTCGTGGTCTGGGGCATGGTGATCGAAGCCATGTCTGTGCCTCTCTGCTGCGGGAGTATGACGAGTACCGGGCGGGGCCGGCCGCTGTCCTCATCCTACGGGGACGTAACCTCCGTCACTAATCGTCGCGCCGGGTCTCGGAGGTCTAGGATGGAGCAGTCTCCCGCCCCGACCCGGAAGGATCCCACCGATGACCGCAGCCTCCGACCAGACGAGCCCCGTCGACCACCGGTACGACGCGGAGCTCGCAGATCGGATCGAGCGCCGGTGGCAGCAGCGGTGGGCGGAGGAGAAGACGTTCGCCGCGCCCAATCCCGTGGGCGATCTGGCGCAGGCCGCCCCGGACCGTCCGGCCGGCGACCGGGACCACGTCTACCTCATGGACATGTTCCCCTACCCGTCCGGTCGCGGCCTGCACGTGGGACACCCGCTGGGCTACCTCGCGACGGACGTCTACGCCCGCTACCACCGCATGCGCGGCCACAACGTCATGCACGCGCTGGGGTACGACTCGTTCGGCCTGCCGGCGGAGCAGTACGCCGTCCAGACGGGCCAGCACCCCCGCGTGACGACGGAGGAGAACATCGCGAACATGCGCCGGCAGCTGGCGCGGCTGGGGCTGGGCCACGACGCGGACCGCACCTTCTCCACGACGGACCCGGAGTTCGTGCGGTGGACGCAGTGGATCTTCCTGCAGATCTTCAACAGCTGGTACGACCCCGAGGCCGCGGACGGTGCCGGTGCGGCCCGCCCCATCGAGACGCTGGTCCGGCAGTTCGAGGCCGGCCGTGAGACCGGCCGTGAACAGGCGTGGGCGGAGCTGACCCCCGCGCAGCGCGAGGAGGTCCTCCAGGAGCACCGTCTCGCCTACATCTCCGATTCCCCGGTCAACTGGTGCCCGGGACTGGGCACCGTCCTGGCGAACGAGGAGGTGACGGCGGAGGGCCGGTCCGAGCGCGGCAACTTCCCCGTCTTCACCCGCACGCTGCGCCAGTGGAACATGCGCATCACCGCGTACGCGGACCGGCTGGCCGACGACCTGGACCTGGTCGACTGGCCGGACGCGGTCAAGCAGATGCAGCGCAACTGGATCGGCCGCTCGACCGGTGCGCTCATCCGGTTCCCCGTCGACCACCGGGAGATCGAGGTCTACACGACGCGCGCGGACACGCTGTTCGGCACGACGTACCTGGTCCTGTCGCCGGAGCACCCGCTGGTCGACGAGCTGACCGTCGAGCAGTGGGCGGACGACGTGCCCGCGGCCTGGCGCGGGGCTGGCGACACCCCCGGACAGGCGATCGCCGCCTACCGGCGCGCGGCCGCGGCCAAGACCTCCGCCGAGCGCCAGGAGGACCGGACGAAGACCGGCGTGTTCACCGGCACGCGGGTGGAGAACCCCGCGACCGGCGAGTCGCTGCCGGTGTTCGTCGCGGACTACGTCCTCATGAACTACGGCACCGGTGCGGTCATGGGCGTGCCGGGCGAGGACGCGCGCGACTGGGACTTCGCGAAGGCGTTCGGCCTGCCGTACCGGCGCACCGTGCAGCCGCCCGCGGACCACGACGAGGACACGGTCTTCACCGGCGAGGGCGCGAAGATCAACTCCGCGAACGCGGACATCGATCTGAACGGCACCACGATCGACGAGGCGAAGGCCGCGATGCTTGAGTGGCTGGAGGCGCGCGGACTGGCGACGGCGTCGACCCAGTACCGTCTGCGCGACTGGCTGTTCTCCCGCCAGCGCTACTGGGGCGAGCCGTTCCCCATCGTCTACGACGAGGACGGGGCACCCCACGCGATCCCGGACGAGATGCTGCCCGTCGACCTGCCGGAGGTGCCGGACTTCTCGCCGCGCACCTTCGAGCCCGACGACGTCGACAGCGAGCCGGAGGCACCGCTCAGCCGCAACCGCGACTGGGTCGAGGTCGAACTGGACCTGGGCGACGGACCCCGACTGTACCGCCGCGACACGAACACGATGCCCAACTGGGCGGGTTCGTCCTGGTACCAGTTCCGCTACGCCGACCCGACGAACGCGGATGCCTTCGTCGCGCCCGAGAACGAGCAGTACTGGCTGGGCCCCACCGACCACAAGCCCGCCGGTGGCGCGGACCTGTACGTGGGCGGCGTCGAGCACGCGGTGCTCCACCTCCTGTACTCGCGCTTCTGGCACAAGGTCCTCTTCGACCTGGGCCACTCCTCGTCGTTCGAGCCGTTCCACAAGCTCATCAACCAGGGCTACATCCAGGCCTACGCGTTCACCGACTCCCGCGGCGCGTACGTGGTCGCGGACGAGGTCGAGGAGCGGGTCGCGGACGACGGCACCTCCACGTGGTGGCACGACGGGCAGCGGGTCAACCGCGAGTACGGCAAGATGGGCAAGTCGCTCAAGAACGTCGTGACCCCGGACGAGATGTACGAGCAGTACGGTGCGGACACCTTCCGCGTCTACGAGATGTCGATGGGCCCGCTGGAGGTGTCCCGCGCCTGGGAGACCCGTGCCGTCGTGGGCGCCCACCGGTTCCTGCAGCGTGTCTGGCGCCTCGTCATCGATGAGGCGACGGGGGAGGTGCGCGTCGACGAGGCGGGTGCCGACACCGCGACGCTGCGCGTCCTCCACCAGACGATCGCCGGTGTCCGCGACGACCTGGAGAACTTCCGCAACAACACGGCGGTCTCGAAGCTCATCGTGCTGACGAACCACCTCACGAAGCAGGGGACGGCGCCGCGCGAGGCGATCGAACCGCTCGTCCTCATGCTCGCGCCGCTGGCGCCGCACCTGGCGGAGGAGCTGTGGGAGCGGCTGGGGCACGAGACCTCGCTGACCTACGCCCCGTTCCCCCAGGCGGACCCGCAGCACCTCGTGGCGGACACCGTCACCGCGGTCGTCCAGGTCAAGGGCAAGGTCCGCGCGCGCCTCGAGGTGTCCCCGGACATCAGCGAGGCGGATCTCGAGGCGCTGGCGCTGGAGTCCGACGGGGCCCGGCGGGCGCTGAACGGCGCCGGCGTGCGGAAGGTCATCGTGCGGGCGCCCAAACTCGTCAACATCGTCCCGGACGCCTGAGTCCGGATCCGCCGACCGTCAGGAGGTCCCCATGGCCGTCATCCCCGACGAGATCCGTGCTGCGCTGCACGTCGTGCCGGAGCTCGATCCCCATCGTGAGGTCGAGCGCCGGATCCGGTTCCTCGTCGAGTACGTGCGTCGGACGGGCGCGCGGGGGCTGGTCCTGGGGATCTCCGGCGGCCAGGACTCCAGCCTGGCCGGCCGCCTCTGCCAGCTGGCGGTCGAGGACCTGCGCCAGCAGGGTGCGAAGGCCCGCTTCATCGCAGTCCGGCTGCCCTACGGGGTCCAGACGGATGCGGCGGACGCGGACGCCGCACTGGACTTCATCGGGCCGGACGAGGTCGTCGACGTCGACATCGCGCCTGCGACCGACGCCCTCGTCGCGACGCACGATGCCGCCACCGGCCGCAGTCTGCCGGACTTCCACCGCGGCAACGTGAAGGCGCGCATGCGGATGATCGCGCAGTACGCGATCGCGGGCGACCGCGGAGCGCTGGTGGTGGGGACGGATCACGCCGCGGAGGCCGTCACGGGCTTCTTCACGAAGCACGGGGACGGGGCGGCGGACGTCGCGCCTCTCACCGGGCTCACGAAGCGCCAGGGTGCGGCGATGCTGAGAGCGCTGGGCAGCCCGGACCGGCTGTGGCGGAAGGTGCCCACCGCGGACCTGCTGGACGACCAGCCGGGGCAGACGGACGAGAGCTCACTGGGGCTCACCTACGAGCAGATCGACGACTTCCTCGAGGGGCACGAGGTCGCAGACGATGTCGCCCACGCGATCCTCGAGCGCTACCGCACCTCCGAGCACAAGCGTCGCACCCCGCCCGGACCCGCCGACACCTGGTGGTGAGCGGGCTCCTCAGTCCTCGAGGATCTGGCTGACCAGCAGGACCCGGGAGAACTCCGCCCGCGCCGCCAGCAGCGCGTCCGCGCGCCGCTCGCCGGTCCGCTTCGCCTCGTTGAACGCCTTCCAGCCGGACTCGCGCCGGTCGCCCGGGATGAGGACACGGTCACCGGGGGCGGCCTCGGCGGTCTCCGTCTCCTTCCGGATCCAGTCGTGCAGCGTCCGCCCGGCCCGGTAGAGGTCCATGAAGGCCCGGTGCGCAGCGGGATCATCGAACCGGGTCGCGCTGCAGTCCGCCAGGAACGTCTGGAGCGGGGCGACCGCGTCCTGGGGGAACACCGTCATCTCCGCGTCGATCCGCAGCCGGCGGATGAGCCCGTCGTCCTCCGGGAGGAGGGACACGATCGTCTGCGCCGCGGTGCTGTCCGCCTGTGCGAGCTCCTCCTGCGGCGTCTGCGTGAGCGTCACCGGGGTGTACGTCTCGTACGCGTCCGCAGTGCTCGACTGCAGGTCGTCGATCCGGTCCTGCAGGTGCGTCCACGTGCGCGACCAGCCCAGGACGGCGAGGACCGCCACCAGCACCGCGACCAGCAGCAGGATCCACGCGATCGAGTGCAGCGACGGGATGAGCGCGCACACGAGCAGGATCACCGCCGCCGCCAGCACGACGGCGGCGGAGGGAGTATTCACGAGGAAGTCACCGATTCGCTTCACGCGCCCAGACTACCCGCGCTCTCCCCGTCGCCTATGCTGTTCCGGACGCCGCGCGTCGCGGCGCGCACGCCCGTGGGGTGTGCCACCACCGTTCGAAGCTGAGGAGCACCATGACGACAGTGTCCGTGATCGGGGTCGGGTATCTGGGAGCGGTGCACGCCGCGTCGATGGCCTCGCTGGGACACACGGTGATCGGCGTCGACGTCGACGAGGCGAAGCTCGCGGAGCTGTCCGCGGCGCGCGCGCCCTTCTTCGAGCCGGGCCTGCCGGAGCTGCTGGAGCAGACCCAGGACACCGGACGCCTCACCTTCACGTCCGACGCCTCCGCCGTGGCGGCGGCGAGCGTCCACTTCATCTGCGTGGGGACGCCCCAGCGCGCGGACGGACTGCACGCGGACCTCACGTACGTCGAGGCGGCGGTCGCGTCGATCCTGCCGCACCTGAGCCCCGGCGACCTGGTCGTGGGCAAGTCGACGGTCCCGGTGGGGACCGCGGCGGGACTGGCGCAGCAGGTGCGTGCGGCCGGTGCGGAACTCGCGTGGAACCCGGAGTTCCTGCGCGAGGGGAAGGCCGTCCAGGACACGCTGTCGCCCGACCGCCTGGTCTACGGAGTCCCGGACGGAGACGCGGGCGTCCGCGCGCAGGAGCAGCTGGACGAGGTCTACGCGGCGCTGCTGGAGAAGGACATCCCGCGCATCGTCGCGGACTATCCCACGGCGGAGCTCGTCAAGACCGCGGCCAACTCGTTCCTCGCGACGAAGATCTCGTTCATCAACGCGATGGCGGAGCTGTGCGAGACGGCCGGCGGCGACGTGACGGTGCTGGCGGACGCGATCGGGATCGACGACCGGATCGGTCGGAAGTTCCTCAACGCGGGCCTGGGCTTCGGCGGCGGCTGCCTGCCCAAGGACATCCGCGCCTTCATCGCCCGCGCGGACGATCTGGGCGCCGGCGAAGCCGTCAGCTTCCTCAAGGAGATCGACGCGATCAACCTGCGCCGGCGCGACCGGATGATCGAGCTGGCGCTGGACGTGTGCGGCGGGTCGGTCGATGGGGTGCCCGTCACGGTGCTGGGCGCCGCCTTCAAACCGGACAGCGACGACACCCGCGATTCGCCGGCCCTCGCCGTCGCCGCCGGGCTGGCGGAGCACGGCGCCCGCGTCACCGTGACGGACCCGGAGGCCATCGCGAATGCCCGCCGTCGCGAGCCGGGACTCGACTACGAGCAGGACCTCGAGACGGCACTGACCGGAGCCGGTCTCGTCCTCCTCCTCACCGAGTGGTCGCAGTACCGCTCGCTCGACCCCGTCGCGACGGCCTCCCTCGTCGACGCTCCCCGGATCCTCGACGGCCGCAATGTGCTGGAACCCGTCCGGTGGCGCGCGGCCGGCTGGACGTATCGCGCCCTCGGTCGACCGTGACGGGCGAGCGGGGCCACCGTCCGGGGGAGGACAGCGGGGCGGGGCGGATGGGGCTCATCGTCGACTCGACCGTGCTGCTGCGCGCGGACGAGGTCGCCCGGGTCTCCCACGACCTCGACTCCCGCTTCGCGGTCGTCCCGCTCACCGTGCTCGTCGACGACGAGCCCCACGTCGACGGAGACCTGCCGCCGCTGGAACTGTGCCGGGCAATGGAGGAGGGGGCCCGCGCGTCCACCTCGATGCCGGCGCCGGACGACTTCGCCGGGGCGATCGCGGATCTCGCCGCCGCCGGCGCGGACCACATCCTCATCCTCACGATGTCCCGCGCCCTGTCCGGGACCCATGACTCCGCGGTCCGCGCCGGGTCATCCGCCGAGGTCCCGGTCACCGTCCTCGATTCGGCCACCACCTCGGCCGCGGCCGGGGGCGCCGCCCTCCTCATCGCGGACGGCGCGGCACGCGGCCGCGGGGCCGCGACGCTGCGTGCGGCGGCGGAGGACTACCTGCGGGAGGAGACCCAGACCCTCTTCTGCCCCTCGACGCTCGAGCACCTGGAGCGCGGCGGGCGGATCGGCCGTGCGGCCTCGCTCGTGGGTCGCGCCCTCTCGATCGTGCCGGTGCTGGGGCTGACCGAGGGGATCGTCGACACCCGGGCGCGGGTGCGCACGCTGCGGAAGGCACACGCCCGCATGATCGCGGAGTCGCTCGCCGCCGCCCGCGCACTGGGCGACTGCGAGATCGTCGTCCTCGTGTCCGAGGGGTCGCTCGAGGCGGCCGGCGAGGACGCGCGCGCTGTGCGCGACGCCCTGGCAGAGGCGGCGGCGGAGGAAGGCTGGGCGCTGACGGAGGGCGTGCTGTCCCCAGTCATCGTCGCGCACGTGGGGCCGGGCGCCGTGGGCGTGGTGGTGCGCGGCCGCAGCTGAGGCAGCGGTTCCACATCGTCCGGGGACCCTTGCGAACACATCCGTCGGCGTCCTGTTCGTCGTGCCGGTCGCGGTCACAGACGTGGAGGTAAGTCGACCTCCCCGCGCACCCGATCGTGGGGACGGCGCCGGCTCGATCCACAGGCGTGCCGTCCCGATCGCCGTGTCGGGGCGGGCACGCCACTCTGGCCGGCATGAGTCCCTCACCTGCAGAACGCTTCTCCGCACTGCTGGCCCGCAGCGGGGAGCGCGGCTGGACGCCGGCGGACCGCGAGGACGACCTCGACCCTGAGGACGCCCTCGCGGTCGACGAGGACGCCGCCTGGGTGGACGACGAGCCCCGGGGTGTCCGCCCGGGTCTCACGCGCACACTCCTGCTCGTCCTGCTGGGCGTCGTCCTCAGCGGTGTGCTCGTCGTCGTGCTCGCCCCCTCACTGCTGTCCGGCGGTGAGGAACCGGTCGTCGCACCCGACGGCCAGGAAGCGGCACCGGAGTGGACCGAGGCGGCCGGGACGACCGCGGGGCCCACCACGGGGCAGGAATCTCCGGTCGTCGTCCACGTCGTCGGTGCGGTCGTGCGGCCCGGGGTCGTCGAGCTGCCCGCCCACGCACGGGTCGGCGACGCGCTCGAGGCCGCCGGCGGTCCGCTGGCGGACGCGGACACGGACGGGGTGAATCTGGCCCGCACGCTGGTCGACGGGGAGCAGATCCGCGTGCCGCGCCAGGGGGAGGAACCGCCGGCCGCGCTCCCCGAGGCCGGCGGGACCGGGGACAAAGGGGGCGCCGGTCCCGCGGAGGGCGGGGAACCGCTCCTCGACCTCAACACGGCGGACCTGGAGCAGCTGCAGACGCTGCAGGGGATCGGACCGGTCACGGCGCAGGCGATCCTCGACCACCGGGAGGCGGTGGGCCGGTTCGGCTCCGTCGAGGAACTCCTGGACGTCACGGGCATCGGCGACGCTACGCTCGCGGCGATCCGTGATGCGGTGACGGTGGGGTGAGCCGGGCGCGGGGGCGGGTCGGCGTACGACGTTCCCGTGCCCGTCGTGTGCTCGCCCGGCTGCGCGACCGGATCGGGACGGTGCGGGTGGTGGCGGCGGCCGTCTGCGCGTGGGGCTGCTCCCTGGCCGCGGGGGTCCCCGCACTGGTCCTCGCGTGCCTCCTGACGGCAGCGGGGGCCGCCCTGCTGCTGCGGCGGTCACGCTCGCGCGGGGGAGCCTCCCCGGTGGGGACCGTTCTCGTCGTCGCAGGGCTGGCGGGACTGCTGGCCGGGGCACAGGCGCTCACCGCTGCGGAATCGCCGCGGCCGGTCCAGGCGGAGGT
>DYUK01000224.1 GCA_020743695.1 Brevibacterium senegalense | reverse complement strand
GAGGCGGAATCGGCCTACCTGGGCGTCTTCCGTCGCGAGGTGTTCGACGTGCTGGGCGGCTTCGACGAGTCCCTGCGTCGCGGCCAGGACTGGGAGCTGAATCTCCGGATCCGTGAGGCCGGGGGACTGGTCTGGTTCGATCCAGAGCTGCGTGTCACCTACTGGCCGCGGGCGTCGTGGTCGAAGCTCGCTCAGCAGTTCTATGCGACCGGGGTGTGGCGTGCGGAGATCGTCCGTCGCCACGGCTCGCGCAACTCCCTGCGCTACTTCGCTCCACCGCTACTAGTGCTGGGCGTCGCTGCATCCCTCATTGAGGCGGTGCTGCAGCTGGGCGGTGCGACTCGCCGATGGCCCCGTCTGCTGCAACGCTTCACGGCACTCGTGCACGTGCCCAGCCTCTCGTATGTCGCCGGGATCGTGGCGGCGGCCTGGCGCGCGCCCGATGCGGGTCTGCGAGAGCGGTGCTGGTTCGCTCTCGTGCTGCCCACCATGCACCTGAGCTGGGGGACGGGCTTCCTGCGCGGTCTGGTGACGGGTGCGGCGACCAACAGAGATCGGAGCAGGTGAGGCTCGACGTGGCCAAGAGGAAGCGCGGTCGCGATCGCAGTGACCGGATGGAGACACTGGCGGACCTGACGCCGGAGAATCTGAAGAAGTCGAGCTCGGATGACGCGCGGAAGGCTCGCACCGCAGGGAATGTGAGCCCGGAGGAGCAGGCGGAGTGGGACGCCCGTGTCGCTGAGGCGAAGGAGAATCGTGCGAGCCGCCGGACTCTCGCCCCGCTCGTCATCGCAGGAGTGGCCGTGGTCGCAGTCGTCGGTGTCGTCGTCTGGAGCAGTGTGAGCTCCGGCGGGCCCGTGACGGTGGAGTCGATGCCCGCGCCCGTGATCGCGGCGGACGAAGCAGGCTCCGCCGTGTACCCGGCCAACTCCGCTGAGGCGGTCCGTGAGAACGTCCGTTTCGGCTTCGCGCCGGCCATCGACCTCGTCGAGCTGGGTGACGGGACCGTGGTGCTGGGTGCCGGAGACGACTTGGACGGGGACGACGTCTACGCGGCCCCCTACGGTGAGCTGACGGCGGAGCAGTTCGCCGACGCATCGATCCCGGCTCCCCGGGAGGACACGAACCCGGGCACTCCGGTGACCTGGGCAGAGGTCTTCGAGGACTACGGCGAGGACACCATCTTCCTGCCCGCCGTGGACACGCAGGCCGAGCTCGATGCGGTGCTGTCGACCGCAGCGGACGCGGAACGGCAGGACGCGATCATCGTGCGCACGTCAGACGAAGGGTTCGCGCAGGAAGCCGTCGAGGCGGGTGCCGTCGCACTGTTCGACGGGGACCTGGAGGGGACGTCCCCGGACGACCTCGCCGCAGCAGGGTTCTGGGGAGTCGCTGTGCCGGCAGATGCGAGCGGCCTCGATGACTGGACCGGGTCCGATCTGTCGATCTGGGCCGAGGGCCAGGTTGCGGAGGATGAGGCCCAGGAGCTGGTCGATGCCGGAGCGGACGGTCTCATCGTCACAGACCCCTTCGCCGTGCGCGGCGACGAAGACGAGTGAGTCCAGAGCGGCGGCCTGAGCACCCTGTCGGTTCCAAGAGACCGGTACCCTGAGCGCATGAGCCAGAACCTGGGGAACCCCTCGCACATCGGCAATCTCGACGCCTCGCAGCTGGGGCCGCAGCCCACGTACCTGCCGGACGACCATCCGGACGTCGAGGCGCTCTCGCGCCTGGACGCGGGAACGGAACCGATCGACGTCGCCGCGGCCTTGCCGGCGTCCAGCCTCGCCTGGGCGGAGCTCGCGGACGAAGCCTTCGAGGAGGGGCGTCTCGTCGACTCCTACGCGTACGCGCGAGTCGGGTACCACCGTGGGCTCGACGCACTGCGCGGTGCGGGATGGCGCGGGACCGGACCCATCCCGTGGTCGCACGAGGTGAACCGCGGATTCCTCCGTGCCCTCTACGCGCTGGGCCGCGCGGCGGCCGGGATCGGTGAGGCCGAGGAAGCCGCTCGCGTGGAGAAGTTCCTCCGCGACTCGGACCCCACGGCGATGGATCAGATCACCGGCGCCGGTAACTGAGCCGTATGGCACTCCACACCTTCACGTCGCAGGACGCAGTGGAGCTGGCCGTCGTCGAACGGTCGGGTTTCATCGAGTCCCGCCATGTGGGCGCGGCCGTCCTCCTGGATCCCCAGGGCGCTCCTGTCGTGGCCCTGGGTGCGACCGACCAACCCGTCTTCGTCCGGTCGACCCTCAAGCCACTGCAGGCGATCGCCAGCATGCGGGCGGGCGCGGAGCTCGACGGACCGGCCGCCGTTCTCGCCACTGCATCCCATCGATCCGAACAGCGGCACATCGACGTCGTCACGGACATGCTGGCGTCCGTGGGCCTCGATGAGACGGCACTGCAATGTCCGTCCGTGATCCCATCGGACCGGTCCGCTCGGGAGGCGCGCACCGCCGCTGGTCACCCGCGATCGCCGTTGCACTTCAACTGCTCCGGCAAGCACGCGGCCTTCCTCCTGGCCGCCGTCGCCGGTGGACATGACCTCCGCACATATCTCGACCCAGCGCATCCGGTGCAGCAGGAGGTCGAGGCCGTGGTCCGCGCGTATACGGGCGGACCGCCGCTGGCCATCGGCACCGACGGCTGCGGTGCGCCGGTCCACGCCCTCACTCTGCGTGCACTCGCTGCGGGCATCGGCCGAGTCGCGCAGCGGGCGGACGCAGAAGCCGAATCACTCATGGATGCAGTGCTGGAACACCCGTGGGGGATCGAGGGCGCGGGGCGGCCCAACACCACGGTGATCGAGGAACTGGGCATATTCGCGAAGTTCGGTGCGGAGGGTGTCATGGTCATGGCGACACCGGACGGCTGGTCCGTCGCCGTCAAGTGCCTCGACGGCTCGTCCCGCCCCACCACCCGGGTGGCCTTGGCGCTGCTGGGAGCGGTCGGCGCCGTCGACGCGCAGGCCGCAGAGGACCTGGGGCGTCGTCTCACCACTCCGGTCACCGGAGGCATCGACAACGGTGGTGACCCACAGACGGTGGGGGCAGTGCGACTGGGCGAAGCCGTCACCGAAGTGCAGAGGAGCGGAGCGTGAGCCCGAAGCGCCGCACCGACCCGCAGGTCGGCCGTTCGGCGCTCGACACGTGGTGTGCGGCAGACGTCTGCGACTCCTCCAGCGTGGACCGGCAGACGCTGGCGACCGCAGTGCGGTTCACTCTCGAGGAGTTCGCCCACCGTCATCCCGGTGGCAGCGTCGAGGTGCGGGTGCCGCCGTTCGGTGTCATCCAAGCCGTGGAGGGCCCCAAGCACACGCGCGGCACGCCGCCCAACACCGTCGAGGCCGACGCTCACACCTGGCTGGCGCTCGTCACCGGTCGCCTCGACTTCGAGGACGCGACGCGCTCCCATGCCGTCGCCGCATCGGGGATCCGGTCGGATGTGAGCGATCTGCTGCCGCTGTTCGATCCGCGGGGTCGCGCTCTGGCCTGACTCGCGCATCGGACACCCGGTGACCGAGCGGGGAGTGCTGGTGTTCAATGAGTCCATGACACCTCGCACCGTGCAGACCACATCCTTCATCGGCGGACGGCACCTGCCGTCCCTGCGGACCTACGCCAACATCGATCCCGCGACGGGTGCGGAGATCGGTCAGGTCGCGCGGTCCGGCGAGGACGAGGTCGACGCAGCCGTGCACGCGGCCGCCGCGGCGCAGAAGGAGTGGCGCCGCAGCTCGCCGGAGCAGCGCTCGAAGCTGTTGGTGGCGACCGGAGCGCTCATCCGCGCGAACCGCGAGGAGCTGGCGCGGTTGGAATCGGAGGACACGGGCAAGCCGCTGATGCAGGCATACGCGGACGTGGACGTCTGCGCCCGGTACTTCGACTTCTACGGCCACACGATCGAGGCCTACTACGGCCACCAGATCCCGCTGGGCGACGACATGCACGTCTACACCCGTCGCGAGCCGTACGGGGTGACGGGGCACATCGTCGCGTGGAACTACCCGCTGCAGCTCATCGGCCGGGCGGCTGCGACGTCCCTGGCCACCGGGAACTGCGCCGTGGCGAAGCCGGCGGACGAGACGCCCCGCACCACGGTGCGACTGGCAGAGCTCATCCATGAGGCCGGATTCCCCGCGGGAGCCTTCAACGTCGTCGTGGGCCTGGGTGCAGAGGCCGGCGATGCCCTTGCGAAGCACCCCGGGATCGCGCACCTGGGCTTCGTCGGATCGACCGCGACCGGGTCGCTCATCGCCCACGCCGCCGCGGACCGCGTCATCCCCACTGTTCTGGAACTGGGCGGCAAGTCCGCCAACGTCGTGTTCGCGGACGCGGACATCGGCGCTGCGGTTCCCAGCCTGGTCCGGTCGTTCACGCAGAACGCGGGGCAGACCTGCTCCGCAGGCTCGCGGCTGCTGGTCCACGCCTCCGTGCACGACGAGGTCGTGGAGAAGATGAGCCGGGCGATCGACGCGATGACGGTGGGGCGCGGTCTCGACGATCCCGGACTGGGACCGCTCGTCTCGGCGAAGCAACGGGACAGGGTCCAGGGGTTCCTCGATGAGGTCGACGCCTCGCAGATCCTCATGGGCGGTGGCCGCCCGGACGGACTCGCGCAGGAACTGTCCGGGGGAGCATTCGTCTCGCCCACGATCGTGGCGGAGGTGGACCCGTCGCAGAGGATCTTCCACGAGGAGGTCTTCGGTCCCGTCGTCGCTCTCACCCGCTTCGAGGACGACGACGAGGCTCTCGCCCTGGCGAACGGCACGGAGTACGGCCTGGTCTCGGCGGTCTGGACGACGAATCTGTCGCGGGCGCACCGGATGGCTCACCAGGTCGAAGCAGGTCAGGTGTTCGTGAACACGTACGGCGCCGGTGGTGGCGTCGAGCTGCCCTTCGGGGGATTCAAGAAGTCCGGCTACGGCCGCGAGAAGTCCATCGAGGCATTCGACGAGTACACCCAGACGAAGACCGTCGTCATGAAGCTGTGAGGCGCCGAGCCTCACATCACTCGCTGCGACAGCACGGTCGGGCACACAGTCACACCCACTAGACTGTGTGTCCGACCCCCGCACCGTGCCTGAAGAAGGAATCGATGACCGACGACGATGCCATCCGGATGACCGACGACCTGGACGTCGTCGTCCGCCGCAGCCCCCGCTACGGCGCCTTCATGGTCGCCGGGCTGATCCTGGGGTTCATCGTCGCCGGCATCCTCGTCATGCTGCCGGTCGACACCTCGCAGCTGACGGCCGACTACTCGATGGGCGCCTCGATGGGACTGCTCATGATGCTCCTGGGCATCGTGGGCCTGGGCCTGGGCGGGGCCGTCGCTCTCGTCCTCGACCGGATCAACGCGAAGAAGGCGAAGCAGTACACGGTGCGGGCGGAGTACACCGCCCGCCGCCCGGCATCCCCCTCGGTGAACGGGACCGCACCGGGCCGGTCTCCGGACCAGCGGGAGGACGCAGATCAGCCGGGCACGGGTTCGCCCGCCACCACCGATGTGGAAGACTGAGGCAGTGCCAGCAGTGAACCTGTCTCGCGATCCGCACGCGACGACCGCCCCCGCACCCGCGCAGTCACGATCCGACGACCCCCTCGAGTCGCCCCCGGGCGAGGAGTGCGGCGTCTTCGGCGTCTGGGCCCCCGGCGAAGAGGTCGCCCGCCTCACCTACTTCGGCCTCTACGCCCTGCAGCATCGCGGGCAGGAGTCCGCCGGCATCGCCGCCAGCAACGGCCAGCAGATCCTCGTCTACCGCGACATGGGCCTCGTCTCCTCCGTCTTCAAGGAATCGGACCTGGAGACCCTGCCGGGCCACATGGCGGTGGGCCACACGCGCTACGCGACGCACGGCGCCTCCTCGTGGGAGAACGCCCAGCCCACCCTGGGGCCCACCCCCTTCGGCACGCTGGCGCTCGCCCACAACGGCAACCTCACGAACGTCGAGACGCTCGAGGCCCTGGCGGACGAGTACCGCGACGACCACCGGCAGACCGTCGCACAGGCCACGAACAAGCCGCTGCGCACGCGCGGTCACCGCGATTCGTCCAGCGACACCTCGCTCATCACGGAGCTGTTCGGATCCGCGGCGGAAGGGTCGCTGCACGATGCGGCGCTCAACCTCCTGCCCAAGCTGGACGGCGCCTTCAGCCTCGTCTTCATGGATGAGGGCACGCTCTACGCCGCACGCGACCGGCACGGCGTGCGCCCATTGGCGCTGGGCCGCCTGGAGCGCGGCTGGGTCGTCGCCTCGGAGACCGCCGCCCTCGACATCGTGGGCGCCACCTTCGTCCGCGAGGTGGAGCCCGGTGAGCTCATCGCGATCGACGAGCAGGGACTGCGCTCGGAGCGCTTCGCGGAGAAGGAACCCAAGACGTGCGTCTTCGAGTACGTCTACGTCGCCCGCCCGGACAGCATCATCGGCGGCCGCACGGTCCACGCCGCCCGTGTGGAGATGGGCCGTGCCCTGGCCCGCGAGCACCAGGTGGACGCGGACATGGTCATCGCGACCCCGGCCTCGGGCGTCCCCGCCGCCGTGGGCTACGCGGAGGAGTCCGGCATCCCCTACGGCCAGGGCCTCATGAAGAACGCCTACGTGGGCCGCACCTTCATCCAGCCCACGCAGTCGCTGCGCCAGCTGGGAATCCGGCTCAAGCTCAATCCGCTGCGCGAGAACATCGAGGGCAAGCGCCTTGTCGTCGTCGACGATTCGATCGTCCGCGGCAACACGCAACGGGCCATCGTGGGCATGCTCCGCGCGGCCGGGGCCACGGAGGTCCACGTGCGGATCTCGTCCCCGCCGGTCAAGTGGCCGTGCTTCTACGGCATCGACTTCGCCACCCGCGCAGAGCTCATCGCGAACGGCCTCGACACCCAGGAGATCGCCGCCAACCTGGGCGCGGACTCCCTGGGCTACATCTCCCTGGACGGGATGATCGAGGCCACCCGCCAGCCAGCGGAAGGACTGTGCACGGCCTGCTTCTCCGGCAAGTACCCGATCCCCGTCGAGGGGCCCGGGATGGAACTCACACACACGAGGTGATGGACATGACCGGTTCGACCGGTGCAACGCCCGCACAGGGCACGACGTACGCCGCTGCCGGCGTCGACGTGGAGGCCGGTGACCGCGCCGTCGAACTCATGAAGGCCGCGATCACCGCCACCCACGGGCCCGAGGTCGTGGGCGGGTTCGGCGGGTTCGCCGGCCTCTTCGACGCCTCGGCTCTCAAGGATTTCCGTCGCCCGCAGCTGGCGACGTCCACGGACGGCGTGGGCACGAAGGTCGCGCTGGCCCAGCAGCTGGACATCCACGACACGATCGGCCACGACCTCGTGGGCATGGTCGTCGACGACATCGTCGTGATCGGGGCGAAGCCGCTGTTCATGACCGACTACAT
>DYUK01000223.1 GCA_020743695.1 Brevibacterium senegalense | reverse complement strand
TCGTCCGCGGCCAGCCGCGCCGCGGCGACGGCGCGCAGCCGGTCGAGCCACTCGAGCTTGTAGGTGTAGTGAGGGTGGTCCAGCTCGCGGCCGTTGGGGACGTAGAGGGAGTAGACGCGGACCCCGCCGGTGACGGCGGAGATCGCGCGGGCCTCGGCGGCCAGGTCCTCACCGAACCCGGGCATCTGGTCGAAACCGATCTCCACGTCGTCCAGGCCCACGCGGGAGGCGATGGCGACGCCGTTCCACTGGTTGAGGCCGTGGAAGGCGACCTCATAGCCCCGGTTGTCGAAGATCTCGCGCGGGAACTGGGCGTCCTTGCACTTGAGCTCCTGGATGGCCAGGACATCCGCGTCCGAGCGGTCGAGCCAAGCGCCGATCCGCTCAGCACGGGCTCGGATCGAGTTCACATTCCAGTTCACGATGCGCATGGGGCCAACGGTAGTCGGTGGTGGTGAGGGGCGGCGACCGCGGCGCGACCGTCTGAACGACGCCGCGATAGTGTCAGAGTCATGCCAGCAGCACCGAACCACCATCTGGGCGCGGACGGCGAAGCAGTCCCTTCCGCCTACTTCGTCCGCACGGGCACATCGTCCTTCCGCTCGACTCTGCACTCCCAAGGCGCATGGCAAGCGGGCGAGCAGCACATGTCCGCCGCCTCCGCACTCGTCGTGCACCAGCTGGAGAGGGCGCTTCCCACAGACAAGCAGATCTCACGCATCACCTTCGACATCCTGGGGGTCATCCACTCCGGAGAGTTCGACATCGAGGTCGAGACGATCCGCCCCGGCAAGACGATCGAACTGGTCGAGGCGCGCATGGTCCACCGTGCGGAGCACACGGGAGCGGGGGTGCCGCGGACCTCTGTGACCGCCCGCGTGTGGCGGCTGTCGTCGTCCGACACCTCCCCGGTGGCCGGGCTCGAAGTAGCTCCGTTCCCGGACCGCTCCACATTCGAGCCCCGCAATCTGTCGGACTTGTGGCCCGGTGGATTCATCGCGTCGCTGACGGGTGCGGAAGCCGCCGGCGGACGGCCCGGGCGACGGCAGGTGTGGCTCACCACAGACATCTCCGTGGTCGACGGTGAAGACGACAGCACATATGCCGCGTTCGTGAAGTTCTGCGATTCGATGAACGGGATGGCCGTGCGCGAGGACCCGCGGCAGGTGTTCTTCCCCAACGTCGATCTGACGATCCACTTCTTCCGCCCGCCGGTCCCCGGAGGAGTGGGCCAGGACATCAGCGTCGGATTCGGAACGACGGGGACCGGCATCACCCATGCGGTCTTCCACGATTCCTCCGGGCCCGTCGGCTACTGCGTGCAGTCGCTCACGGTGCGGCTGCCGCAGGGCTCGAAGCGCGCGGACCAGGGGTGACCGGCTATGAGTGATCGCCCGCGTGCGCTCATCACCGGCGCGAGTGCCGGGTTGGGCCGGGAATACGCCGAGCAGCTCGCTCGAGACGGCTACGACCTGGTGCTCGCGGCCAGAGGTGAGTCGGAATTGCGTCAGGCCGCCCTGGAACTCGCGCAGCAGCACCACATCCATGCGGATGTGTGCGTGGCCGACCTGGCCACGCAGCGCGGCATCGACGACCTGACGGACGTCATCGACAGCACGCGGATCGATGTCCTGGTGAACAACGCCGGGTTCGGACTGAAGACATCGATGCTCGACAGCACTGCGGACCAACTCATCGCCAGCGACATGGTGATGCTGCGGGCCGTCACGCTCCTGAGCCGTGCCGCTGCGGTGCGGATGCGGGACCGCGGACGCGGTGGGATCGTGACCGTGTCGTCGCTCGCTGCTTTCGGCACCTACGGGACGTACTCCGCCGTCAAGAGCGCAGCACTGCTGGTCACGGAAGCGCTCGCCGCAGAGCTCGCCGACACCGCGGTCACCGTCACGGCTGTGCTCCCCGGCTTCATCACCACCGAGTTCCACGACCGCATGCGGGTGCGCCGCGCCGGTCCGGCGTGGTTGTGGCTCGATGCGGAGCGCGTCGTCTCCGAATCCTTGGCGGATGCGCGGAGGGGCCGCATCATCAGTGTGCCCAGCCTGCGGTACAAGGCGGTGTACGCCGCAGCCCAACTGGTGCCCCATCCCCTGGTGAGGACCCTGAGTGACGGCTTCGGACGCAGCAGACGGGGCAAGCACTGAGGACGCGCAGTCAGCACTGCGCCTCACACGCAATAAGATCGAGGACATGACTGAGACTGCGTCGACACGCGACCGCCTGCTGGCCCTCATCGACGACCTGGCCGTCGTGCGGGGTCGCGTGACCCTGGCGTCCGGCCGGGAAGCCGACTACTACCTGGACCTGCGCCGGGTCACGCTCGAGCACCGTGCGGCACCTCTTGTGGGTGACGTGGTCCTCGACCTGCTCGAGACGCACGGCCTGTTGGACGGCGATCAGCCCGTGCAGGCGATCGGTGGGCTTACGATGGGAGCGGATCCCGTCGCGACCGCGGTCATGCATCGTGCCGCGGCGCGTGACATTCCACTCGACGCCTTCGTCGTCCGCAAGGCCGCCAAGCAGTACGGCATGGGACGGCGGGTCGAGGGGCCGTCCGTCGAGGGTCTGAACGTCGTGGCGCTCGAGGACACATCGACGACCGGCGGATCTGTGCTGGAGGCTGTCAACGCTCTGCGCGACGCCGGCGCGCACGTGGTGGCGGTCGTCGTCATCGTGGACCGTGACACGGGTGCGAAGGAGCGGGTCGAGGCCGAGGCCGGCGTCCCGTATCTGGCCGCGATCAGCACGCAGGACCTGGGGCTCGACTGATCCGAGCTGACTGAATCCCCACTGACAGGTTGCCGCAAGGCGGCTGACGGAGTCGGACGGAGTTTGCTCGCCGCCCCACTGACCATCAGACTGACATGAGCGCATGGGCCAGCTCACATCAGATCATCGTGCCCAGCACCATCCGACAGGCAGAAGGACGCAATTGTGCTCGAAGTGAAGGGATTGACGGTCACCAGTGGCCGGAAGACCTATCTCAAGGACGTCTCGTTCACCGCAGACTCGGGACGCCTCACCGGTGTCGTCGGTCTGCGAGGTTCGGGGAAGACCGAACTGGTGCGTTCCATCATGGGTCTCATCGACGCGGATGAGGGCACGATCGAGTTGGCGGGGTCGAAGCTGGAGTACGGCGACCGGCAGAACTTCGGGTATTTGCCCAGCGAGCGCGGTGGCTATCCGCGCATGAAGGTGCTGGAGCAGATCGTCTATCTCGCACGGCTCCACGGCATGACGCTGGGGGCTGCGGAGAAGAACGCGGTCACACTGCTGTCGCGGTTGGACCTCTCCGATCGGGCCTATGCGCAGCTGAGCCACCTGTCCGGCAGTGAAGTGGCGCGCGTCGACATCGCTGCGGTGCTGGCGGCGGACCCGGACGTGGTCATCCTGGACGAGCCCTTCGACGGATTGGACGCGGAGTCCGCTGAGATCGTCTTCGGCTTGCTGCGCGATCACGCGGAGTCAGGAGTGCCGGTCTTCTTCACCACTGACAAGTGGCGGATGGCTCAGGAGCATGCGGACGACCTCATCGTGCTGGCGCACGGGCGGATCGTGGGCCAGGGAACCTTCGACTATCTGCAGGGCGAGGACCGCCTCTTCGCGGCGCGGTTCGCCACAGCGGATGACGCGTCCAGCGCGGTCGACCGATTGGACGAGGCCGGCACCGCGGATGTGAACGCGGAGGACGAGGTCGTCACCTTCGTCGCTCCGGATGAGGGGACGGCTGCGGAGCGCGTGCGCGGGCTCGCCGGTCTCCTGTCCTTCGGCCCCCGCACACGGGACCTCGCAGATCTGTTCAAGGAGTCGGTGTAATCAGATGACGGACAAGAAGACGAACGATCCCGCAGACCCCGGCGTCGATCCCGACGACATCGTGAACGAGCCCGCCGGAAGCGACGAGGAGGAGGGGCAGGACCTCGCAGAGGACTTCGTCGAGATCGACGAGGCCGACGAGACGCCGGAAGAGCTGCGGGAGGACACACCGGACCCTGCGACTCTGCCTGCCACCGGCCTGGTCAGCGAGTTCCATGACCTGACCGCGTCGCAGGCCGCTTATCTGGTGAGCCACCGCGAGACGTCCTCCGTGTCGCGCAGCCCTCTCTTCTACGTGTCCGCACTGCTGCTGGGCGTGTCCGTCATCGCCGCGCTGATCGTCGGATTCCAGCGTGCTGGTGCCGGTATCGGAGACGCCCCGGAGACCCTCGCCGTCGTGGGTGTCGACCAGGAGCAGGCAGATGGCTTCGGCCAGCAGCTGGGCCTCCCCGTCGTCTCTGTCGAAGACCAGGAAGCCGGCGAGGAGATGCTGCGCAGCGGTGAGGCCGGGGCCGTCTACGTCCTCGATCCGACCGGCATGCAGCAGGCATCGCTCCTGGCGCTCGACCGGGACCCGCAGTCGATCCTGGACGTGCTGAACCAGCCGATCCCCGTCGACTACCTGGAGCCGCCCGCTGTCGCACCGGCGGTCTCCGACCCCGTGGCGTGGGGGATGGCGATCGTGGTCGCAGTGGGAGTGCTCACGCTGGGGGCTGCACTGACGCAGAATCTCCGGACGGAGAAGCGGAACCGCCTCGCCGAGGTGATCGCAGCGACCATCCCGGCCCGGGCCTCGGCGTGGGGCCGGGTCTACGGACTCACACTGCTGTTCCTCACCTTCCCGGTCCTCGCAGGTGCGGTGCTGCTGGTAGGCCTTTCGATCGGGCAGCGGACTGATCTGGCCGTCGACCTCCTGCCGGCGCTGGGCTGGTTCGCACTCATCGCGCTCACGACGGCGTTCCTGCTGCTCGCAGCGCACCTGTGGGCGGCGACCAGTGCCTCGCGGCGCGTCAGGCGAGTGGGCTACGGCGCGACGGTCGTCCTGACGGTCGCGGGAGTGCTGGCGCCGCTCGTCCTCCGGGCGGAGGAGACCGTCATGCTGTGGCTGTCGTACGCGCCTCTCACCTCGCCCGTGGCGATGCCCATGCGCTACATGGCCGGTCAGGCCGAGTGGTGGGAGGGCCTCGTGGCAGCCGGGGTCTCCGCTGTCGTGGGCTTCATCGTCTACTGGTTGGCGGCTTCCGCGTACCAGCGCACGCTGCTGCGCGGTGCGGGACGGTCGGGCCTCAAGCCCAACCCGCGCAAGCGCCGGTCGGCCAAGTCTCAGGTGTGACCGAGTCCGAATCCGTGGGGGTGGGGCCCTGGCAGGGGCCCCACCCCCACGGTGCGCACTGGGACCCGGTCCTGCTGGCGGAGGGCGACAGGCGCAACGTCATCGACCGGTATCGGTACTGGTCGATGGACGCGATCGTCGCGGACCTCGACACCCGCCGGCACGGGTTCCATGTGGCGGTGGAGAACTGGCAGCACGATCTCAACATCGGATCGGTCGTCCGGACGGCGAATGCGTTCAATGCGGCAGCGGTCCACATCGTCGGGCGTCGTCGGTGGAATCGTCGCGGAGCGATGGTGACGGACCGCTATCAGCACCTGCATCACCACCCGACGGTCGAGGAGCTTGCGGCCTGGGCACGGGATCAGGACCTGCCGCTCATCGGTATCGACAACTTCCCGGACTCGGTGCCGCTGGAGACCTTCGACCTGCCACGTGCGTGCGTGCTGCTGTTCGGGCAGGAAGGCCCGGGCCTCAGCGACGAAGCGCATGCCTCGTGCTCCGCGGTGCTGTCGATCGCGCAGTTCGGGTCGACCCGATCGATGAATGCAGCCGCAGCTGCGGCGATCGCGATGCACGCGTGGGTCCGGCGCCATGCCTTCGATCAGTCGCCCGGGTGATGCGCTGATAGGTTGGATCACGACAGGCGAGAACCCCTCCGCTCCGCGTCGAAAGTGAGCCCGCCATGATCTCGACAGCTCGGCGAATCCGACCGCGTGCGTTCTTCGCCGCTGGGATCACGACACTTCTGCTCTTCGTGCTGAGCGGGTGCGTGAAGTTCAACGCCGACTTCCAGGTGGGAGCGGACGAGACGCTGACCGGAACCATGAGGATCCTCGTGGATCCGGTCGCGCTCGAGGACATGGGATCCCCCGATCCCTCCGGCGAGCTGGACGACTCGATCAACGAAGCGCAGAACGACCCGGAGATGCCCGACGGGGTGACCGTCGAGCGCGTCGAGGACGAGGACGGCTACATCGGGATGGGGATGACCTTCGACTCCGTCCCCGCATCCGAGTTCCAGTCGGGCAGCACCGGCATGGAGGGCGTGGGCGTCGACGGGATCGAGGTCAGCCAGGCTGACGGCGAGATCACCTTCTCGATGGCGAACCCACTGGTCACGGGCATGGACTCGGGCTCGTCATTCGGAGGTGGCAGCAGCGGCATGCCGTCGACCTCGCGGTCGATGTTCGATGAAGCCATCGTGTCCGTCGGGTTCCCCGGGAACGTCGTCACCGCAGAGGGCGCGACCATCGAGGGCAAGACTGCGACCTGGGATCTTCGTGACTACGACGGTGACACCCTGACGGCCGTGGGTGAAGCGTCGAGCTTCCCCTGGGGTCTCGTGTTCCTGATCGGCGGGATCGTCCTGTTCCTGGTGATCGTCGCAGGCGTGGTGGTCCTGATCCTGGTGCTGCGGAAGAAGAAGCAGGCTCCCAGCGGCGGCGCCCCCTTCGCCCCGGCAGGAGCACCGCAGATGCAGGGGTACCCGGGGGCGCAGGCGCCGCAGCATCCCGGACAGCCGCAGCAGAACCCACCGCACCACGGACCGACGCCGCCGGGCCCACAGCCGCCGCACGGCTACGGGCATCCCCACAACGGTCCGTCGGTTCCGGCCCAGGCGCCCCATCAGCCGCCGCAGGCGGCACCTTCCGGACCAGCCGGTGGACCGCAGCAGATGCCCGGCGGTCCGCGGCCGCACCAGGGACAAGGTCCGGGCCCGCAGCAGCCCGCCGGCCCGAACACGCAGGCTCCGTCACACGGGCAGAGCCGTTTCGCGCCACCGCGGAACCCGGGGCAGTCGGAGCCTCCGCGCACCTGACGGTGGTCTGAGTCTGCGCCTGACATCCCGGACGCGACGACACTGTGCCGACGCACGCGGTTCCACGGCGATCGCAGCCGTCACGAGCCCGACGGCGCGGGTGATGACCGCGCACGATGAACGTCAGAACGATCGTGGGGCCGCACCTGTACGGTGCGGCCCCACGATCAGTTCATCGGCGAGTGACGACTGGCGTCAGCTCAGCTCGACCGCATGCGGTTCGATGAGACCGCCCAGCGACGCCAGATCCTGCGTCACCGTATCGACATCGTCGAACGTGCGCGGGATGACGGTGAGGCGCTTGGCGTAGTGACCGATGGGGTATTCCATGGTCATGCCGATGCCGCCGTGCATCTGGATCGACTCCTGGCTGATGTCGCGGGATGCCTCGTCGATGATGAGCTTCGCCGCGAGCACGTCGCGGTGACGGGACTTCGCATCTCCGGCACCCGCGTCCGCGTTCTGCTCCCCGGTGATCGCCAGCTTCGCATACAGGGCCATCGACTTCGCACCCTCGAGGGTCGCGTAGGCGTCTGCCGCGCGGTGCTGGAGGGACTGGTTCACGCCGATCGGGGCTCCGAACTGCTCGCGCGTCTTGATGTACTCCGCCGTCATGTGGAGTGACGCCTCCATCGCACCCACGGCCTCTGCCGCGAGTGCCGCGTTGGCCGTGTCGACGACCCGCTCGATGACCTCGGTCGCATCGCCGTGGCCCAGGCGCTGGGCGGGCGCGTCCGAAAGTGTGACGGATCCCGTGCGAAGGCCGTCCGCCTGCACTCGCGCGTCCACGGCGACTCCCTGCGCGTCCGCCTCGACGAGGAACAGGCCGACGCCGCCGTCGACAGCTGCGCTGACGACGAAGGTGTGCGCGTCCGGTGCGCCCAGGACTGCGGACTTCTCACCTGTGAGGGTGTAGCCGTCAGCCGACTCCGAGGCCGTGGTCGCCGGTGCGCCCAGGTCATACCGTCCGGTGGGCTCGTACCCGGCGAACGCCAGCAGCTTCTCGCCGGCGATCACAGCGGGCAGGATCGACTGCTTCTGATCCGGGGTGCCCGCCGCGTCGACGAATCCGGCGCCCAGGACCACGGTGGACAGGTACGGTTCGAGCACGAGTGCGCGGCCGAACTCCTCCATGACGACTGCGACCTCAGCGAATCCCATGTCCGCGCCGTCGTAGTCCTCGCTGAAGGGCAGGCCCAGCAGGCCCATCTCTGCGAACGAGGCCCACTTCTCCTCGCTCCAGCCCTTCTCCGAGCGAAGGATCTCCTCGCGCGCCGCCGCGTCGTACTCCGCTCGCAGCAGTCGGGCGACGGTCGACTTCAGTTCGCGCTGCTCATCTGTGAGTTCAAGGTCCATCTGTGTCTCCTAGTTCGATGAAGTCGGTGTATCAGAGGCCCAGGATGGCCTTGCTGATGATGCCGCGCTGGACCTCGGACGAGCCGCCGTAGATGGTCACCTTGCGGTAGTTGAAGTAGTCGCGGATCGCGTCGACGGATGCGGGCGGGAGGTCGGAGAATCCGTCTCCGGTCGCCGCGCTGTCGATGAAGTCCAGACCCTGGGGGCCCAGCACATCGACCAGCAGCTCCGTGATGTCCTGCTGCAGCTGCGAACCGTGCAGCTTGAGGACGGACGAGCGGGGGTCCGGCTTGTCGTTGCCTGCCACCTGCGTCGAGAGGATGCGCAGCTGCGTGAACTCGAGCGCGGTCAGCTGGGCCTCGAGCTTCGTGAGGCGCGCGGAGAACAGCGGGTCGTCCAGCAGCGTGCCCCGGGAGGTCTTCGTCATCGCGGCGTACGCCTTCGCGCGCGCCAGGTTGACCTTCGACATGCCGATGCGCGCGATGCCGGTGCGCTCGTTGCCCAGCAGGAACTTCGCGTAGGTCCAGCCCTTGTTCTCCTCGCCCACGAGGTTCTCGACCGGGACCTCGACGTTGTCGAAGAAGACCTCGTTGACCTCGACGCTGCCGTCGATCAGTTCGATCGGGCGGACGGTGACGCCTGGGGTCTTCATGTCGATGAGGAGGAAGGAGATGCCCGCCTGCTTCTTGACCGTCGGATCCGTACGGACCAGCATGAAGATCCAGTCGCCGTACTGGCCCAGAGTCGTCCAGGTCTTCTGACCGTTGACCACGTACACGTCGCCCTTGCGGACGGCGGAGGTCTTGAGCGATGCCAGGTCGGAGCCCGCGTTCGGCTCGGAGAAGCCCTGGGACCACCAGATGTCCAGGTTCGCAGTGGCGGGGAGGAAGCGCTCCTTGATCTCCTTGCTGCCGAAGGTGGCGATGACGGGGCCCACCATGGACGCGTTGAACGCGAGCGGCTGGGGCACGCAGGCCAGCTGCATCTCCTCGAGCCAGATGTGGCGCTGGACCGGCGTCCAGTCCTGACCGCCCCACTCGACCGGCCAGTTGGGGACCGCATAGCCGTTCTTGTTGAGGATGCGTTGTGTGGTGACGATGTCGTCCTTGCTCAGTTCCTCGCCCACGGCGACGCGGTACCGGATCTCCTCCGGGATCTCTGTGCGGTAGAAGGCGCGCATGTGCTGAGCGAAATCGCGCTCTTCCTGGTTCAGCAGCTGGTCCATCGACACTCCTGTGTGGAAGACGTGGCATTCCGACGTGCGTCGGATGCAGATGTTGCCAGTGATCGTATCAATTAACTGGTCGATCGATCAGCGCGAGCCGATCTGGCGTGGGATCGATTCATCGACCAGAACAATGCCAGTCCTGCGGCGAGGACGACGGCGATCCCCAGGGCGCCTGCGCGCTGGTACCCCAGCAGTGCGATGAACAGGGCGAACATGACCGGGCCGATGAAGCTGACAGCTCGCCCCGTGGTCGCGTAGAGCCCGAAGTTCTCGCCGGCCTCCTCCGGTGGGGTGATGCGAGCGAGGAAGGCGCGGGACGAAGACTGGACCGGTCCGACGAAGAGGCACAGGAAGACTGCGCACGCCCAGAAGACCGTGGGCGAGTCGGAGACGGCGAAGGGTACGGTGCCGGCGATGAGGCAGAGGAGGCCCGTGATGATCACAGCCGGGGAGCCCAGGCGGTCATCGAGCCACCCGGCGGCGATCGCGCCGATCCCGGCGGAGATGTTCGCGACGACGCCCAGGAGGATGACCTCCGAGGCCGACAGGCCGTACGAGCCCGCCGCCAGCACTCCTGCGAACGCGAAGATCGCGGCCAGCCCGTCGCGGAAGACCGCCGACGCGATGAGGAAGCGCAGGGTCAGCCGGTCCTCGCGCCACATGCGGACGATCCGGCCGATGAGGCGTCGGTAGTCGGCCAGAAAGAGAGCGAGCCAACCCGCCAGTCCCGTCTGCCGGCGGGCTGCCGCTTGCTGCGGTGTCGCGTCACCCGCAACGACCGGCGAAGGCGGCGCCAGGAAGAGGACGGGCAGTGCGAACAGCAGGAACCACGCGGCAGCCATCACGGCGACGATCCGGTAGCGGAGCCCGTCCTCGTCGACGGCGCCGAACAGCCCGACCTCCGGTGAGATGACGGTGACGAGCAGCAGCACCAGCAGTGCCAACCCGCCCAGATATCCCATACCCCAGCCGATGCCGGAGATGCGGCCCACGTTCTGCGGGGTGGAGATCGAGAGCAGGATGCTGTTGTAGGACACCTCCGCGAACTCGAAGAACACATTGCCGACGGCCAGGAGCGCCAGCCCCAGCCACAGGTAGGACGGGGAGTCCTTCACGAAGAACATCGCCGCCATGCAGCCGACGACGACGAAGGTGTGGAACCCCAGCCAGAATCGGTGCCTTCCGCTGGCGTCCGCGCGGGTTCCCGCCGCAGGTGCGACGAGTGCGATGACGAGTCCGGCGGCGGCTGTGGACCAGCCGAGCGCTTGGGAACCCGCCTCCTCCGTCGCTGCGACGCCGGACGTGAGGTAAGGAGCGAAGACGAAGGTGACGATGACCGCATTGAAGGAGGCCGATCCCCAGTCCCAGAGCGTCCAGGAGCCGATCGCGCGGTAGTCCACAGTTTTCGACATGGCATCAGCGTATGCGCGCATCACGCATGCGTGGATGCGCAGTGGAGGATTCCACGCCGGGATGAAAGCATGGGGCCAACTCGTCTCACAGAAGGAGTCGTCATGCCCATCGCCACCCCTGAGATCTATGCGGAGCTCGTCGACCGAGCAAAGGAGAAAGGCTTCGCGTACCCGGCCGTCAACTGCACATCCTCCCAGACGATCAACGCGGCGATCCGTGGATTCGCGGAGGCCGAGTCCGACGGGATCATCCAGGTGTCGACCGGTGGGGCCGAGTATCTGTCCGGGCCCACCATCAAGGATCGGGTCCGTGGGGCGGTCGCCTTCGCGGTGTACGCCCACGAGGTCGCGAAGTCCTATGACGTCAACATCGTCCTGCACACCGACCACGCACCCAAGGACGCTGTCGAGAACTGGGTGAAGCCTCTGCTGGAGATCTCCACGCAGCGCGTTCGGAACGGTGAGCACCCTCTGTTCGGCTCTCACATGTGGGACGGTTCCGCGGAGCCGCTCGCGGACAACCTGGTGCTCGCGGAGGAGCTCCTGGAACTGTCCAGCGCTGCGCACACCCTGTTGGAGATCGAGATCGGTGTGGTGGGCGGTGAAGAAGACGGCGTGGAGAACGAGATCAACGAGAAGCTCTACACCACCGTCGACGACGCACGGGCCACCGTGCAGGCGTTGGGCACCGGCGAGAAGGGGCGCTACCTCACCGCGCTCACGTTCGGCAACGTCCACGGGGTCTACAAGCCCGGTCACGTGAAGCTGCGACCGGAGCTCCTGGGCGAGATCCAGGACGCCATCGGCGCAGAGGTGGACAAGGAGCGGCCGTTCGACCTGGTCTTCCACGGCGGGTCGGGGTCGACTGCTGATGAGATCGCGACGGCCGTGCGTCACGGTGTCGTCAAGATGAACATCGACACGGACACGCAGTACGCCTTCACGCGCCCGGTCGTCGATCACGTCCTCAAGAACTACGACAGTGTGCTCAAGATCGACGGGGACGTGGGCAACAAGAAGCTCTACGACCCGAGGTCCTGGGGCAAGGCTGCTGAGGCATCGATGGCGGCGCGTATCGTCGAGGCCTGCCAGCACCTGGGGTCGGCCAGCCAGCGGATGCGCTGACCTGCGGGGCGGCTCCGGCCCCGGTCGGCCCTCGCTCTCACGAATCGGCGATCTGGAACAGGACCTCATCGATCTGGTCCGCGGCACGGGCCGCCTCCGGGGTGCCCAAGCGATAGGGATCCGCGATGTCGTCGTGTCGCGTGAGTGCCGACTGGGGCGGAGACGTGGACGGCGGCGACCACGGAACGTCGACGGACGAAGCCGCCAGGTGTCGCGCGTAGGTCTTCATGACGAACGTTCGGGGCAGCAGATGCGGCAGTTCCTCCGCAACGTATGCGCGGTGCTCGCGTGTCGCGCAGAGGATGAGATCCGCGCTGTGCGCAAGCGCCTCCGTCAACTGCTGAGCGGAGAAGCCCTCCGCGCACCCACCCCGACGGCTCAGCTCGGCCGCCATCTCGTCGTCGACGCCCCACCCGCGCAGCGCGTGAGTTCCGGCACTCACGAACTCGATGTGGGGCACCAGGTGGCGCGCTCGCCTCTCCGCATACGCCGAGCGGCAGATGTTCCCCGTGCAGACGAAGAGGACTCTGGTCATCGGACGAGTCTATCGACTGCGTGGGGTCGGGTTGTGTCGGAGCGGACACGTGCCACGTGGGTCCGAAGCGCCCGGTAGGCTGTCCTCGCAGAGTCCGTCTATCGCATGAGGTGATCGCTGTGCCAGCTCTGGTCGTCGTGGGAGCCCAGTGGGGCGATGAAGGCAAGGGGAAGACGACGGACATCTTGGGGACCCGCGTCGACTACGTCGTGAAGCCCAATGGTGGGAACAACGCCGGCCACACCGTCGTCGTCTCCGGTGAGAAGTACGAGCTGAAACTCCTTCCCGCTGGAATCCTGTCGCCCAATGTGACACCGGTGATCGGCAATGGGGTCGTCGTGAATCTCGAAGCGCTCTTCGAGGAGATCGACATGCTCGAGTCCCGCGGCGCTGACACGTCCAGGCTCCGTGTGTCTGCTGACGCTCACCTGGTCGCGCCGTACCATCAAGTGCTCGACAAGGTCACCGAGCGCTTCCTGGGCAAGCGAGCCATCGGCACCACCGGCCGTGGGATCGGTCCCGCATATTCGGACAAAGCTGGACGTCTGGGGATCCGGGTGCAGGACCTGTTCGACGAGTCGATCCTGCGGCAGAAGGTCGAGGGGGCTCTCCGCCAGAAGAACGAGCTGCTGGTCAAGGTCTACAACAGGCGGGCGATCCTCACCGACGAGATCGTGGATTACTTCCTCTCCTTCGCAGAGAGACTGCGCCCGTACGTCGCAGACACGTCGAAGCTCGTGAACGATGCGCTGGACCGCGATCAGCTGGTCGTCATGGAAGGCGGCCAGGCGACGATGCTGGACGTCGACCACGGCACCTACCCGTTCGTCACGTCGTCCAATCCGACAGCGGGCGGTGCCTGTGTGGGCGCGGGAATCGGCCCTACGCGCATCGATCGCGTCGTGGGGATCGTGAAGGCGTACACGACGCGCGTGGGGGCAGGGCCGTTCCCCACTGAACTCTTCGACGAAATGGGCGAGCACCTTCAGAAGAAGGGCGGAGAGTTCGGTGTCAACACCGGCCGCCCGCGCCGCTGCGGGTGGTACGACGCTGTAGTGGCCCGGTACGCGGCGCGGGTGAACGGATTCACGGACTACGTCCTGACCAAGCTCGATGTGCTGTCGGATCTGGAAACGATCCCCGTCTGCGTCGCATACGACGTGGATGGCGAACGATGCGACGACATGCCGATGACGCAGACCGGATTCCACCATGCGCGGCCCATCCTGGAGCACTTCCCAGGATGGCAGGAGGACATCACCGGGGCGCGTACCTTCGATGACCTCCCCGCCAACGCGAAGGCCTATGTCGAAGCACTGGAGAACCTGTCGGGCTGCCGCATCTCGGTGATCGGCGTGGGCCCTGACCGCGAGCAGTCGATCGTCCGCCACGACCTCATCGACTGATACGGGGCATGCGACGGTGATCGCGCCTGGCCCAGGGCCAGACGCGATCACCGGGAAGCGACCTGCGTCTCCGGTGCGAGCTCAGCCGAACTGGCGCGGCAGTGTGCCCTGGTGGGCGGCCGCCAGTTCCTCCAGGTCGATCGAGAAGTGATCGACGAATTCCAGCGCATTCGGATGCTCCTCGTCGCCCGCATCGGTCATGCCGATGCGCACGAACGGGAATCCGCGAGCGGTGCACATGTCGGAGAACCGCACCTCTTCGCTGCGCGGCACCGCGACGATGGCGCGTGCAGTCGATTCTGAGAACAGCGCGGTGAAGAGGTCGATCCCGTCGCGCTCCAGCAGCTCCGTGACCCAGATCCGTGCTCCCGTGCCCCAGCGGAGCGCGGATTCCACGAGAGCCTGTGCCAGACCGCCCTCCGACAGGTCGTGGGCCGCGTCGATCATGCCGTCGCGGGACGCGTTGATGAGGATCTCGCCCAGGAGCTTCTCCGCATCGGGGCGGTACTGCGGCGGGACACCGCCCAGATGATCGTGGATCACGTCCGCCCACGCTGAACCGTCCAGTTCGTCGTGCGTCGTTCCCAGCAGGTAGATGGTCTGACCGGGGGAGCGCCAGCCGCTGGGGGTGGCGCGCAGAACGTCGTCGAAGACACCCAGGACCCCCACCACGGGTGTGGGGTGGATGGCAGTGGTGCCCGTCTGGTTGTACATCGACACGTTGCCACCGGTGACCGGGATGCCGAAGTCGACGCACGCGGAGGAGAGCCCCTCGACCGTCTGCGCGAACTGCCACATGATCTCCGGGTCCTCCGGAGACCCGAAGTTGAGGCAGTCGGTCACGGCCAGAGGGCGCGCGCCGGCCGTCACGATATTGCGATGCGCCTCGGCGAGTGCGAGTTGGGCGCCCCGCGCCGGATCGAGGAAGCTGAAGCGTCCGTTGGCGTCCGTGGCCAGTGCGATGCCGCGACCGGACTCCTCGTCGATGCGGACGACCCCTGCGTCGTCCGGGAATGCGAGCGCCGTGTTGCCCTGCACGTAGCGGTCGAACTGTGACGTGATCCAGTCCTTCGCACACAGGTTGGGCGAGGCCGCGAGGTCGAGAACTGTCTGACGGATCCCATCGTCGGTCGCAGGCTTCGCGAGACCGGCCGCCTCCACCGTGTCGGCGCGAGTCGCGTCCGTCCAGCTGGGCCGGGCCATGGGGCGGTCGTAGACGGGGCCGTCGTGCGCGACCGAGCGCGGGGGCACGTCCACGATGACGTCGCCCTGCCACTCGATGACAAGACGGCCCGTGTCGGTCACCTCGCCCAGGACGCTCGCCTCGACCTCCCACTTGCCGGTGATGGCGAGGAACTCGTCCAGCTTGTCCGGACGGACGACGGCCATCATCCGCTCCTGCGACTCCGACATGAGGATCTCCTCGGGGGTGAGGGTGGGGTCGCGCAGCAGCACCTCCTCGAGGTTCACGTGCATTCCACCGTCGCCGTTCGACGCCAGTTCCGACGTCGCGCAGCTGATCCCCGCCGCGCCCAGATCCTGGATGCCTTCCACGGTGCCGGCGCGGAACAGCTCCAGGCAACATTCGATGAGCACCTTCTCCGCGAAGGGATCGCCCACCTGGACGGCCGGACGCTTCGAGGGCTTCGAATCGTCGAAGGACTCGGATGCGAGGATCGAGGCTCCGCCGATCCCGTCGCCACCGGTGCGTGCGCCGAAGAGCACGACTTTGTTCCCGTTTCCGGACGCGTTGGCCAGACGGATGTCCTCGTGGCGCATGACGCCCACGGCCAGCGCGTTGACGAGGGGGTTGCCCTGGTAGCTGGAGTCGAAGACGGTCTCCCCGCCGATGTTGGGAAGCCCCAGGCTGTTGCCGTAGCCGCTGATGCCCCCGACGACGCCGGGGAGGACCCGGGCGGTGTCCGGGTGATCGATCGCACCGAAGCGGAGCTGATCCATGACGGCCACGGGTCGTGCGCCCATCGAGATGATGTCACGGACGATTCCGCCCACGCCGGTGGCGGCGCCCTGGTACGGCTCGACGTAGCTGGGGCTGTTGTGGCTCTCCACCTTGAAGGTCACAGCCCAGCCGTCCCCGATGTCGACGACGCCCGCATTCTCACCGATGCCGACGAGGAGGTTCTCCTTCATCTGGTCGGTCACGTTCTCGCCGAACTTCCGCAGGTGCACCTTGGACGACTTGTAGGAGCAGTGCTCCGACCACATGACGGAGTACATCGCCAGTTCCGCGGACGTGGGGCGGCGGCCCAGGACCTGTTTGATCTGCTCGTACTCATCGGGCTTGAGGCCCAGCTCCGCATACGGCTGCTCGACATCAGGGGACTGTGCGGCGAACTCGACGGTCTCCTTCACCGTCTTGTCCGACGATGCGCCAGTGGAAGCTGTGGTGATCATCGCAGTAGAACGCCCCTTCGGCAGAGTCCCAGGTCGGTATCCACCCCATCGTAGCCGCAGCGATGCGGCGGAAGGCGCCCCGTCATCGGCGTCCCGGGAGTTCCGCTACCATCGCGGCCATGGCCACCCCCAAGATCGTCCTGTTCTATGTCTTCACACCGCTCGCGGATCCGGAGGCCGTCCGACTGTGGCAGTTGGCGCTCGCAGAGAAGAACTCGCTGACAGGGCGCGTGATCGTGTCGCGTCAGGGGATCAACGCGACCTTGGGCGGGGACGTCTGGGACCTCAAGCAGTACGCGAAGGTCACGAAGTCGTACGCGCCCTTCCGTGATGCGGACATCAAATGGTCGGATGGCGCCGGGGACGACTTCCCTCGCTTGAGTGTCAAAGTGCGAGACGAGCTCGTCACCTTCCGGGCGCCTGACGACATCGTCGTGACCACGGATGGAGTTCAGGGCGGTGGTACGCACGTGAGCCCGGCGGCTGTGCACGAACTCGTCGAGGAGCGCGGTGACGACGTCGTCTTCTTCGACGGCCGGAACGCGATGGAGGCGCAGATCGGTCGTTTCCGGGAAGCGGTGGTCCCGGATGTCCGGACGACCCGGGACTTCCTCGACGAGATCGAATCCGGGCGCTACGACCACCTGAAGGACAAAGCGGTGGTCACCTATTGCACCGGAGGGATCCGCTGCGAAGTCCTGAGCGTCCTCATGAAGAACCGCGGTTTCGGCGAGGTGTATCAGCTGGATGGAGGCATCGTCCGCTACGGCGAGGCCTACGGCGGCTCCGGTCTGTGGGACGGGTCGCTCTACGTCTTCGACAATCGGATGCACGTGGAGTTCAGCCCCGAGGCCCAGTCACTGGGCTCCTGCGTGGGCTGCGGAGAGCGCACGCCGCTCTTCGTCAACTGCGCGAACCAGGAATGCCGGACCCAGTACCTGCGCTGCGAGGCGTGCACCGCTGACGGCAGTGCCGCGACCTGCGGCACCTGCGCGGTCCCCGCCTGACGATGTTCCCTGGGCTCAGCGCCCGAAGAGGCGCTTGAAGAAGCCCTTCTTCTCCGGTTGCTCCGCCCGCTGCTCGTCCTTCTGGTCGTCCACCGGCTCTGCCGTCTCCGGGGTCGGGCTGGTGGTGGGAGCGGTCTGTTCGACAGGCGTCTCCTGCACGACGGGGGATTCGGGATCACTCGCAGGCGTGTCGTCGACCTCCACCGCGTCGGCGGCACTGTCATCGGAGACCGGCACCGTCTCGACCTGCGACGCCGGCTCCTCCACCGGTGCGTCCTCGTCCGACAGTGACGTGCTCGAGGCGACCTGCGGCTCCTCGCCCTCGTCGACGACGAGAGTCCCGAACGTCGCGGTCCCGACGACAGGGCCCACCGCCTCGTACTGCTGGGCGGCCTCGCCCTCCAGAGGCTGGTGCGCCTGGCAGGAGGCGACCCGCCCCGCGTCGTCGAACGTCACGTCCGCGGATCCGTCTGCGCACAGCAGGCGGACGCCGCCGTCCGGCAGCGGGGCAGTCCGCAGGCCGCGCAGTTCCGCGTACGCGGACAGCGCCGCGCGATGGTCGGACACGTCCGTGGTCGTGATCGCCGACGCCAGGGCCTTGACGACGGGCTTGAGCTCAGGCTCTCCGGGATTCAGCCGCGCATCGTCCACCAGGACCCAGACGGTCGTTCCGCCGCCGGCCTGCACCGGGTAATGTCCCCATGCCCCGGTAATCGCCTTCGCCGCCAGGGTGAGAGCGGTCGGTGCGTCGGCGGACTCGACAGGCAGTTCGGGCTGGGCGAGCTCCGGGATGCTGTTCTCTGCCCCGTACTCCTGGATCCGCTGGGACAGCGCGATGACAGCTGCCGGGAACTCGTTGAGGTTGTCCCACCCCCAGTGCCACGTCTTCTCCGCTCGCCGATCGACGGAGGAGCCGATCATGTGGGGTCGGAAGTCGACGGGCGCATCACCGGTGAACCGCAGGCGCGGAGCCGCAGAGAAGTCGATGTCGAAGTCGCTCCCCGCGATGAGAGCACCGAACTTCTGCTGGATCTCTGCGGACAGGATGGCGGAACGGTCGACCAGTGCCTGGAGGGTATCGCTCATGCGCCCCACACTAGTGGAGCGGCGCGGTCACGCCTGGAGCAGGCTGTGCAGGACGGAGGTGAAGAACGGCTGCCCGTCGACACCCGCACGCATGCCCTGAGAGGAATCCGTTCCGAACCCGGCCTCCACAGCGTGCTCCGGGTGGGGCATGAGTCCCACGACGTTGCCCGCGTCGTTCGTGATGCCGGCGATGTCGCGCTGCGAACCGTTGGGGTTGAACCCGTGGTACCGGGCGATGACCCGGCCGTCGCCTTCCAGCCGGTCCAGCGTCGTCGTGTCCGCGACGAAGCCGCCCTCGCCGTTCTTCAGCGGGATCGTGATCGTCTGGCCCGCGGTGAAATCGCGGGTCCACGCCGTCTCAGCGCTCTCGATGACCAGGTCCTGGTCGCGGCACACGAACCTCTGGTGGTCGTTGCGGATGAGTGCACCGGGCAGCAGGTGCGACTCGCAGAGGACCTGGAAGCCGTTGCAGATGCCCAGCACCGGCATACCGCCCTTCGCCGCGTCGACGACCGCCGTCATGAGCGGAGCGAAGCGCGCGATCGCACCGCAGCGCAGGTAGTCGCCGTAGGAGAATCCACCGGGCAGGATGACCGCGTCCACCCCGGACAGCGAATCACTGCCATGCCACAGCGGCAGTGCACGGGCACCGGACAGGGTGACGGCACGCATCGCGTCGCGTTCATCCAATGACCCGGGGAACTGGACGACTCCCACCGTCAGGTTCTGTGCGCCGGGGATCGTGCCGCCCTCGCCGGTATCGCCCACCAGTGGCGTCGCAGTGGTCATCGCCACGCGTGCGCTCATCGGTCGTCGTCCTGAGCGTCGGCCGCGCGGACGGACACGACGTCCTCGATGACAGGGTTCGACAGCAGGGAGGCCGCGGCCTCGCGTGCGGTGGCGAGGGCCTCCTCCGTGACGTCGCCGTCCACAGTGAGGTGGAAGAGCTTGCCCTGTCGGACTGCCGAGAATCCGGTCAGACCCATCCGTTCCAGGCTCGTGCCGATCGCCTTGCCCTGGGGGTCAAGAATCTCTGGCTTGGGCATGACTTCGACGACGATGCGACCCATGCGCGCGTGCTCCTTCTGCGGTGGAAAGACGTGAGTGCCCTCAGTCTAGTCCGGTGACTGCGAGCGCGGGGGCCGCCCGTGGATCCGTCACGCCGGGAACTCACGCCCCGTCAGACGCGAGAAGGCGTCCAGGTACCGCTGTCGTGTCCGCTCGACGACCTCCGCAGGCAGCTCCGGAGGCGGCACGTCGCCGGCCTTGTCCCAGCCGGACTCCGCAGAGGTCAGCCAGTCGCGGACGAACTGCTTGTCGAAGCTGTCCTGCGCCACACCGGGGACGAACGACTCCGCGTCCCAGAAGCGGGACGAATCCGGGGTGAGCACCTCGTCCGCCAGCACGATCGCGCCCTGCGCGTCCCGTCCGAACTCGAACTTCGTGTCCGCCAGCAGGACGCCCCGCTCCGCGGCGATCTGCCGGGCCCGCTCGAACACCTGCAGCGTGAGGTCCCGCAGCCGCTCCGCATCCGCCTCGCCCAGCATCCGCACGGTCGCGTCGAAGTCGATGTTCTCGTCGTGATCGCCCACCGCGGCCTTCGTGGCCGGCGTGAAGATCGCGGGGTCCAGCGGGCTCGCCTCGCCCAGGCCCTCCGGCAGTGCGTTGCCGCCCACCGTGCCGCTGGCGCGGTAGTCGGCGAGGCCGGATCCCGTCAGGTGTCCGCGCGCCACGCACTCGACGGGGAACATGTCCAGACGCATGCAGATCATGCCCCGGCCCGCGACCTCCTGCGGGACGTCGACGCTCACCACGTGGTTGCCCACCAGGTCCGCCAACTGGTCGAACCACCACAGGCTCAGTCCCGTCAGCACCTTGCCCTTGTCCGGGATCTCCGTGGGCAGCACCCAGTCGTAGGCGCTGATCCGGTCGGAGGCGACCATGAGCACCTCGGCCGCCTGTTCCAGCGACTGCTCGCCCTCACGGATGTAGAGGTCGCGGACCTTCCCCGAGTACGCGTGCACCCAGCCGGGCACGGTCGGCGCGCTCGCCTCCGCAGTCGTGGACTCCGCCGTCGCCGAGGCCCCGGGCACCGTGATCTGCCCCCGTTCGGCTCTGAGCGCGATGTCGGTGCGGTGCTGGACGCCGTCCCAGCTGATGTAGCCGGCCGCTTCGTAGGCCCGCGCCCGGGCCTCCGCCAGATCGTCGCCCAGCGCGACGACGGACAGGACCCGCCCGCCGCTGGTGACGAACTGTCCGTCGTCGTCCTTCGTGGTGCCCGCGTGCAGCACGTCCACGTCCGGAAGTGCCAGTGCCTCCTCGAGACCCGCGATGGGATCGCCGGTCCGCGGTGCGTCCGGGTAGTTCGCCGCCGCCAGGACGACCGTGACCGCGGGTCGCGGATCCCACTCGAGCGCGGCGTGGTCGGACAGCGCGCCCTGTGCGGCGGCCAGCAGCAGACCGCCCAGGGGAGTGCGCAGACGCGCCAGGACGGACTGCGTCTCCGGATCGCCGAAGCGGACGTTGAACTCGATGACCCGCATGCCGCGGGACGTGAGGGCCAGCCCGCAGTAGAGGAGTCCCACGAACGGGCTGCCGCGCCGGGCCATCTCCTCCACGACCGGCTGCGCCACACGGTCGATGACATCGTCCTCCAGGCCGGCCGGGGCCCAGTCCAAGGGCGAGTACGCGCCCATCCCGCCGGTGTTGGGCCCGGCGTCGTCATCGCCGATCCGCTTGAAGTCCTGTGCGGGGGAGAGGGGAACGGCCGTGGTGCCGTCGCAGACGACGAAGAGGGAGACCTCGGGGCCGTCCAGGTATTCCTCGATGACGACGCGGTCCGCCGCGGACAGGCAGCTCTCCGCATGCGCCAGGGCATGGGCGCGGTCCTCGGTGACGACGACACCCTTGCCCGCGGCCAGCCCGTCCGCCTTGACGACGTAGGGAGCGCCGAAGCGGTCCAGCGCTTCCGCGGCCTGGGCGGGGTTCGTGGCCGCGACCGCCTGTGCGGTCGGGACACCGGCGGCCTCCATGACCTCCTTCGCGTACGTCTTCGACCCTTCCAGCGTCGCGGCCTCCTGACCGGGGCCGAACACGGGGAACGACGCCTCGCGCAGCGCGTCTGAGACGCCGGCGACCAGCGGGGCCTCGGGGCCCACGACGACGAGATCGACGTCCAGCTCACGGGCCAGTGCCACGGCGGCCTGCGGGTCGGTCTGGTCCAGAGGTCGGGTGTCGCACAGCAGATCGATGCCGGGGTTTCCGGGCGCGGTGATCACCGCGTCGACCTGCGGGTCGCGGGACAGGGTGGAGACGAGGGCGTGTTCACGGGCGCCGGAACCGATGACGAGGACCTTCACGCGTCTCACAGTAGTCGGTGCGGCGCGCCGGTGTCCGTGAAGGGGCACAGGGTTCGAGGGCTAGAATCGCCGTGTCCGTGTCCCTGAGGAGAGCGCTTCCACTCGATGAGCAAGAGTTCCGAACTGGCGGAGAAGGCTGAACGTTTCGGCCTCGCCCGCGTCGGTGCCCGACCACCCCTCCCCACCTACCTCAAGCAGGTCTGGGAGCGTCGCGACTTCACCCTGTCCCTGGCCCGGTATCGGATCCAGAGTGAGAACGAGCGCAACCGCTTGGGCATGGCGTGGGTGCTGCTGCGTCCCAGCTTCCAGGCGCTGGTCTACGGCACCGTGTTCGGCTTCATCATGACCGGGGCCAGCCGGCCGGACAATTTCGTGTCGTTCCTGGTGATCGGAGTCTTCTCGCTGGAGTTCTTCAACTCGTCGATGAACGGCGGCGCGAAGGCGATCATCTCCAACACGAGTCTCGTGCAGTCCCTGCCGTTCCCCCGCATGGTGCTGCCGGTGGCGAAGGTCCTGGAGAACCTCATGAACTTCATGCCCACGCTGGTACTGATGTTCATCCTCGCGATCATCTTCGGCTCGCGCCCCGATTGGTCCTGGTTCCTCTTCATCCCCCTCGTGCTGCTCTTCACGATCTTCAACCTGGGGATCGCCTTCATCTTCTCGCGGCTCACGGTCCACTTCCGCGACCTCAGCCAGCTCATCCCCTTCGTCTCGAGGATGATCTTCTACACCTCGGGGGTGTTCTTCGACCCCAGCCGTCTGCTCGAGGGACGGCCGCCCATCTTCGCGGCCATCTACGACTGGCACCCGTTGCACAACGTGCTCTCGATCGCGCGCGGGATCCTGCTCGAGGACCATGAGATGCCCGTCGAATACTGGTTCAACTTCAGCGTGTGGGCGGTCGTCATGGTGTCCGTCGGCACGGTCTTCTTCTGGAAGGCGGAGGAGCGCTATGGCCGAGCCAACTGACACGGGGACCCGTGACGGAGCGGCGGTCGAGGAGGACCCCGTTGTCATCTGCGACGACGTGCATGTCGAGTACAACACCCTCGCGACGGGCAAGAAGGCGACGGCGTCGAGTGTGGGCGGCCTGCTGAACCGTGGCCGCTCGCTGCAGACGGTGCACGCGCTCAAGGGCGTCTCCTTCGTCGCGAACGCCAA
>DYUK01000222.1 GCA_020743695.1 Brevibacterium senegalense | reverse complement strand
AAGGCGCTCGAGGCGCACAAGAACGCCACGATGCCCAAGTCCTTCTGGGACTGGAGCGAGATGCTGGCGGCCGGGAAGAACGGGCAGACCCCGTACACCCCCAACACGAACCTGCTCTACGGCCTCAAGGAGGCCCTGCGCATCCTCGAGGCGGAGGGCATGGACAAAGTCTTCGCCCGCCACCAGCGCTTCGCGAAGGCGACCTGCGCGGCGGTCACCGCGTGGGGCCTGGAGATCCTCTGCACGAACGAGGCCGAGCACTCGCCCGTCCTCACCGCCGTCGTCATGCCGGAGGGCCACGACGCGGACGCACTGCGCGCCCTCATCCTGGAGAAGTTCAACATGTCGCTGGGGGCGGGGCTGTCGAAGCTGAAGGGGAAGGTCTTCCGCATCGGCCACCTAGGCGACCTGAGCGACCTGACTCTGGCCGGCACCCTCTCCGGCGTCCAGATGGGCCTCCAGCTGGCGGGCGTGCCCGTCAACTCCGGTGGTGTCGAGGCCGCCCTCGAGGTCCTCAAGGAGAAGTGACCCGGGCCCGGCCCACCAGTCGACCCCCGCACGACGAGCTGACTCTCAAGGACGAGTGACATGACCGGCTTCATCGCAGACCTCACCTCCAGCATCGAGGGCAGCGTCGACACCTCCGCGCGTGCGCGAGCGGAGTACGCCGTCGACGCATCGAACTACCGCGTCGTCCCGCAGGCCGTCGTCTTCCCGAAGACGACGGCGGACGTCGCCGCGGCCCTCGATGTGGCCCGCTCGCACCAGGTGCCCATCACCTCGCGCGGCGGTGGCACCTCGCAGGCGGGCAACGCGGTGGGCCCCGGCATCGTCCTCGACTTCTCCCGGCACCTCAACAAGATCCTGGATGTCGACCCGGTCCAGAAGACCGCTCGCGTCCAGCCGGGTGCCCTCATGAGCGAGCTGCAGAAGGCCGGCGCCCCGCACGGCCTGCGTTTCGGCCCCGACCCGTCGACCAAGAACCGGGCGACGATCGCCGGCATGATCGGCAACAACTCGTGCGGACCCCACGCGATCTCCTACGGGCGCACCGTCGACAACACCGTCGAAATGGACGTCATCGACGGCACCGGACGCGCCTTCACCGCCGGCGCCGGCCTCGACGCAGTCCCCGGCCTGGCCGACATCGCTGCCCGCCACCTGGCCGTCATCCGCACGGAGTTCGGCCGTTTCTCCCGCCAAGCGTCTGCCTATGCGATGGAGCACCTGCTGCCGGAGAACAAGCCCAACCTGGCGAAGTTCCTGGTGGGCAGCGAGGGCACGCTCACCACCATCACCGAGGCCGTCGTCTCCCTGGGGGACGTCCCCTCCTCGCCCACGGTGCTGGCCCTGGGATACCCCACGATGTTCGAGGCCGCGGACGCCGTCCCGCGCGTCCTGCCGTTCAAGCCGCTGGCGGTCGAGGGCATCGACTCCCGGCTCATGAACATGGTCCGTGCCGCGAAGGGGCCGGGTGCGGTCCCCGAGCTGCCCGCAGGCCAGGGCTGGCTGCTCATCGAGGTGGGTGGGGCCTCGGCGGCGGAGGCCGTGGCCAACGCAGAGCTCATCGCGAAGGAGGCGGGCACTGACTCCTACCGGATCATCCCGGCGGGCAAGGAGGCGACCACACTGTGGAGCATCCGCGCGGACGCGGGCGGCCTGGCCGGGCGCACGGAGTCCGGCGACCCCGCCTGGACCGGCTGGGAGGACGCCGCCGTCCCGCCCGAGGTCCTGGGCGACTACCTGCGCGAGCAGGATGAGCTCATGAACAGCTACGGGGTGGTGGGGCTGCCGTACGGCCACTTCGGCGACGGGTGCGTCCACATGCGCACCGACTTCCCCTTCGACCAGCCGAACGGGACTGAGATCTTCCGCAGCTTCCTCCTGGACGCGGGCCGGCTGGTCGCGCGCTACGGGGGATCGGCCTCCGGCGAGCACGGCGATGGCCGCGCCCGCTCGGAGCTGCTGCGCCTCCAGCATTCGGAGGAGGCGATCCAGGCGCTCGAGGAGGTCAAGGCGCTCTTCGACCCGCAGAACCTGCTGAATCCCGGCATCATCGTCGAGCCGCTGCCGCTGGATGCGGATCTGCGCCGGCCCGCGGCCGTCAACATCACGGCGGGCACCGGCTTCGCCTTCGCCCACGACAAGGGCAGCTTCACGAACGCCGTCCACCGGTGCGTGGGCGTGGGCAAGTGCCGCGCGGACACGACCGGATCCGGCGGGTTCATGTGCCCGTCCTACCTGGCGACGCGCGATGAGAAGGACTCGACCCGAGGCCGCGCCCGCGTCCTCCAGGAGGTCACGAACGGCGGCCTCATCGACGACTGGAACCACGAGGCCGTCCACGAGTCGCTCGACATGTGCCTCAGCTGCAAGGCCTGCGGCAGCGACTGCCCGGCCGGGGTCGACATGGCCCAGTACAAGTCCGAGGTCCTCCACCGCACGTACAAGGGCAAGATGCGACCGCTGTCGCACTACGCCCTGGGCTGGCTGCCGCTGTGGGGGAAGCTGCTCACGACGGTGCCGGGCGTGTCATCGCTGGCGAACAAGGCACTGTCGTTCGAGCCGCTGGCGAAAGCGGTCATGGCCGGCGGTGGCATGGACACCCGCCGCGGGATGGTCGCGTTCAACACGCAGCGGTTCTCCCGCTGGGCGAAGCGGAACGTGCCGCAGCCCGGGCGCCAGGACTACGTGGCGGCCCCGGCGGTGGGTAGCGACCGCCGGAAGCAGGTGCTGCTGTGGGCGGACTCATTCTCCGAGTACCTCTCCGACGACGGCGCCCGCGCGACCGTCGAGGTCCTGCAGCGGGCCGGCTTCGAGGTGCTCCTGCCGGACTCGCAGGCCTGCTGCGGCCTCACGCTCATCTCCACCGGGCAGCTGGACGCGGCACGGTCACGGCTCACGAGCACGATGGAAGTGCTGAGCCCGTACGCGCAGAAGGGCATCCCGATCGTGGGCGTCGAGCCCAGCTGCACCGCGGTCCTGCGCAGCGACCTCGTCGACCTGTTCCCGGAGGACGCGCGGGCGAAGGCGATCGCCGCGCGGACCCGCACGCTGGCGGAGGTGCTGGCCGATTCCGAGGTCCCGGTCCCGGACCTGACCGGCCGGACGATCGTCGTGCAGCCGCACTGCCACCAGTACTCCGTCATGGGCTACGCCGCGGACCGGGCGCTGCTGGAGCGCACGGGCGCGACGGTCAAGGAGCTGGCCGGCTGCTGCGGCCTGGCCGGGAACTTCGGCATGGAGGCCGGTCACTACGAGGTGTCCGTCGCAGTCGCGGAGAACGCGCTGCTGCCGGCGCTGCGGGACGCGCCGGCGGACTCGATCTACGTGGCGGACGGGTACTC
>DYUK01000221.1 GCA_020743695.1 Brevibacterium senegalense | reverse complement strand
AGGTTCCCGCCGTGGAACCACAGGTTCTCCTGCTGGGTGGGCTTCCACATGTTGCGCTGCTCGCCCTCCCACGGTCCGGGGTCCTTCGTCGTGTCGGATCCCAGGCCCCACACCTTCCCCACCCGATCCGCGGTCTCCTGGTCGACGAGGTCCGCGACCCACCCGTTCATCGAGCCGTAGCCCGTCGCGTACACGACGAGGTCCGCGGGCAGCTCCGTGCCGTCCTCCAACACGACGGCATCCTCGGTCAGGTGGTCGACCTGGCCCTTCGCCAGTGCGACGCCGCCATCAGCGATGAGTTCAGCCGCACCCACGTCGATGTAGTAGCCGGATCCGCGCCGCAGGTACTTCAGGAACAGACCGGACCCGTCCTCGCCGAAGTCCAGGTCGAAGCCCGCATCCGCCATCCGCTGGTAGAAGTCGCGGTCCCGCTCCTTGATCTGGTCGTACAGCGGGATCTGGAACTCGTGCATGATCCGGTACGGCAGGGAGGCGAAGATGAGATCGGCCTTCTCCGTCGTGACACCGTTCGCCAGAGCCCGCTCCGAGTAGAGATCGCCCAGGCCGATGTCCATGAGCGAGTCGCTCTTGACGATGTGCGTGCTCGATCTCTGCACCATCGTGACGTCGGCGCCCACCTCGTGCAGCGCCCCGCAGATGTCGAACGCGGAGTTGTTGCTGCCGATGACGACGACCCTCTTGCCCGCATACGCGTCCGGCCCCGGGTGCTGCGAGGAGTGCTGCTGCTCGCCCTTGAACACATCCGCACCGGGGAACTCGGGAATGGCGGGCTTGCCGGACATCCCCGTCGCCATGACCAGATGCGTGGGGTGAAGGGTGATCGTCTCGCCCTGGCGCTCGAGCTCGACCGTCCACCGGCCGGCGGCCTCGTCATAGGTCGCCCGCGTCGCAGTCGTCGACGACCAGTACGGCACCTCCATGACCTTCGTGTAGAACTCCAGCCAGTCCGCGATCTTGTCCTTGGGCGCGAAGACCGGCCAGGTGTCCGGGAACTTCAGGTAGGGCAGGTGGTCGTACCAGACCGGGTCGTGCAGGCACAGCGACTTGTACCGCGAGCGCCACTGGTCACCGGGCCGCTCCCACCGGTCGACGACCAGGGCGGGCACACCCAGCTGCCGCAGCCGCGCTCCCAGTGCGATGCCGCCCTGACCACCGCCCACCACCAGGACGTACGGGTGGGCGGTCCTGCCCCAGGCCGCGTCCTCCTCAGCTCGCTTCTCCGACCAGCTCTTCCGCTGGGGGTCGACGCCGTGCTCTGCACCGCTGATACGCCGATCCCCGCGCGGCTCCTCATGACCCTTCAACTCCTGCAGTGTCGTCAGCATGGTCCATGCCTTCGCCCCGTCCTCGTCGATGAGGCGGACCAGACCGGAGCCGCGGCCCACAGAGGTTGCGAAGGTGAACCAGGCCTCAGTCACGCCGTCGGCCGTCGCGGCCGGCTCGCTCAGCTGGAAGTCGGTGGGTGCAACGCGGTCCAGGGTGTGGGTGAGCATGTCCCGGACTCCGTCGCGGTCCTCGACTGTGCGGAGGTTCCAGGTGAAGGACACGAGGTCCCGCCAGTAGCTGGTGGTGGCGAACAGGTCCACCGCCGCATCGATGTCGCCGGCCTTCAGCGCTGTCTCCAGGTCCCGCAGCCAGCCGGTGGCGATGTCATCCGCAGTCTGCACAGGCTGATCGGTCACTGTCGTCATGTCACTCCTCCTCGTTGAGATGTGTGGCTCCACAGTAGAAGGGCGATGACGACGGAAGAGTTGCATGACCGTTGCACGGACACGCGGACCGTACCTCACCCGATGACCGGGATGCCGGGGCCCACGACGAACGCTGCGACCACCAGCAGGACCGTCACGGCGACCACCGTGACATCCAGGGGCGTGACGCGCAGGTACGCGAGCCGCAGCGAGCGGCCGACCTCGTTCTTCGCGCCGTAGGTGAACCCGCGGGTCTCCAGCGCCTCGACGGTCGTGCGCACGTTCTTCGCAGTGTTGAGCATGATCGGGTAGAACGCGGTGACCGCCAGGACGCACCACTGCCACACGACCCGCAGGCCCAGGAAGCCGGGATTCTCCACCGGGGCGTGGCGCAGGCGCTGGCCCTCGAAGACGGTCACGTACTCGTCGACGAGGATCGGCAGCATCCGGTATCCGTAGCTCACGCCGAACGCCAGCAGCTCCGGCGCACGGAACCAGAGGAGCGCATCGGAGAGCTTCTCCGGATCCAGCGAGACGAACGCCGCCATGGACGCCATCGACACGGCACCCAGCTTGAGGTTGAGCTCACCCAGCGCGATGAGGGTGCCCAAGTCACCGCCGAACAGGAAGGACGCGGCGAACAGCCCCACCGCATTGCCCAGCAGTCCGAAGAGGAACAGGCCCAGCACCAGCGGACCCACCCGTGCCAGCACGACGGAGAACGCGCCCAGCACGAACAGCAGCAGGAGGACGCCCGTGCTGTGCGTGAACCACGGGGTGATCGCGAGGACCAGGTACCAGGCGAGCACCATCCGCGGATCCATGCGGGAGAACAGCCCGCCACGCGTCGAGTACGCGGTCCGCAGCAGCTCCAGCCGGATCCAGTCGACGCTCAGCACGTCATGCGTCGTGCGTGCCATCAGCGCGCCCCCTCATCAGTTGTCGTCCGGCCACGGCCAGTCGTCGTGGCCCATCCGCGCGCCGTCGTCGACAGCCCCTCGTCGACCGTCACGAGCCGCTCTCGCAGCTCGCGAGCCGTCAGCGGCAGCGGGTCCAGTCCCAGACCCCGGCCGATCCGCGCTGCCTGCGGCGGGATGAGCCGTGTGCGCTCGGTGATGTCGGGCCGGGAGAACAGCTCGCGCGGGGTCACGTCCGCCAGCACCTGCCCCTGGTCGAGGACGAGCACCCGCGAGGCCCAGGTCGCCACCAGCTCCATGTCGTGCGTGGCGACGACCGCGCAGCGCACGGAGGCGGACAGCGACTCGAGCATGCCGGTCACGTCATCGCGCGAGCGGATATCCAGGCTGGACGTGGGCTCATCCAGCAGGAGCAGCCGCGGCCGCATCGCCAGGCCGATGCCCAGCGTTGCCCGGCGCTGCTGCCCGCCGGAGAGGCTGCGCCCGTCGCGCTCCGCCAGCGCCGTCAGACCTGCGGAATCGACGACCCGGTCGACGATCGCCTCCGCATCCTCGACCTTTCGCCCGCGGGGGAAGAGCGCGATGTCCTCGCGCACGGTGTCCTTGAGGAACATCTGCTGCGGGTGCTGATAGATGTACGAGACATGGTCCGCCAGCCGTGCCGCGGACCGGCTGCGGGTGTCGATCCCGTCGACGGTCACGGTCCCCGCGCGCGGCACGATGAGCCCGGTCAGCAGCTTCATGAGCGTCGTCTTGCCCGCCCCGTTCGTGCCCACGAGCGCGATCCGCTCGCCGGCGTGCAGGTCCAGGTCCAACCCATCGAGGACGGTTGAGAGTCCCCCGGCCACCGTCCGATAGCCGTGCCGCACCCCGCGCAGGGAGGCAACGACCTCGGCGGTCTTCCCGGCCTCGGTCGTGTCGTCTGCGGAACGGGTCGCGAACTCGGATGCCTTCCCGGCCTCGGACCCGGGCTGGTCCCGCAGGGCGGGGCGCAGCAGGTCGACTGCGGCCTCGGCGGTGAGCGCGACGTGCGGTGCACCCACGGCGGCTGTCAGGGCGACAGCGTCCGGGGCGGGCACGCCGTGGCTGGCGAGGTCCGCGTGACGGTCCATCGCCTCCTGGATGGGCAGGTGCCAGACAGGCGCGCCGTCGGCCATGAGGATGACGGACTTCGCGAACTGAGCGATGAACTCCGCGTGGTGCTCGATCGTGATGACGGTGAGGCCGTCGCGCTCGTTGAGCTCGCGCAGGCGGCGGTAGATCTCGCCGGCGCGGGCGGGGTCGAGCTCGGCGACGGGCTCGTCGACGACGATGACCTCCGGGCGCAGGGCCAGCACCGCGGCGAGCGCGACGAGGTGCGCCTGCCCGCCGGACAGCTGCCACACGAACTGGTCGCGCAGGTGCTCGATGCCCAGCTGGGCGAGCGCCTCGTCCGTGCGCTCGCGGTAGTCGGCGTGACCGAAGTTGAGCGGGCCGAAGGCGACCTCGTCGCGGACCGTGGGCCGCACCAGCTGGTTCTGGAAGTCCTGGTAGACGTAGCCGACACGGGCGGACAGCTCCGCCACCGAGGACTCCCAGGTATCCACCCCGCCCACGTGGACGTGACCGGCGAAGTCGCCGTTCCAGTAGTGCGGGACGAGACCGTTGAACGTCTTGCACAGCGTCGTCTTCGCCGAGCCATTGCCGCCCACCACCGCCACGAAGTCACCGCGCTCGATCGTGAGATCGACGTTGCGCAGCGTGTCCCGGTCCGTCCCCGGGTAGCGGAAGGACAGGTCCTTCACCCGGATCGCGGGCGGGGCGGCCTCGTGCGCGGTGGTGCCCGGCGCGGCGTCGCCCTGTGGCGTGCCGCCCGGTGAAGCGCTGCACGGCTCGGACGCGTTCGGCACGGTGCGTGCGGCGGTGGTCGGGGTGATGAGCGGCACGGGTGCCTCCTCCTCGGTCAGTGCGGTGCGAGTCAGGACTGGTCTGCGGTCGCCCGAGCGGACTTCGACAGGCGGAAGAGCAGGATCGCCGCACCCAGCACCACCGCGATCGCGACGATGGAGACGAGGATGAACCAGTCGCCGAACAGGTCGAGGAAGTCCGGCTCGAACGCTCCGGCGGAGATGTCGAACGCCTCGAGGAACGCGAAGCCGAAGCTCGCGATCGACAGCAGCACCGCGAAGCCCACGAAGACGCCCGAGGCCCTCGCCTGCCCCGGGATCGGCTCACCCGGGACTCGGGGCCGCATGCCCATGAGCGGCTCGATCTTCCCGTGCAGGGCGGGGATGAGCCACAGCGCGGGGATGACGCCCAGCAGGACGCCGGACATGATGACGTCGACGCCCAGACCCAGCACCTCCAGGGCGAGCATGGACTGAGGCAGGCCCTCGACGAACTCGGCATCCTCGACGCCGATCCACACCTTCCCCAGATCGACGATCGCGGACAGCACCTTGTCGACGAGGACCAGGACGATCGCGCCCACTGCGATCTGCGCCTTCGACTGCGGGTTGCGGATGAGCGAGCCCGCGATGAAGACCGCGAGGAACATCTGCAGGAATCCCTCGACCTCCGCGAGGCCGGAGAAGTCGCCCATGAGGAGGTCGGTGAAGACGATCTCGCCCAGCGGCGCACCCAGGGCGGCCCAGAACGGCGAGAAGAGCGCGGCGATCGTGAGCGGCACGAACACCATGTAGGACACGGAGATGTCGACAGGCCCGATCGAGGGGTCCGGGATGATCTCGAGGATGATGTTCGCCAGTCCGAACAGCGACATCGACAGGACGAAGATCATGAGCTTCTGCGACGTGGTGAGCTCGACGGAGCGGATGCCGTCGATGGCGCCGCGCAGGGTGCCGCGGCGCTCCTCGGCGGCCGGGGCCGGAGTCTGGGTGGTCATGGTGGCTCCTTCAGCAGGGTGGGGCGGAGAGGTGAGAGGCAGGTCGGAGAGGTCTGGTCGGGACGTCAGGTGGTGGGAGGTCTGGGGTCAGGAGGGGGACGTCCGGGTGCGGTCAGTCAGGTAGTCGGGGAGGATCCGGGTACGAGCGCCAGGCGCTCCTCGAGGACGCCGATCACGGCGCCCGGGCCGTCGAGGACGTGGTCCGCCCAGCCCTGGGCGCGCGCCTCCTCGAGTGCGTCGTCCGTGTCCTTCCCGCCGCGCAGCAGGCAGATCGTGCCGATGCCGGCGTCGCGGCCGCCGCGGCCGTCATTGAGGGCCTTGTCACCCACGTAGACGACGTCTGCGGGGTCGGCCTCCAGGCCGGACAGGGCCGCCTCGAACACGGCGACGCCGGGCTTCCGCACCCCCACCTCGTCGGAGTAGGCGCCGGGGCCCAGCAGGACGAGGATCCCGTAGTCGGCCAGCGTGGCGCGGACTCCGCGGCCGGAGATCGTGTTCGACACGATCCCCACGACGATGCCGTGCGCGTGCGCCCACCGGACCAGCTCGAGCGCGCCCTCCCGCGGGCTGGGCGTGCCCTTCGTCCGGTGCAGCAGGTAGGACAGCTCGGCGGCCTCGAGCCGCATCGCCGCGCGCACCGGATCCGGCAGATCCGCGCCCACGAGGTCACCCCACAGGACGGCTGGGTCCACCTCATCGAACTGGTGGGCGGGGTCGGTGAGGACGTCGCGGGAGCGCTTCCGCGCCCGGTGCCGGTCCCAGCCGGTGCGCATCGCGGCCTCGGCCGCCTCCTGCGTGATCGGGTGACCGCAGCGGGCCGCAAGGTCAACGAGTGCCCGACCCATGACGGCGTCGCGCTCCGGGTTTGCGACCGAGGTCGTCAGCACCCCTCCGTGGTCCAGCAGCAGGGCGAGCCGCCGAGGCCCCGGCCGGCTCCCGGCGTCCGTCCGGTCCGCAGGTCGAGCGGAGGACGACCCGGCGGCTGCGCCCTCGGTGCTGACGGACGCGGACTGTCCAGCGGCCTCGGCGTCGAGGAAACCGGTGGCGGCCTCCGTGGAGGGAGCCGCGGCCCCCTCGTCCGCGATGTGCCCGGACGTCCCCGCGGGGACGGTCCGGCGCAGCTCGTCGAGCAGGCCGGCGGGGGTGTCGAGGATGAGGTCGGGTGCCTCGGTGACGGGGAACGGCGGGTGGTCGGTGCGGCGGTCGCGGGTGACGATGACGCGTCCGGTGCCGGCGCGGCGGCCGGCGACCACGTCGCGGTCGAGGGTGTCCCCCACGTACCAGGCGTGCTCCGGGGTGGTTCCCAGGGCCTCGGCGGCCAGGCGGATCATGCCCGGGTGGGGCTTCCGGATGCCGACCTCGTCGGAGTAGACCTGGACGCCGAAGAACTCGTCGAGGCCCAGCTCCTCGAGGATGCGGCGATGCGCGCCACCGGCGTGCGCGTTCGAGACGATGCCCAGGCCGATCCCCCGCGCACGGGCCTCAGCGAGCAGCTCCGGAATGCCGGGGCGCACGTGGTGGTCGGAGACGGCGCGGCTCTTCGCCGCGAGGATGCGGGCGGCGTCCAGGGCGAGCGCGCGGCGGACCGGGCGGGGCAGGTCGGACAGCAGGAAGTCCTCGACGATCTCGCCGGGCGACAGCTCCTGCGGCTCATGCCGGCGCGAGGAGGCGTTCTTCCACAGCGACAGGGCTGACCTGCCGGTGCGCAGCGAGGCCTCGACCTGCTCGCGCTCCAGGTCGTACCCGGCGCCCGCCGCCAGACGGAGGACGGTGTCAGCGAGAGTCTGGGCCCAGTCCTCCCGCGGCGTCGTCGAGACGACGACTCCCCCGAAGTCCAGCAGCAGCGCCCGCGGCTGGGGCAGCGGGGCGAGCGCGGTGCCGGCAGCCGGGACGGAGCGGGTGGCCTCGTGAGTCTGGGCGGCCTCGGGAGCAGGACCGGCCTCAGGAGTCCGGATGGCAGCGGCAGTCCGGGCGGCCTCGGCGGCGGGGTCCTGCATCGCGGGAAGGGTCAGGGCGGAGTTCATGACTGCGACGCTACGGAGCCGGGCGGGGGCCCGGATGAACCGTCGGTGAACCCGCGACCACCGCACGGCCACATCTTCTGCAGATCTGCAATCCGAGCCCGTGACGGCTTCGGACCAGTGCTAAGCAGGGGTCATGGGTGCACGATCGGGCCGGGCCACGCTGGCGGATGTGGCGGAGACGGCAGGGGTCTCGGCCTCGGCGGTGTCGATGGTCATGAACGGGCGGGCGGGGCTGAAGCCGGCGACTCGGCTGCGGATCCTCGCGGCCGCCCGCAGCGTGGGGTACCCGGTGCGGGCGCGGGCCGGACGGGGCGGCCCGGTGCTGGGAGTCCTGCCCACGGACCTGGGGAATCCGTACCACACGGACGTCATCACGGGGATCGAAGCGCATGCGGAGGCCTCGGGTGCGGCGGTGGTGATCGGCCACGGCCGGCGCGACAGCGCGCACCTGGAGCGTCAGCTCGACCGGATGCTGGGCTTCGGCGTCGACGGGATCATCGCGGTGACGACGTGGCTGCGGCCGGCCGCACTCGAGGACGCAGCGACCGTGCTGCCGGTCGCGGTGATCGGGAGGATGCAGGATGCGGCGACCGGTGTCGACACGGTGCGCGGAGATGACGCGGCCGGAGCCGCGCAGGCGGTCCGCCACCTCGTGGAGCTGGGGCACACGCGGCTGGTGCACGTGACGATGTCGAACCGGCCCGGACCTGCTGCCCGGCGTGCGGGATTCCTGGCCGAGACCGCCCGTCTGGGACTGGAGGACCAGACGCGGGTCATCGGACCGGCGGCCGATTGGTCGATCATGGAGGAGCAGATCGACGCGCTCCTCGATCGGATCCGCTCCGGGCGCCCCACGGCACCCACCGCGGTGTTCGCCGCGAATGACATCGCGGCCGTGCGGATCATGCACCGGGCGGCCGCGCTGGGGGTGCGAGTGCCGGAGCAGCTGAGCGTGGTGGGCTACGACTCCTCGGCGGCGGCACTCATGATCCGGCCCCACCTCACGAGCGTGAATCAGCCGCGCGAGGAGATGGGCCGGCTGGCCGCCGGGATGATCCTCGAGCGGCTGGCCGGACGCACGCACGACGCGGATCTGGTCGTCCGGCCCGTCCTGCGCGAGCGCGAGTCGAGCGCGGTGAGCCCGGCGACGGTGAGCGCGGGGCCGGCCTCCTGAGCCCCAGGAGCGGCTGGGCCACCACCGCTGACCATCACGCGCGACAGTCGGGTTCTCCCCCGCCCGGCCTGGGGTCTTCTGCAGTGTTCCGCGCCGTGCGGGTCCGTACCGTAGAGGGCATGAACTCCTTCTTCGACACCATCCGGAACATGGGCTTCCGTCGCGGCCCCCAGCGCATCATCGGCGGCATCAGCGGCGGACTCGCGCAGAACCTGGGCCTCAACGTGTGGCTGGTCCGCGTCCTCGTCCTCCTCTCCTTCCTGCTGCCCGTCCTGGGCCTGGGCGCCTACGCGATCGTGTGGGCACTGACCCCGTGGCACGACGGGTCGATCCCGCTGGAGCGTGCGCTGGGCGGCTCGAGCCGTCCCTGACGGGCACTGCGCCCGGGGTCGGCCCGGTGGCCTGCCCCGGCCGGGGTCACCCCACCCGGCCGGTGGACCGGCCGGGTCACCTGACCGACAGGGTTCCCCCGGCGTAGTCTGCGGACTATGGCTCCCGCACCCGCGTCCTTCGACCGCGTCATCGTCGTCCACGGCTTCCGCGCCTCGCCGCAGAAGCACTGGTTCCCCTGGCTCGCGCAGACCCTGCCTGCCGCCGAGGTCGTCGCACTCCCCGACTCCGCCTCACCGACCGAACCCGCCTGGGTGGGGACGGTCATAGAGGCGATCGGCACGCTGGATCACCGCACCGCCGTCGTCGCCCACAGCCTGGGCTGCGTCACGGCGGTGCGCGCCGTCGCCCGGCTGGCTGCGGAGCATGCACCGGGTTCGGATGCGCGCCTGGGCGCCTTTGTAGCCGTCTCACCCTTCGCGGATCCGCTGACGGTCACGGGCGACGACGGCCTCGATGCATTCTCGGCGCACGGTCTGGCACCCTTCCTCGACGGAGTTGATCTGCCGGCCACGCGCCCGCACCTGGGTCGTGTGACGGTCATCCGGTCCGACGACGATCCCCTCGTCGTCCCGCAGCTATCCGACGCGTTCGCCCGCGGGCTCGACGCGCCCGTGCAGGTGGTGCCGGGCGCCAAGCACTTCATCGAGGCGCACGGGGTGACGCAGGTGCCTCAGGTCGTGAGTGCTCTGGAGGATCCCGCGGCGCCGACGACCTGACCCGTCGCCCGGGTCCGTCAATGTCGACGGAGACTCAGCCGTCGAAGGCTGCCTGCATGCAGCGCATCGCGGCGAGTGTCTTGGGCACCCCGATGTAGGGCATGAGGTGGACGAAGCACTCCGCGACGTCCTCGCGGCTCATCCCGGCGTTCTCCACGGCGGTGCGGATGTGTCCCGTCAGCTGCGGCTCCGTGCCGCCCATCGCCGCGAGTGCCGCCATGTTGAGCATCTGCCGGTCGCGCAGCTCCAGCCCGTCCCGCTGGTAGGTGCCGCCGAACACGGCTCCCACCACCCAGTCGGAGGCGCCGGGCGCGTACTGGTCCAGCTGGTGCTTCCAGGCGGCGGTGCCCGCCGGGTCCTGCGTCGCCTCGACGAACTCGTTGCCCTTGTCCATGCTCAGTTCCACAGATTCCTCCTCGCCAGACGGCCGACCGGGCCGCACACGATCCTGCGCCAGCCACGCTAGCAAGGGAGACCCCACCGTCATCGGCTGGGTCGCGGGCGGGACGACGGGTCGTGAACAGGCACAGCCGGTGGGCAGTCAATCACGACCAAAAAATCACTCAGCCGCGATCAGCTGGCAGGGTCCAGGTCTCCTCGCCGTCGTCGTCGAGCACCCCGGTGGGCTCCAGGCCCAGGTGCGACGCGACACGGGTCGACGCCCGGTTGTCCGGGTGGATCGAGGCGGTGACCGACCGGACGTCGTGATCCCGCAGCCACGCGATCATGGCCGCGGCGGCCTCCGTCGCGTACCCGCGGCCCTGGTGCGAGCGGCCCACGACCCAGGCCACATCCCCCGTCATCTCGACGATGTCGGAGGTCTCACCGGCCACGGGCGCGAGTCACGGCGACGGCACAGCCCAGCTCGCCTCTCAGGCACTGACAACCGCGTCTCACGAAGATTCCGACGATCCGACCTCACAGAACGATGCGCTCACGCGTCTGCTGTGCGAGAGGATGAACACGACCCCGGAAGAGGTGAGGACGATGGACGGACTGCGGCACGCGCAGATCGACACGCAGCTGGGTGAGCTGGTCGTGGTCGCGGAGGGACCTGCGCTCACGGGTGTCTACTTCCCCGGCCACTGGCACCTCCCGGAACCGGACGCCTTCGGCGAGACGGTCGAGGCGACGACCGATCCGGTGATCCGGGACCTCGCGGGCCAGCTGAAGGAGTACCTCGCTGGCGAGCGCCAGGCGTTCGAGATCCCGGTCCGCACGGACGGCGATGCCTTCTCTGAGCAGGTGTGGATGATGCTGCGGGAGATCCCCTACGGGGAGAGGACGACGTACGGCGCGCTCGCGGAGCGACTGGGCAACCGGCATCTGGCGCAGCGTGTCGGGCAGGTCGTGGGCCGCAACCCGGTCAGCATCGTCAT
>DYUK01000220.1 GCA_020743695.1 Brevibacterium senegalense | reverse complement strand
GCCGTGGTCCCGCGGCGGCCAGACGACGGTCGACAACCTGACCCTCCTGTGCCCGTTCCACCACCGTTGGTTCGCGGGATCCGGCTGGGAGAGCACGTTCAGCAGCGGGCTCCCCGCCTGGACGCCGCCCGCCCACGTCGACCGTCGCCGGCGGCCGCTGTTCCACGCGCGCTTCCGCGTCGCGCTGCTGAACGTCCAGCCGCGACTCTGGGCGGACGAGGAATGACGCCGACACGCGTGCCTCACGCGTCGATGACGAGGTCCGTCGTCGCCGTAGAGCAGCAGGGGAGGAACTTCCCGGCGTCGATCTCCCGCTGCCGGATGCCGCCCTGGTGGTTCATCTCCACCTCACCGGACAGCTTCACGGACTTGCACGACCCGCACATGCCCTCCTGGCAGTTGGCGCCGATCCGCACGCCGGCCTGCTGCGCGACCTGCAGGATCCGCTCGTCCGTGCCGATCCGCACATTCAGGCGGCTGCGCATGAACGACATCGTGAGCGGTCCTTCGCCCACGGTCGTGAAATCGGCGGGTGAGGCTGCGTCCGGGGTTGATGTCGCACCAGGGGGAGAAGCGGCACCCCGAGGGGTGGCGGCAGCCGGGGCGTCCACCTCAGCCGGAGCCGCAGAGGCTGCGGCACCCGCGGAGGCTGCGGCACCCGCGGAGGCTTTCGCGCCCGCGGAGGCTGCGGCACCCGCGGTGCCCACAGCGCCCGCAGCGCCGACTGGTCCCGCCGTGTCCGCCGGTTCCGATGTCCCTCGAACCTCCGATGTCTCCTCAGCGACCGGCGACGTGCCCGCCTCGTCGTCCGCGGCCTCGGGCGCGGGGACGAAGACGTCCAGAGCGGCGGACTGGGTGTCGTGGTAGTCCTGGACGGCCTCGGCGTACTCCTCCGCCAGCTCGCTGGCGAGGGCGACCTCTTCCTTGTACTCGAGTCGCACATCGCGGGTGCCCGTGAAGTACTCGACGTGGATCGCGGTGTCGTCGACGCCCACGTCCAGCAGCAGCTGAGTCGCGGCATCGAGGTAGCCCTGCGGCCCGCACGCGTACACGTGCCGACCATTGGCATCCGGGGCCACGTCGTCGATCATCGACGCCGTGAGCCGGCCGACCATGCCCTGCCACGTGCCCTCGACGCTGCGGTCGCCCAGTGAGTAGTAGACGGAGATGCGGGAGTCGATCGAGGTGAGGTACTCGAGCTCGCGCGAGAACGCGAACGTGCCCGGCGCGCTGCCGTGGTACAACACGACGATGTCCGCGTACCCCGGCAGGGTGTGGATCGTGCGGATCATCGACATGATCGGGGTGATCCCGGAGCCCGCGGCCAGCAGCAGGTAGCGGGGGCGGCGCTCGGCGTCGGGGAGGTGGAACGCGCCCACCGGTCCCAGCATGTCCAGCACGGTGCCCGGCCGCACGTTGTCGTGCACCCACCCGGACACGCGTCCGTCCTCCTCACGCTTGACCGTGATGTCGAACGTCCACGGCTGCGTGGGCGCCGAGGACAGCGAGTAGCTGCGATCCACCGGCTCCGCATCCGGACCGTCGACCGGGAACGCGATCCGCAGATACTGCCCGGGGCGGAACGCCAGCGGAGCGCCGTCGACCCGGCGGAAGACGAACGTCATCATGCCGCCTGACTCGGGGACGATGCCCACGCATTCGGCCTGGAACTCCTGCGGATGCCACGGGTTGAGCGCCACCGCCGCACCCGCGGGGCCCGTCGTCGCGCTGAGCACCCGGTTCCACGGCATCTCCAGGTCGCGGATGCGCTGGGTGGCGGGTTCGACTGGGGCCGGCGCCGGTGGCGACGCCGCAGCCTGCTCGTCCACGAGCTCCTGGGTCATGCGTAGTGCTCCTGCATCCGCTGCACGTACCAGTTGATGAACGCCTCGACCTGGTACTCGCTGCGCATGTATGGCCCGGGCTCGTATGCGGGGCTGGCCGCACCGCGCTGGCACAGCTCGACGAACGCCCGGTCCTGGATGTTCGTCTGCTTCCACGTGTGGGTGAGCGTGTCGAGGTCGTAGTCGACGCCCTCGACCGCGTCGTCCGGCACCAGCCAGGTCGTCCGCACCAGGGTCTGGTCCGCGCTGACCGGGAAGGCGGAGAACGTGATGACGTGATCGGACAGCAGGTGGAACCACGAGTTGGGCTGCAGGTGCATCGAGCAGCGTCCCAGCCGGAAATCCGGCAGATCGCCCAACAGACGCTTCGACAGGCGTCGGCCGGAGGCGGAGAACGACTCGCCGTGCCCGTCCAGCGGCTCGCGCGAGATGCGGAAGCCGGCCACGCGGGTGTCCAGCTCCTCGAGCACCTCGTAGGGGAGTCCGTAGCGCTCGCAGCGCTGCTGGAGCTCCAGCAGCGCATCGAGGTTCCGCTGCCACACCTCCGCCAGGTGGGGCGGGACGACCTCGTCCGTCAGGCCCCACGTGGGGAACAGCGAGCACGCCAGCTCCGGGTGTCCGTCGCAGTGGTAGCACTCGCGGTTGTTCTCCATGACGAGCTTCCAGTTGCCCTCTTCGACGAGGTCCTGCTGGTAGGCCACCTTCGTCCGCGCCAGGTCGTGCGGGGCGACGTAGGGCTCGAACAGTGCGGAGACCGCGTCGAAGTCCTCCGGCGGCTCATCCGCGAGGCACACGAAGATGAGGCCGGCGACCTCGCGGGAGTGCACCGTCTTGAGGCTGTAGCAAGAGGGGTCGAAGTCGATCTCCCCCGGCGCCGAGGCATGGATGAGCGTGCCGTCCGGCTTGTACGTCCACGAGTGGTACGGGCACACGATGTTGCCGGTCGTCCCGGAGCGCTCCGGCAGCACCCGCGCTCCGCGGTGACGGCACACGTTGTGGAGCGCGTTGATGCCGCCGTCGTCGTTCCGCAGCACGATGATCGAGTGCGGCCCGTAGTCGACGGTGATGTAGTCGCCGGGCTCGCGGACCTCCGCGACACTGCCGGCGAAGACCCAGTGCCGTCCGAAGATCCCGTCCATGTCCGCGGCGAAGAACGCGGGGTCGGTGTAGAACGGGGAGGCCAGCGACAGGCCCGGCGGCCGGTCCTCCAGCAGTCGGCGGTGCTCTGCGACCCGCTCCTGGGGGA
>DYUK01000219.1 GCA_020743695.1 Brevibacterium senegalense | reverse complement strand
AGCCCGAGGAGATCGCCGATGCGATCTGCTTCCTCGCCTCGGACCGTGCTTCCTACATCAACGGAGTGATCCTGCCGGTGGATGGTGGGCTCACGGCGTGGACGGCCCAGCCGGACCTCATCGGAGGCATGCGGATCCGCGAGCAGTTCGTGCGCGACAGCGGGGTCTGACAGCACTGCCTGACGGCGGGCTGCGGCGCGGGGTGAGGTGGCGTCGCGGGGTGAGGCAGTGTCCCGGGGTGACGCGGATGCGACGCCCACACGCCCGCGGCGATGAGGAGGCGCAGCACGGTCACGAGGGTGCGCCGGGAGCTCCACGCGCCCGCCGAGTACAGGATGTAGAAGTACACGAACGGCGTCACGAACAGCTCGAGGTAGCCCAGCGCCACGAACCCGAAGAAGACCGCAGTGACCATGATGAGCGCGGTGACGGGGAGACGACGGCGCACCGCGACGACGAGACCGAAGGCAAGCGGCGCGACGACACGCAGCCAGAGCGGCTGATGAGCGCTCAGGTCTGACGCGTCGCTCAGGATCCCCGAGCCCACGATCGCCCAGTGCGCTCCTGCGATGACGAGCGCGATGCCCAGCCCCGCGCAGGCATCGCGGATCAGACCGGGGCGCCCTGGCCTCGGCCGCGTCCACCCGGCGGGGGCAGTGCCGTCGACCCCGTGAGGAGGCCCCACAGACGAGCGGCGAACGGCACACGAGGACTCATGCGGCCAGGGTAGAGGAGAGCACGGACGCGCGGATCCGTCGCGAGGATGAGATGCGGCGGTGGGCTGTGCGGGGCTGGCGCGCGGGGACGAGGCGCGGCCGCCATGTCCGTGCCGCGTGCGACGGTGTGCCCACGAGCCGGCGGTCGCCGGGTCGCCGCACCACCGCAGGAGCAGCCATGGACTCGCACACCCCCGCAGGCCTTCCCCGCGCCGTCCACCCCGACCTCAGCCCCGTCGACGTCGCCGGTCCCAGCGACCTCGAACCCGGTGTGCCGCAGGCACTCGCCACCGGGCCGTTCAAGGTCTACTCGCCCGGTCTGGCCGACTGGGAGCCCGGCATCGACCTTCGGTCCGAAGCCACCGGGCTCACGCTCGTCACCCCCTCCGGCCGCCACACGTATGCGGCGGGCCGCTTCACGGTCGAGGCTTCGCCGGACGGCCGCATCCTCTGGATCCTGGGTGACATCGCCGAGGCCGAGGCCCCGCAGGCGACCGCGGAGGCTCACCCTCCGGTCACCGTCCTCATGCCCGCGTCCTTCGCCGACCTGTGCAGCCGGATGCCCGCAGTGGAGTTCGCGGACCCGGGCGAGGCCGCGCACACGATCCACCGGCTCACCGCTGCCGCTGCGGCAGGGTGGCAGGCACGCCACCGGTTGGGCCTGCAGCGCCCCGGGGATCTGGCACTCATCGTGGATCCCGTCGAAGGCGAGCCGGTCCTGGGGCTGCTGCGGGTCACCCACCGGGGCCTGGAGTTCCGCGCCGGTGGCAGCTGGGAGCAGGACTCACCCGCAGAGCGGATCCCCGCGTTCTCCTCCGTCGTCCCCACGCTCCGGGGCGCCGTCGCGCGCTTCGACCGCCTGGAGCGATCGCCGTCAATGAGCCTGAGCCTCTTCGACCGCTATGTACTCTTCGAGAACCGCTTCCTCACCGCGCCCGCGCGCCCGCACGAGGTCCGGCAGCCCGCTCACGTGAACTGAACGCGCACCTCACCCATACCCTGGTACTCCGCAACGACCGTGTCGCCGGCGGCCACAGGCAGGGGACGTGTGAAGGAGCCGGACAGCAGCAGCGAACCAGCGGGGATCGTCTCACCCTGTTCCGCGAAACGGTTCGCCAACCACGCGGCACTGTCCGCAGGGTGGCCCAGCACTGCGCCAGACACCCCGGTCTCCACGATCTCGCCGTTGATCCGGAGCTTCGCACCCACCCACGACAGGTCGAACGAGGCAGGGTCGAATTCGCGGTCACCGCGGACCACCGCGCCCAGTGCAGCGTTGTCCGCGATCGTGTCGATGACCGTCATGCCCTCCTCGCGGACGTGGCAGTCGAGGATCTCCAGGGACGGCACCACGCTGTGCGTCGCCGCCAGCACGTCTGCCCCGGTGAGCGCGCCATCCGGACCGGAGCCCGCGCCCGGCACGAGGGCGTGGTCCAGGATGAAGGACAGCTCGACCTCGACGCGCGCTCGGTTCCAGGTGGCCGCGGCAGCAGTCACCCCGGACTCCAGCACCTGGTCCGCGAAGATGACCCCGTAGTCCGGCTCGTCCAAGCCGAACGCCTTCTGCATCGCGACCGAGGTCAGCCCGATCTTGAACCCGACCACCTCACCACCGTCAGCTTCCCGGCGCTCCCGCCACAGACGCTGCACCGCGTAGGAGTCCGCGATCGTCATCTCCGGGCGTCGCACACGGGCAGGCGCGATCGGCTCACCGGACCGTGCCGCCTCGAGCAGCTCCTCGACGCAGAGGGCCACCTGCCCATCCGACAGACCGCGCTCGACCGCCATTCCGACCTCCCCTTCCGATACCTTCCACGCACTTTTGATATCTACTCACGCTCATCGTGAGACGAAATTCACAGACTGATACTCACGCGAGCATCTAACCACATCATATTGAGCCACACGTGTCATCAGACGACGCATTGAGCTCACAGCACGCATGAATGGACGCCGCTGCGAGCATTGCTCGACCGTTCCGTGGATCACGTGACCTTGAGCCACCTCACATCGTGAGTACGATTGCGGTCGTCCTTCGGCAGATAGCGCGGATGCACGCGCTCGTCGCCGCGCGGGACCCGACCCACCCGTTCCTCAACGGAGAGATGTTCATGAGCAACGCAGATACAGCGTCCGACCGCGGCCGGACGTCCGAGCCGTCCTCGGACGAGCCCGGCGCGGTGGCCACCGCCGCAGCACCCGCGGCAGCGGATCCCGCCGACCACATCGAGGTCGAGGAGCAGCTGGACTTCGACCGCGATCCCGCGAACACCGGCACGCACCTGCCGATGTTCTGGCGCGTCGTCGTCATGCTGCTCACCGTCGCCGGCGTCGTGCTGGTGCTCAACCAGGTGTTCTTCTGGAACCTGGGCGGGACGAACCTGCTGACGAACAGCTTCCTGTACTTCCTGTTGGCCGCGTTCCTCCCGATCGTGTTCATCATCTTCCCGATCAAGAAGATGCCCGGCGGTGTCACCGCACGCACCTCCGTGCCCTGGTACGACGTCGTCCTCGCCGTCATCGTCCTCATCACGACCGTCTACTACGGGATCAACGGGCAGCGCATCTTCGAGCGCGGCTGGGACTACGTCGCCCCGCCGCTGGCCACCTTCTTCGCGTTCGTGCTGTGGTTGCTGGTGCTGGAGACGCTGCGCCGCACGGCGGGCCTCATCGTCACGTGCATCGCGATCGTCTTCTCCCTGTACCCGGTCTTCGCTGCGGGCATCCCCGTCAGCTTCCTGCAGGGCATCCCGTTCCGCCTCGACCTGACCGCGCAGATCCACGCGATGGGCGTCGACTCGATCATGGGCCTGCCGCTGCAGACCGCCGCATCGATCCTCGTGGGCTTCCTCATGTTCGGCGTCGCCCTCCAGTTCTCCGGCGGAGCGCTCTTCTTCTACGACCTCGCGATGAGCGCCTTCGGCCGCTACCGCGGCGGTTCCGCGAAGGTCTCCGTCGTCTCGTCCGCGGCGATGGGCATGATGTCCGGCTCGGCCGTGTCCAACGTGCTGACGACCGGCCCCATGACGATCCCCGCGATGAAGCGCTCCGGCTTCCCCGCGAAGTACGCGGCCGGCATCGAGGCGACCGCCGCGACCGGCGGCACCATCACGCCTCCGATCATGGGCACCGCGGCCTTCCTCATGGTGTCCTTCGTGGGTGTCCCCTACGGCCAGGTCGCCCTGGCCGCCGCGATCCCCGCACTGCTCTACTACTGGGGCATCTTCCTGCAGGTGGACGCGTACTCCGCGAAGTCCGGCCTGCGCGGCATGCCCAAGGCGGAGCTGCCCAAGCTGGGCCGCACCGTCGTGACCGGCCTGCCCTACATCATCGCGCTCGTGGGCCTGGTCCTCCTGCTCGTCGTCATGAACAACGAGTCTCAGGCCCCCTTCTGGACCATCGGGTTCCTGCTCGTCTGCATGCTCTTCATGAAGCGCTTCAAGCTGACGCCCACGTCGTTCCTCAACTTCGTGTACGCCTCCGGCAAGACGGTCGCAGAGATCATCGGCATCATCGCCGGTGTGGGTCTGATCGTGGGCGGCCTGTCGATGACGGGCGTGTCCCTGTCCCTGGCCCGCGAGCTCGTCAACCTGGTGGGCGACAACCTGGCCCTCATCCTCATCGCCGGCGCTCTCACCAGCTTCGTGCTGGGCATGGGCATGACGGTGTCCGCGGTCTACGTGCTGCTGGCGATCGTCATGGCTCCGGCACTCGTGGCCCTGGGCGTCAACCCGATCGCGGCGCATCTGTTCGTCATCTACTGGGCGACGGTCTCCTACATCACCCCGCCGGTCGCACTGGCCTCGTTCGCCGCCGCGAACATCGCCGGCACACCCGCCATGTCGACCTCGATCACCGCGATGCGACTGGGCGCCGTGAAGTACATCATCCCGTTCGCGTTCGCCGTCAACCCCGCGCTCGTCGCGCAGGACTCGACACTGAGCGAGATCCTCGTGGCGACGGTGTCCGCGCTCATCGGCATCTACTTCCTGGCGACCGCCTTCGAGGGGTACCTGACGATCAACAGTCGACGGATCGGGGTCCTCATCCGCCTCGTCTCCGCGGCTGCGGGCGTCCTGCTGCTGTGGCCCGCCACGGTCAGCACCCTCACGGGCCTGGGTCTCGCGGTCGTCACGGTCCTCCTGGCCCAGTTCCTGGGGACGAAGGGTCCGGACGTCAGCAGGCCGGCGACCATCCCCGCAGCGCAGACCTCGACAGCTAAGAAGGCAGACGCATGAGCCGACTCCGCACACTCACCGCCGCTGTCGCGGCCTCCGCACTCCTCCTGACCGGCTGCGGCGCCGGCGAGACGACGATGGTGGGCGGCATCCGCGACCCGTTCGTCATCTCGACCTACGGCGCTGGCACGTCGACCTACGCGGACACCGCTGCCGTGTCCGACGCCGTGGCACGCGAGACCGGCGCGCGCGTGCGCATCATCACCTCGGACACCGCGATCGGCCGCATGGCCGCGATGAGATCCGGGGCTGCGGCCATGGGCCGGCTGGGTGACGAGTACATCTTCAGCTTCGAGGGACTCAACGAGTTCGCGAACGAGGACTGGGGACCGCAGGACACGCGCGTCGTGTGGGCACCGCTGTCCCCGCACTCGCTCCTCACCCGTGAGCGGGACGGCATCGAGACGCCGGCGGACCTCAAGGGCAAGAAGGTCCCGAAGGTCACGGCGAACCCGTCCGTGAATCAGAAGATCGAC
>DYUK01000218.1 GCA_020743695.1 Brevibacterium senegalense | reverse complement strand
GACAGCTGGACGACACGATCGTCCTCCTGCGCCGGCGCGGAATACCTGCCACTGGCACGCGTTGACCAGAATGGAAGCCGGGACGCACGCCGTTTCGGACCGCACGACAGAAGGAGGCCATTCCATGGCTGAGAAGAAGGCTGTCATCATCGGAGCCCACGGGAAGATCGCGCTGCTCACGGCCCCGCGCCTGGTCGACGCGGGATACGCGGTCGACGGAGTCATCCGCAATCCCGACCATGCAGACGATATCCGCGCCACAGGCGCCAACCCGGTCGAGCTGAGCCTCGAAGACGCAGGCGTGGACGACCTGGCACAGGCCTTCACCGGCGCGGATGCGGTGGTCTTCGCCGCCGGCGCGGGAGGCGGCAACCCGGCTCGCACCGATGCCGTCGACCACAAGGGTGCCGTCCGCGCGATGGATGCCGCTCAGCAGGCGGGCGTCGACCGGTTCGTCCTGGTCTCCTATGCTCGCGCGCTCGTCGATGTCGACACCCTGAACCCGGAGGACTCGTTCTTCCCGTACGCCAAGGCCAAGCACGACGCGGACGAGCACCTGCGCTCCACGAACCTCGACTACACGATCCTGGGACCGGGCCGGCTCACGCTGGAGCCTGCGACAGAGAAGATCGTCGTGGCAGACGAGAAGGGCGCTGTGGAGGGCCTGCCCGCCGAGGCCGCCGTCACCAGCCGCGACAACGTCGCCGCTGTCATCGCCCACGTCCTCATCGAGAACGCGGGGTCACGGCAGACGATCAACTTCTACGACGGCGACACCGCGATCATCGAGGCGATCCGGTGACACTCTCGACGAAGACCGTGGGGGAGGGCGACCTGCGGGCCGTCTTCCTCCACGGCCTCTTCGGCCGCGGCCGGAATTTCACGACTGCGGCCAAGGCGATCGCGGAGACTCACACCAGCACACTGGTGGACCTGCCCAACCACGGCGACTCGGCGTGGACGGACGAGTTCTCGTACGTCGACATGGCGGACGCAGTCGCGGACACGCTGCGACAGGGTGCCGCCGCGAACGGTCCCGTCGACCTCATCGGGCACTCGATGGGCGGGAAGACCGCGATGGTGCTGGCACTGCGCCACCCGGACCTGATCGACAGCCTCGTCATCGTCGACATCTCCCCGGTGGCCTCGGACAACAGCGGCGAGTTCGACCATCTGCTGGGATCGCTCAAGAAGCTGGATCTGACAGCGCTCTCCTCCCGCACGGATGCGGATGAGCAGCTGCAGGAGCCCATCCCCAACGCGGGCACCCGCGGCTTCCTCCTGCAGAACCTGCGGTCGACCGATGACGGGTATGCGTGGCAGCCCAACCTCGACCTCCTGCACGCGTCACTGCGCCAGATCGGCGGCTTCCCGGATCTGACAGGGTCCACCTTCGACGGACCCACTCTCTGGGTGGGCGGGTCGGAGTCCGGGTACATCACGGACGAGGCGGAGCCCACGATGCGCGAGCTCTTCCCCGTAACCCGCCGCGTCACCGTCAAGGGCTCGGGCCACTGGGTCCACTCGGAGAAGCCCCAGGAGTTCGCCTCGATCCTCCAGGCGTTCCTGGCCCGATGAGGATCCCCTCCTGGGCGCAGAAGCGCGCGGACAGACTCGCCACCGGCCCCCACGACCGCACCGTGCTCGTCGCCTACCCGCAGTCCCGCGGCGCGTTCGCCGTGCCGATCATCGCGTGCATCGTCGCGGCCGCCACCAACATCGGGGTGCTCGTCGCCCTGCTGATCGCCGCCCGCGGCAGCGGCGCGGCCGGAACTCGCACGACAGTCCTCCTCATCGCGGGGATCGTCGTGGTCACAGTCCTGTTCGCGGTTGTGGCCTATCTGGTGGTCACCAGCTTCCGCACGAGCGTCCTGGCGACCCCGCGCGGAGTGGAGATCCGTCAGCAGTGGATGCGGGACACGTTCGTCCCCTGGCACCAGATCGCCCGGGTGGAGGAACAGACCCACGGATACTGGGCCGGCACGACCGTCCTCGCACTGACCTCGGGCAAGCGCATCCGGATCCACGCGGCGTCCTCACGCCGCGCGATGCTCTACAACGGGTACAGGCTCGCCGACATCCACGGACGGTGGCCCCACGCCCCCACTCCCTGGACCCAGCGCCTCATCGACGCCCACCGCGCGCATCTGGCCGGCCACGTGTGACGCGCGCACAGCACCACCGGAACCCCACGATCTAGAATCCCTTGCGAACGACTACGGAGGCACAGTGACCAACAGAACCAGCATCCCCGCGGACACGCAGGAGACCAAGTTCCAGGACTACGCGCACCCGGAGCGCATCGTCAGCACCGCCTGGGTGGCGGACAACCTCGACACCCCGGGCGTCGTCATCGTCGAAAGCGACGAGGATGTGCTCCTCTACGAGTCCGGCCACATCCCGGGCGCGGTCAAGATCGACTGGCACACGGAGCTCAACGACCCCGTCACCCGCGACTACGTCGACGGTGAGGGCTTTGCGAAGCTCATGAGCAGCAAGGGCATCAGCCGCGAGGACACGCTCGTCGTCTACGGCGACAAGTCGAACTGGTGGGCGGCCTACGCGATGTGGGTCTTCAGCCTCTTCGGCCACGAGGACGTGCGCCTCATGGACGGCGGCCGCCAGAAGTGGGAGGCGGAGGGCCGCGAGTACACCCGCGAGAAGCCCTCCCGCCCCGCCACGGACTACCCCGTGGTCACGCGCGACGACTCACAGATCCGCGCATTCCTCCCGGAGGTCCGCGACGCGATCGGCTCCATCCCGCTCATCGACGTCCGCAGCGGCGAGGAGTACACCGGCGAGCGCACCCACATGCCCGCCTACCCGGAGGAGGGCGCCCTGCGCGGCGGCCACATCCCCACCGCTAAGTCGGTGCCGTGGGCGAAAGCGGCGAACGAGGACGGCACGTTCAAGGACGCCGCCCAGCTCAAGGCGCTCTACCTCGACGACCTGGGCCTGGAGGCCGGCGGCGACATCATCGCCTACTGCCGGATCGGCGAGCGCTCCTCCCACACGTGGTTCGTGCTCTCCCACCTGCTGGGCTTCGACAGCGTCAAGAACTACGACGGGTCGTGGACGGAGTGGGGCAATGTCGTGCGCGTCCCCATCGTGACGGGTGATGAGCCGGGGGAGGCACCCCGAGCATGAACGACACCCCCACGGACGCAGCACCCCTGCCGGGCGGTCTGCAGGAGATCGCGGATGACTTCGCCGCGGCCGCGCAGGACGAGCTGCTGGAGCTGCTCCTCGAGTTCAGCGACGAGCTGCCAGCACTGCCGCATCGCTACGCGGACCACCCGGAGCTGCTGGAGCCGGTCCCGGAGTGCCAGTCGCCCATCTTCCTGATCGTGGAGGTCGA
>DYUK01000217.1 GCA_020743695.1 Brevibacterium senegalense | reverse complement strand
CTCTTCAACGTCGCGTGGTTCGCGGCCAGCACCCGACTCATCGCCTCGCTGTCGACGGCCGCCGTGCTGCTGGCGGGCGGGTGGCTCGTCATGCAGGAGTCCGTGCAGGTGGGGATGCTGACCGCGTTCCTGCTGTACGTGCGCCGGTTCTACGGCCCGCTGGATTCGCTGGTGCAGGCGATCACGATGTACCAGTCCGCGTCCGCCGCGCTGGAGAAGGTCACCGTCGTCCTCGACGCCGCGCCCGAGGTCGTCGAGCCCACCAGCCCCACCCACCTGCCGCAGCGGGCCGGGCAGCAGGACGCCGGGGCCGGGGAGACCCGCTCGAACGGGTCCGGTCCCGCTGCGGGTGGGTCCGCATCCGGTGGGTCCACTGCGGGCGGGCGGACGATCGAGTTCGCAGATGTGGAGTTCTCCTACGCGGACGGCGAGACGGTGCTCCCCCGCTTCGACCTCACGATCCCGGCGGGACAGACGGTCGCGGTCGTGGGGCAGACGGGGGCCGGCAAGTCGACGCTCGTGAAGCTGCTGACCCGCTTCTACGACCCCACAGGCGGGCGCGTGGCTCTCGACGGGGTCGACCTGCGGCGGCTCGCGGATGCGGAGCTGCGCGACTCGGTCGTCATGGTGACGCAGGAGTCCTACCTGTTCGGCGGATCGATCGCGGAGAACATCCGGCTGGGGCGGCCACAGGCCACGGATGCGGAGGTGCGCCACGCCGCTGAGGCCGTGGGGCTGGCCCCCTTCATCTCCCGCCTGCCGGACGGGTATGACACGGACGTGCGCAAGCGCGGCGGACGGCTGTCGTCCGGGCAGCGACAGCTGGTGAGCTTCGCGCGGGCGTTCCTGGCGGACCCGGACGTGCTGGTGCTCGACGAGGCGACGGCGCATCTGGACATCCCCTCGGAGCGGCTCGTGCAGGAGGCCCTGTCGACGGTCCTGGAGGGGCGGACGGCGATCATCATCGCCCACCGCCTCTCGACCGTGGAGATCGCGGATCGCGTGCTGGTCCTGGACCGGGGGCGGATCGTCGAGGACGACGCACCGAACACCCTCATCGAGTCAGGCGGTCGCTTCGCACGGTTGCACGCGGCGTGGGAGGAATCACGCGTCTGAGCGCGGATACACTCGGTGGGGAGTCCTCCTCTGGGGACTGTCGCCGGTCCGGGGAAGGCTGTCGAGCCCGGTCATCGACCGACTGGAGTGCGGACTCCGCCCTGACGACATACTCCGAAAGGCCGGATATGACTGACAGCGGACAGCACGACGACCCCGATTCCCCGACGACGGATCGACCGCGGTTCGATTCGTTGGAACGCGCCCTGGCCGAGCGGCAGATGCCCATAGAGAACCAGCGGTTTCTGCGCCAGGTGGTCGCCGCAATCGCGATCGCGCAGTACGAACTCACAGCGTCCTACATCAAGGCGATCCGCGCGGACGGCGGACCGGACCTCCACATCTACTACGGGTACACCGGCGGCTTCGTGTCCGAGCAGGAGGTCGTCGACGCCGTCGGTGATCGGGCCGACCGTTGGCTCTATGCGCAGCGCGACCTCTGGTCCGTCGAGCACCCGGTGAACAAGATACGCACGGAAGGCGGACGCGGATCGGGCGGCTCCGGCTCCGTGCAGACGTCCGTGTGCCCCACGTGTTTCATCCAACTGCCCGCGACGGGCGTCTGCGACTCCTGCGAGTGAGCACGCGCCTGTCGGCATCCACGATCTGTGCGGGTCTCCCCCGTGCTCTGCGCACTCCGACGATTCTCAGCCCCGAAGGTATATCGCTCGATAGCTCGCAGATGTATCGTTATATATCGAGAGAGGGCACGACTGGCTCATTCTCCGCCTGTCCGACAGTCAGGCGATACATCGAGAGCACTCGCTTCGAGGACGTGATTCCCATGGTCGGACACCCACCACAGAACGACGACGACTACGGCCCCCGCAGCTACGGAGGCGGCGGCGCTCCCGGGCCGGGCGATGACGAAGTCCGCCCTGTGAGCGGACCCTGGGATCTGCTGGGCGGCATTCGCGGCGCCTGGGGAGGCTGGGGCGGCTGGCAGGGAGCCGACGGCCCCAGCGGCGGATCGTGGGGCACGCCCTGGGGTGCGCCCTGGGGCGGCCCCGGACGCGGCGGCCCGGACGGACCGGGCTCCGGACGCCGAGGACACGGACACCCCGGCGGTCGCCGCGCCAACCGCGGCGACGTCCGGGCAGCCGTCATCCACCTGCTCGCCGAGGAGCCGATGCACGGCTACCAGATCATCCGGGAGATCGAGCAGCGATCCGACGGCGCCTGGAAGCCCAGTGCCGGATCTGTCTACCCGACCCTCCAGCTGCTGGCCGACGAGGGGCTGCTCACCGTCGAGGAGGACGCCGGTCGCAAGACGTATTCGCTCACGGAGGCCGGCCGGGCGGAGGCCGAGCGTCTGCAGGACAGCAGTCGGCGCGCCCCCTGGGAGTTCTCGACGGGCCCGGATCTGGGACGTCTCGGCTCCGTCCCCAAGGCGGGGGCGCTCCTGGGTCAGGCGGTCGCGCAGGTCACCGCATCCGGCACGACCGACCAGGTCGAACGGGCCGTCGCAGTCCTCGATGAGGCCCGGCGTCGCATCCACGAGATCCTCGCGGAGGACGGGGACGGCCCAACGGCCGACTGATCACGCGATCCGACGTCGCGACTCAGCGGGACGTCACGACTCGGCGGAGGGCTCCTCGCAGTCCTCCGCCGAGTAGATCTCGACGCGCGCGACGAGGGCGAAGAGTCGGTCGCGCAGGTCCGCCAGCTCGTCCGTGTCCATCTGAAGATCCTGCAGGATCGCGTGTGGGATGCCCTCCGCATCCGCGCGCAGGGCGCGGCCCGCGTCGGTGAGGCGGACGATCCGGCTGCGCACGTCCTCGGGAGCCGGGTGGCGGGTGATGAGCCCGGCCCGTTCCAGGCGGGCCAGCAGAGGAGAGACGGTCGCGGGCTCCAGTCGGACGGTCTGGGCGATGTCGCCCTGGCGGCGACCGTCCTCCTCCCACAGCGTCAGGAGGACGAGGTACTGGGGGTGCGTGAGCCCCAGGGGCGCCAGGTGGGGGCCGTACATGCCCACGACCGTGCGCGCAGCGACAGACAGGGCGAAGCAGACCTGCTCGTCCAGTCGCAGAAGATCCTTGTCCGATTCCACCTGACGAGGCTACACCGCGCGCCGCGGTGCATGCGATCGGTTCGCAGTCACATGATAAAATTCGTGCACGAATGGTTCTCGATGCGCAGGTCTGGGAGACTCGCATGAGACCACATCCGGACTCGTGAGACCCCAGGAGCAGGAACCCCATGGCTGACACGCGCGACCCGCACCACCTCGACCCCGCGGGCGCCGGCGATCCGGCGGAGGAGCCCACCGCGGTCCTGGGCGATGGCCCGGACGAGGACGTGCAGGTGGTGCCCGCATCCAAGCCGCGCGGTGACGACGGATTCGGCTTGGGCTACCGCTTCTTCTTCCGCTTCCAGTACACGCTGCTCCACGTCATCGGCCCGCCGCGTCTGACCGCCAGCATGGATCCGCGCACGCGCCTCAAGGCCGATTACGAGCGGCGGAAGGCACTGCACCAGCAGTGGAAGGCCTCGCGCGGCTGACCCACCCCCAGCACCCGACTCCAGAACCCGACGGAAGGTGGACCCGATGCAGGACGCATACGACTACGTGATCGTGGGAGCAGGAGTGGCCGGGGCCTCGGCCGCGCGCGCCATCCGGCGGCACGACCAGGAGGGGACGACCCTGGTCATCGGCCGCGAGGACGACGGCCCGTTCTACCGCCCGGACCTGTCGAAGACGCTGTGGCTCGACGACGAGGCGGCCCCCGGTGGAGAGCCCGCATCGGGCTGGCTGCTGGACGATGAGGCCCGGGCGGAGCTGGTCACCGGGGTGAGTGTGGCCGCGATCGACACGGAGGCGAAGTCACTGTCCCTGTCGGATACATCGACGGTGGACTACGGCACGCTGCTCCTGGCGACCGGCGCGCAGCCGCGCACGCTCGACCTGCCGGAGTCCGACCGCATCCTCACCTACCGGACGATGGCGGACTACCGGCGCCTGCGCAGCCTGGTGCAGGCGGGGTCTCGAGCGGTCGTCGTGGGCGGCGGATACATCGGTGCGGAGGTCGCCGCCGCGCTCGCGCAGAACGACGTCGCGGTGACGCTGCTCATGCGCGGGGAGACGATCCAGGGACACATGTTCCCGCAGCGCCTGGCACAGGAGGTCACGGAGGAGTTCCGGGCTCGCGGCGTGACGGTCGTGGGCGGAGCCGGCGCGGACTCGGCGCGACTGGACGGCGAGACGGTCGTCGTGACGGACACGACCGGCGCGGAGCACGTCGCGGATGTCGTCGTCGTGGGCGTGGGTGTCACCCCGGAGGACCAGGTGGCGCAGCAGGCGGGGATCACCGTCGACGACGGGATCGTCGTCGACGGCACGCTTGCGACCAGCGCGCCGGATGTGTGGGCGGCCGGCGACGTCGCCCGCTACGACGACCAGCTCCTGGGCGTGCGTCGCGTGGAGCACGTGAACAACGCGGAGCGGATGGGGTCGATCGCCGCGCAGAACATGGTCCGCTCGCGCACCGGCTCGGACCGGCCGCGCGAGTACGACTACACGCCGTTCTTCTGGTCGGACCTCTTCGACTACGGATACGAGGCGGTGGGGATCCTCGACTCCTCGCTCACGACGATCGAGGACTTCACCGACGACGGTTCCGCAGGAGTCGTCTACTACGTGGACGGCGGGACCGTGCTGGGTGTGCTGCTGTGGAACGTGTGGGACTCCGTGGACACGGCGAAGGCGATCATGGGGCAATCACTCACCGAGCCCCAGGGCAGGGACGATCTGGTGGGGCGCATCCCACTGGGGTGAGAGGCGGCATCCAGACGGCCGCGCCGGAGATCAGTCGAGTCAGCCGCTCGCGCTCTCCCAACGCTGATGTTCGAGTACACGCCCCAACACTGCACGAATCCAGTCCTCTGCTCGCACATGAACGACGGTTCAGGTCTCTGCTCACACAAGTGAAGTAACCAAACGTCCCACCCGCACACGACGAGGGGCTGCGAACCGATCGGTTCGCAGCCCCCGTTGCGTCTCACGTGGCCCTCAGATCACCTGACCCTCAGGCCACCGTCCGCATCAGACCGTGATGGCCCCCACGGAGGCGGACTGCACGAGCTTCGCGTACTTGCCCAGGACTCCGTGCAGGCGCGGGTTGTCCGGGACGGTCCAGTCCTTGCGGCGCTCCTCGAGCTCCGACTCCGGCACGTGCAGCTCGATGCTGCGGGCGGCGATGTCGATGCTGATCCTGTCACCGTCGCGGACGAAGGCGATGGGTCCGCCGTCCACGGCTTCGGGTGCGACGTGGCCGATGCACAGTCCGGTCGAGCCGCCGGAGAAGCGGCCGTCCGTGATGAGCAGGACGTCCTTGCCGATGCCCGCACCCTTGATGGCGCCGGTGATCGCCAGCATCTCGCGCATGCCGGGGCCGCCCTTGGGACCCTCGTAGCGGATGACGATGACGTCGCCCTTCTTGAGCTCGCCGTTCAGCACCGCGTCCATGGCCGGCTGCTCGCGGTCGAAGACGCGCGCGGTGCCCTCGAAGACGTCGGCGTCGAAGCCGGCGGACTTCACGACCGCACCGCCCGGAGCCAGCGATCCCTTGAGGACGGTGAGACCGCCGGTGGGGTGGATCGGATCGTTGAGGGCCCGCAGGATCTTGCCGTCCGGGTCCGGCGGGTTGATCTTCGCCAGGTTCTCCGCGACGGTCTTGCCGGTGACGGTCATGCAGTCCCCGTGCAGCAGGCCCGCGTCCAGAAGGGCGCGCATGACGACGGGCACGCCGCCGATCTTGAAGACATCGTTCATGACGTACTCGCCGAAGGGCTTCACGTTGCCCAAGTGGGGCACACGGTCGCCGATCCGGTTGAAGTCGTCCAGGCTCAGCTC
>DYUK01000216.1 GCA_020743695.1 Brevibacterium senegalense | reverse complement strand
AGAGTAGACCTGTGCGTGCGTGAACACAAAGTGAACGCTCAGAGTCCGCTGACGGTCCGGTCAGGGTCCGCAGGAGACGGATCCTCTCCACACCCGGGCGCGGGCCGAGAGGGTCCGGGTATGCGTGAGAGACACGGTGAGCTGTTCACGAAAGCCCAGCGGTTCCTCGACAGCGCGACGTACGGCCTGCCGTCCCAGCGGCAGACGCAGGTACTCCACGACGCACTGGACGACTGGAGCGCGGGGACGATGGACGCGTCCGTCTTCGACGAGGCCGTGGACGCAGCGCGGCGGGGGTTCGCATCGCTCGTGGGCGTGTCCCCCAGCGCAGTCGCGATCGGTTCGGCGGCCTCGGGCCTCGTGGGGCTCGCCCCGGCGTCGCTGCCGGACGGCAGCCGCGTCGCGGTGCAGCACGGTGAGTTCACCAGTGTGACCGCGCCCTTCGCGGTCCAGTCCGATCGCGGCGTCGAGGTGCACCAGGTCGAGCCCGGCGAACTGGCGGATCGGGCTCACGCCTTCGACCTCGTCGCGGTGAGCGTCGTGCAGTCCTCCGACGGCCGCGTGCTGGACCTGGAACGGCTGCGCACGCTCACGCCGCATGCCGCCGGCTGGTACTCCTCGGAGACTCCCTGGACGAACACGTACGCGCATCCGCCGCAGCTGGCCGCGGACGCCCGCCGCTTCGACCTCTCCCCCGCCTGGCACCCGATGCTGGGGGCCGGGATCGCGCTCCCCTGGCTGGCCGATCTCGACATGCGCGCGATCGAGCGGCACTGCACGAACCTGGCCGACCGCGTCCGCGAGGCCGCGGGGCGCCTGCACACCGTTCGAGCGCGCCCACCGCCTGCGGGATCGCCTCGAGGAATGCGGATCCGTCGACGCAGACGACGCGCGCCGGTTCGTCCCCGTAGGCTGGGGCGGATCAGTGTGAGACGACACTGCAGGCCGGAGTCCACGCGGCGACGACGCCGCCTGAAGGGACGGAGAGAGCATGAGCACGCAGCCGACGATCGGCTTCATCGGTGTGGGTGAGATCGCCCAGGCGATCATCGAGGGACTGGCCGCGGGCGAGGATCCGCCGCCCGTCGTGACGTCCCCGCGGGGACGCGAGCGCAGTGCGTCCCTGGCGTCCCGCTTCCCGGACTTCGTCTCCGTCGCCGCCTCGAACCAGGACGTCGTCGACGCCGCGGACACCGTCGTGCTGGCGGTCCTCCCGCAGCAGCTGGCCGAGGTCGCTGGCCCCCTGGCCTTCCGCGACGACCAGGTCGTCGTGAGCGCCCTGGCCGGCGTCCCCATCGCCGAGGTCGCGGCCGCCGTGGGTGCCCCCGTCACCGTGGTCCGTGCGATCCCCATGCCGCCGGTGCGCGACCGGGCCGTGCCCACCGTCGTGACGCCGGAGCATCCGGCCGCGAGCGCGCTGTTCGACCGCACGGGTGGGACGCTCGCCGTCGCGGACGAGGAGGAGCTGGCGGTGTTCTCCGCCGCGACCGGCGCGGTGTCCGGGTTCCTCCAGTACCTGTCCGTCGTCTGCGACTGGACGGAGGAGCAGGGTGTCCCCCGCGAGTCCGGTCAGCGGTTCCTGCGCGGACTGTTCGGGGCGCTCGCACCGGCGATCCGCGAGGAGTCGACGCCGATGGCGGAGGTCGTCACCGCCCACGAGACGCCCGGCGGCCTCAACGAGCAGCTGCGCGAAGAGGTCTTCGACGACGCAGGCACGGATGCCCTGTCCGGCGCGCTCGACCGGCTCCACGCGCGGGTGCGCGGCGGCTGAGGCGGGGGCTGGGCGGTCCTGACGCAGCAGTCAGTCGTGCAGCTGCGAGGCGGCCGCGTCGTCCACGAAGACGTGGACGTCCGCGTGCCGCTGGAGAGCACTGGCGGGGACCTCCGAGGTGGCGGCGCCCTCGACCATCGCGCCGACCGCCGGCGCCTTGCCCTCACCGAAGGCCATGAGGAGGGCGTGACGGGATTCCAGGATCGTGCCGATGCCCTGGGAGATCGCGCGGGTGGGGACCTCGTCGAGGCGCTCGAAGAAGCGCGCGTTCGCCTGCCGGGTGCTGGGGGTCAGGTCGACCGTGCGGGTGCGCGAGTCGAAGGCCGAGCCGGGCTCGTTGAAGGCGATGTGCCCATTGGGGCCCACGCCCAGGATCTGCAGGTCGACGCCGCCCCAGTCCCGGATGCGGTGCTCGAAGTCGAGGGCGGCGGCGTCCGGGTCCTCGGCGTCGCCGGCCGGCAGCACGGCCGCGGCGGGGTCGATGCCCCACGGCTCCAGCACGTGCGCACGGATGTAGTGCCGGTAGCTCTGCGGGTGATCGGCGGACAGCCCCACGTACTCGTCCAGGCACGTGATGCGCAGGTGACTGAGGTCCAGTCCGCGTTGCGCACGGGAGGTCAGCTCCGCGTACAGCGGCTCCGGCGTCGAACCCGTCGCGATGCCCAGCACGGCGTCCGGGGTGGCACGCACCAGCGCCTCGACCGCGTCGGCGGCCTGATCGATGAGACGGGTGGGGTCGCTGCCGATCGTGATCCTCATGCGCATCTTCCTGCTCCAGGGTCCGGGTGGCCCGTGTCTGTTCTGGTCCCCGACGGACCGTTCCTGCCGCGCGGCCCGGGGCCCCGCCATCCGGACGATGCTACCCATATCGGAATCCGTCGCCGGCACCGGGTGGACGCCTCCGCTGCGGCTGAACCGCAGAAGCGTCGCGGAGTGTGACGCACGTCGCTACAGTGAGGGCATGCGCTACCCCTATGCCTCGCTCGACGACGTGCCGCAGGACATCCGGGAGCAGATCCTCGCGGTGTCGGAGAAGACCGGCTTCATCCCCAACGTGTTCCTGGGCCTGGCCCGCCGCCCCGCGGAGTTCCGCGCGTTCTTCGCCTACTACGACGCGCTCATGGAGAAGGAGACCGGCAGCCTCACGAAG
>DYUK01000215.1 GCA_020743695.1 Brevibacterium senegalense | reverse complement strand
CAGGAAGCCCAGCGGGATCGACACGATGCCCGGGTTGGACAGCGGGAAGAGCGCGAAGTCCACGCCTGCTCCCAGCATCGCGGTCTCCGAACCGGACACGACGGGCGAGAACGCGATGAGCAGGACGCAGGTCGTGAGACCGCCGTACATGCTCCACACCGCACCGCGGGTGGTGAACCGGCGCCAGTACAGCGAGTAGAGGATCGTGGGCAGGTTCGCGCTCGCCGCGACCGCGAAGGCCAGCGCGACGAGGAAGGCGATGTTCTGCCCCTGCACGCCGATCCCGCCGACGATCGACACCGCGCCGATGACGAGCACGGTCCGGCGGGCGACCTTGACCTCCGCCTTCGAATCGACCTCGCCCTTGCGGATGACGTTCGAGTAGATGTCATGCGCGAAGGAGGCGGCGGCCGTGATCGTGAGTCCTGCGACGACGGCCAGGATGGTCGCGAACGCGACGGCGGAGATGATGCCCAGCAGGACGGGTCCGCCCAGCACGGCCGCCAGCAGCGGGGCCGCGGAGTTCACACCGCCGGGCGCGTTCACGATCGTCTCCGAGCCCACCATCGCGGCGGCGCCGAAGCCCAGCACCAGGGTGAAGAGGTAGAAGACGCCGATGAGCCAGATCGCCCAGACGACGGACCTGCGGGCCTCTTTCGCGGTGGGCACCGTGTAGAAGCGCATGAGCACGTGCGGCAGTCCGGCGGTGCCCAGCACCAGGGCCAAGGCCAGCGACACGAAGTCGATGGGCAGCTCGCCGTACTGGAGTCCGGGTGCCAGCAGCGCGTCCGGCGGATCGGAGATCGAGTTGGACACGGCGTCGTCCAGGACGGCGGAGAAATTGAAATTGTTGAGCCACAGCACCCACACCGTCATGATGAAGACGCCGCCGATCAAGAGGAACGCCTTGATGATCTGGACCCACGTGGTTCCCTTCATGCCGCCCACCAGCACGTAGACGATCATGACGACGCCCACGATCGCGATGACCAGGGACTGGCCCACGCGCGAATCGACGCCCAGCAGCAGGGACACGAGGCCGCCCGCGCCGGCCATCTGCGCCAGCAGGTAGAAGAAGCAGACCGCCAGCGTCGTGAGTGCGGCGGCCATGCGGACCGGACGCTGCTTGAGCCGGAACGCCAGCACGTCGGCCATCGTGAACTTCGCGGTGTTGCGCATGAGCTCCGCGACCAGCAGGAGGGCGACCAGCCACGCGACGAGGAATCCCACGGAGTAGAGGAATCCGTCGTAGCCGTTGACGGCGATCGCGCCCACGATGCCCAGGAACGAGGCCGCGGACAGGTAGTCGCCGGCGATCGCGAAGCCGTTCTGCGGGCCGGAGAAGGAGCGGCCGGCCGCGTAGTAGTCCGCGGCGGAGCGGTTGTTCCGACTGGCCCGGAACACGATGACGAGAGTGACGATCACGAACGCCAGGAAGATCGAGATGTTGAGGATCGGGTTGTTGACGGGGGTCTCCTGGGACTCGGCGGCCCAGAGGAGAGGGCTGGTGTACGGGCTGCTCATGCGCTGGCCTCCTGCTCCTCGAGGTCCCCGCGGATCGCCTGCGCCTGCGGATCCAGGCGGCGGTTCGCGAAGACGACGTAGATGCTCGTGATGGCGAATGTCGTGACGAACTGACCCAGGCCCAGCACGATGCCCATGTTGACGCTGCCGAACACGGGGCGGGCCATGAAGTCGTGCGCGTATGCGCCCAGCAGGACGTACACGGCGTACCAGATGATGAAGAAGGCGGCCATGGGGAAGACGAAGCTGCGATGAGTCCGCCGGAGCCGGGTGAACTCCGGCGACTCATTGGCTGCGATGTAGTCGAGGGCCTGGGGGTCGGGCGGCGGCGGTGCGCCGCTTTCGTCTGCGCTGCTGTGCGCGGGACCGTCGTCGGTCATGTTCCCTCCGTCGTTCGGCGGAATGCACCCGGGTCCTCGCGCCCCGTCCGCCGCACTCCTCCTCGAGTGCGGTCAACGTCGGTGCTGATGGCGGGCCTGACGAGTACCTCGGGCCCGGTGCTCTGTGCGCCGGTCCGGATCATCTTATGTGATTCGGGTCTCAATGTGAGTCGCATTTGGGATCGCAGTGTCACACGTCGTCATGGTGGGGGCGCTGGACCGAGTCCGTGCCCCACCACCGCTGTGGCATCGCACGGTGGGCCGCGACGTAGACTGGCGGGCGGTACAGAACGACGGAGAAAGGGTGGGGATGGCTGACGCAGCCGCGATCACCGCTGGACAGGTCGAGCACCTGGCGGAACTCGCCAGGATCGCCATGACCAGCGACGAATTGGAGAAGACCGCAGAGGACCTGGGCAGGATCCTCTCCAGTGTGGCCCGCGTGACGGAGGTCGCCACGGACGACGTCCCCGCCACCAGCCACCCCATGCCCCTCACCAATGTGCTGCGCGAGGACGTCGTGGGCACGCCGCTCACCGCGGAGCAGGCGCTGTCCGGCGCGCCCGCGGCCGAGGACGGCAAGTTCCTGGTCCCGCAGATCCTGGGGGAGGACTGACATGACGGATGACCTCACACGCCTCACCGCCGCCCAGCTGTCTGCGGGCCTGCGCGCCGGCGAGTACTCCTCTGCGGACGTCACGCAAGCGCACCTGGACCGCATCGAGCAGACGGATTCCGTGCTGGGCTCCTTCATCACCGTGACACCGGAGCAGGCGCTGTCCACTGCCACGGATGTCGACCGTCGGCGCGCGGCCGGCGAGGAGCTGCACCCATACGCGGGTGTGCCCGTGAGCATCAAGGACGTCGTCGTGACGGACGGGGTCCGCACGACCGCGGCTTCGAAGATCCTCGAGGACTGGGTCCCGCCCTACGACGCGACGATCAGCAGCAGGATCAAGGCTGCTGGCCTGCCCGTTCTGGGCAAGACGAACATGGATGAGTTCGCGATGGGATCGACGACGGAGCACTCCGCGTTCGGTCCCACCCGCAACCCGTGGGACACCACGACGGTGCCGGGCGGGTCATCGGGAGGTGCGGCGGCCTCGGCGGCGGCCTTCCAGGCACCGCTGGCGGTCGGGACGGACACGGGCGGCTCCGTCCGGCAGCCGGCCGCGTTCACGGGCACCGTGGGTGTGAAGCCCACGTACGGCTCGATCTCCCGGTACGGGATCATCGCGATGGCCTCGAGCCTCGACCAGGTGGGGCCCATGGGCCGGACCGTCGCGGACGCGGCGGCGCTGCACCAGCTGCTGGCCGGGCACGACCCCAAGGATTCGACGTCGCTCACGGATGCGGTGCCGGACTTCCTGGCGGCTGTGGAGGCCGGCGCGCGGGACGGCTCGCTCACGGGCAAGCGCCTGGGTGTTGTGAACCAGATGTCCGGTGACGGCTACGACGCGGGCGTGCAGGCCGCGTTCACGGCCGCGCTGGACCTGGCGCGGGACGCGGGTGCGGAGATCGTCGAGGTCGACCTGCCGTCGCTGTCGTACGCGCTGGACGCGTACTACCTCATCATGCCCTCGGAGGTGTCCTCGAACCTGGCCCGCTACGACGGGATGCGGTTCGGCCTGCGCGTGGAGCCGGAATCCGGCCCCGTCACGGCGGAGACGGTCATGGCCGCGACGCGCGCCGCGGGCTTCGGCGCGGAGGTCAAGCGCCGCATCCTGCTGGGCACCTACGCGCTGTCCGCCGGCTACTACGACGCGTACTACGGGTCCGCGCAGAAGGTCCGCACGCTGGTCCAGCGCGACTTCGCCGCGGCCTTCGAGAAGGCGGACGTGCTGGTGACGCCCACCGCGCCCACGACGGCGCTGCCGTTCGGGACGGAGGACGACGCGGATCCCATGGCCCTGTACCTGGGCGACGCCGCGACGATCCCCGCGAACCTGGCCGGCATCCCCGGCATGAGCCTGCCGGCGGGACTGGCCGGCGGGATGCCCGTGGGGCTCCAGCTGCTGGCGCCCGCGCGGGAGGACGCGCGCCTCTACGAGGTGGGTGCCGGACTCGAGGCGCTGGTGACGAACGCGAACGGCGCCCCCGTGTGGGCGGGCGTGCCCACGGAGTACGCGGCACCCGCCGCTTCCACGACGACGAGCGCCTGAGGCCGGGGAGGAGACAGACATGAAGTTCACGGAAGCAGTCGCCAAGTACGACCCGGCTCTGGGCATCGAGGTGCACGTGGAGCTGGGCACCGCGACGAAGATGTTCGATGACGCGCCCAACACCTTCGGCGGTGGGGCGAACGAGAACACGACCCCCACCTCGCTGGGACTGCCGGGCTCGCTGCCGGTGGTCAACGGCACCGCCGTCGAGTACGCGATCCGGATCGGCCTGGCACTGGGCTGCGAGATCGCGGAGTCGTGCCGGTTCGCGCGGAAGAACTACTTCTACCCGGACCTGGCGAAGAACTTCCAGACCTCGCAGGCGGACGAGCCGATCGCGTTCGACGGGAAGATCGACATCGAGCTGGAGGACGGCACGATCGTCCCCGTCGAGATCGAGCGCGCCCACATGGAAGAGGACGCCGGCAAGAACACCCACGTGGGCGGAGCTGCCGGACGCATCCACGGTGCCGACCACTCGCTGGTCGACTACAACCGGGCCGGTGTGCCGCTGGTCGAGATCGTCACCCGGCCCATCACGGGCGTGGGGGAGCGGGCTCCCGAGGTCGCGGCCGCCTATGTGCGCACGCTGCGGGACATCTTCCGGGCGATCGGCGTGTCCGAGGCCCGCATGGAGCAGGGCAACGTGCGCGCGGACATCAACGTGTCGCTGCGCGAGGGCACGGACGCGCCGCTGGGGACGCGGACGGAGACGAAGAACGTGAACTCGTTCCGCTCGATCGACGCCGCGGTCCGCTATGAGATCTCCCGGCAGGCGGACATCCTGGCCGCCGGTGGCGACGTGCTGCAGGAGACCCGCCACTTCCACGAGGCGGACGGGTCGACCTCGTCTGGCCGTGTGAAGTCCGACGCGGACGACTACCGCTACTTCCCGGAGCCGGACCTGGTGCCGGTGGCCCCGTCGCGGGACTGGGTCGAGGAGATCCGGGCGAACCTGCCGGAGCTGCCGGCCGCGCGTCGCCGCCGTCTGCTGGGCGAGTGGGGCATCAGCGAGCTGGAGATGCGCGACATCATCAACGCGGGTCTCCTGGACCCGGTCGAGGCGACCGTGGCCGCGGGTGCCGGACCGGATGCCGCGCGCAAGTGGTGGATGGGTGAGATCGCCCGTGTCGCCAAGCAGAAGGAGGCGGAGCCCGCGGAGCTGGTGAGCCCGGAGCACGTCGCACAGCTGCAGGGGCTGATCGACGAGGGCAAGCTCAACGACAAGCTGGCGCGGAAGGTGCTGGCCGGCGTGCTGGACGGCCGCGGTGCGCCCGCGGAGGTCATGGAGGCCGACGGCCTGCAGATCGTCGAGGACACCGGTGCGCTCGAGGCTGCGGTCGATGAGGCGATCGCGCAGAACCCGGATGTGGTCGAGAAGATCAAGGGCGGGAAGATGCAGGCGATCGGCGCGCTCATGGGCCCGATCATGAAGGCCACCCGCGGTCAGGCGGACGCCGGCAAGGCACGCGAGCTGATCCTGGCGCGCATCAACGGCTGAAGCGCGCACCCGAGCACCGGGAAACCGGCGACTCAACTGCAGAGAGGACCCGGTCCTACGACTGATGTAAGTCGTAAGACCGGGTCCTCTCCGTGTGGACCGGCAGCCAACCGGTCGTAACTGCGTCAGCTGCTGCGCACTTCGTTGAGCACGGGCAGCAGGTACGTCTTGAACTTCTCCGGGTTCTCCGACATCGGGAAGTGTCCCACCTCCTCCATCAGGGTGTACGTCGATCCATCCACCTCACGATGAAGGGCCTGGCACTTCTCTGGGGTCGCGGACCAGTCGTAGGTGCCGCTGAGGATGTGCAGCGCGACCTTGTCGGTGTCGATCATCCGAGCTGTGTCAGTGGTGTCATAGTCGATGCCGTAGTAGTACAGGTCCCCGTGGAAGACCGGGGGTGCGCCCTGGCTGTACATCCAGATCGTTTCGTTCTTCCGCGCCTCGGGGCTCTGCGGCGCCATCATCGTGTACATGAGGCTCGGCTTGGAGTCGTTGCTGAGTCGCGGGTGGTTCCACCAGGGCATGATGTCCTGGATGTCGTGACTCTCCAGAGCGCCTTCGAGAGCGATGCAGGCGCGGAACTCATCGGGGTGGTTGAGAGCGAGGTCCGCTGCCAGATGCCCTCCCATGGAGCACCCCATGAAGACGGGGTCTGTCAGGTCGAGAGCCTTGACGAACTTCAGCACGAACTCCTTGAAGAACGCAGCTCGCAGCTTGTACTCGACCTTCCACCACTCGACGCCGTCCGGAGGAAGCGACTTGCCGTGGTATGGCAGGTCGTACACGATGACCCGGAAGTCGGACGTGATGTCGGGGTCGCTGAGGATATGGCGATACTGGCGGCCGTCGCTTCCTGCGGTGTGCTGGCAGACGAGCGGGATGCCGGTGCCGTTCTCCTCGTAGTAGACGCGATAATCTGTGCCCTCAACGGTGAGGGTCACGTACCGGCCTGTGATGTCACTGATCGAACTCATGGTGGTCTCCTTACTCGATGCCGCGCATCATCTGCTGCAGCCTGCGAAGCGCCATGTGGAACCCGAAGAACTGTTCAAGGTCACCGTTGACGCTGAACCCGTGATGCAACCATGCGGAGTAGATGTCCTGGTAGAAGGGGGACGGGTCGCGAGTCAGCAGGCGGTCCCACTCGTCCTCAGGCGCCGCGATGATGAAGTCGGCAGCGGTGAAGAGCGTCGGATCCTTTTCGATGCGTTCCACCCGCCCTTCGTGCATTTGAACTACGACCACGTCGTCGCCGCGGACGATCTTGAATCGTCCTTCCCATTTGCGTGCCTTGAGCTGGAACTCCGCATCAGCGTTGAGCCGGTCCTGTACGGCTGCTGCGTCACTGCCGAGTTCTCGAAGCGCATTCATCGCTGCCTCCTCTGTCCGTGTGACTGTCACCGCCTCGACGTCTGTGTCGATGACGGGTGTCCGCCACGCTAGTGAGGATCCGCGAGTCGGAATATCCGCTTCCGGCAGAGCAGTATCCGATTCGTGCAGAGGGTTTGTCAGGTGCGGTTGTTAGCATTCACACAGAGCTCGTCGGACCGCGTCCGTCCGACATCCGCCGATGGAGGCAGTGATGGAGAAGCTTCGGAACTTCCAGATCGCCAAGAGCGACGATCTTGATGAGGCACGCTCAGCGGTGTCGACCACCTACCTGGAGAATCGTCTGACGAAGCTGGATGGGCGGAGCCTGTGCTTCTCTTTGAATGCGTCGGAGTCGTATGACGTCACTGTCGGATATTTGACCTATGCGAGTGAGGTCAGCCTGCAGATGCCGCCCAGCGGCGACTTCTACCATGTCAATCTCACGACGGGTGGCAGTACGGATGCATGGCGCGATGATCGACAGACGTGGCAGACGTCCACGGGCGAGTCCGGAGTCGTCCTGCTGCCGGAACATCAGTCTCGGGTGACGTGGTCACCCGACGCGGAGCAGGTCATCTTCCGGTTCTCCAGAAGGCGGCTCGAAGGGTTTCTCACGAGTCTCACGGGATTGGAGATCACCCGTCCGATCGAGTTCGACTTGGGGCTGGACCTTTCGGGACAGGTCGGTGCCAGCCTCTTCTCAACAGCGATGTTGATCGTAGAGGAGTACGACCGCCTCGCCTCGTCGAACCGGTTCACACAGCTTGTCCGTCCCATGGAAGAGCTCGTGATGACTCAGCTCCTGTACGCAGCTCGGCACAATTTCACAACTGAACTCACCTCGGGTGGGAGTGACGAGTTGCGCGGTTGTTCCACTGATGCGATAGATCGACGTGTACGAGCCGCGACGGACCACATCGAAGCGCATCTCAATGAGCAGATCAGCTTGGAATCTCTCGCACGATCGGCCGGTATGAGCATCCGCAGCCTGCACGCCCTCTTCCGCTCCGAACTCGCCACGACTCCGCGGAAGTTCATCCGTGACCGACGTTTGGACCGTGTCCGACAAGAGTTGCGGGAAGGCTCCGCACTCGACTCGGTCAGCTCGATCTCCTCACAGTGGGGTTTCACCCATCACGGTCGTTTCGCGGCAGCGTATCGGGATCGGTTCGGAGAACTGCCCAGCTCGACGGTGAAGAAGACGATATGAGCTGCTGAGAGAAGCGGCGAGGACGGGGTGAGGAGCAGCTTCCCGGAAGCTCCTCACCCCGACCTCTGTCTGTGGGCCGCCCCGATGGGGCGGGTGCCGGCCGCAGTGGGCGGCAGTGCCGTGCCGACCGCAGGGGCCGGCGGGCGGGGCGGTCAGTCGAGTGCGACCTCGGCGGGTGTGTCGAAGATGCCGCCCTGGAACTCGAGGACGTTGGGAGACGCGTCCGCCGGGACGTCGAAGACGAGGACGCCGGAGGCGGTGTTGCTCGGATTGATCTCCTCGAGGAGGAAGACGTCGCCGCTCTCCGTCGTGTACAGGCTCGCCTCGGAATCCGTCGCGTACGTGTTGCCCGCGTCGTCCAGCAGCTTGACGTCATCCTCGAAGAAGTACGTGGGCTCGCTGCCGGTGTTCTTCACCTCGACGTCGACGAGGATGTACTGGCCCTGCGCGGTGGAGTTCAGGTACTGGTCGCCCACCTGGCTGACGCCCGACTCCACGTTCGAGACCGTGATCTCCCAGTCACCGGTGGGGACGGCGTCGCCCAGGCCGTAGGCGGCGGGTGCCTCGTCTGCGGAGTCCTCGGCCGCTTGGTCTGCGGTGTCATCCGCGTCGTCCTCGGCAGCGGCGTCCTCGTCCGCAGGCGCCTCCTCGGCGGACTGGGAGTCGGCGGCCTGGTCGGATCCGGCGGTGTCCGTCGCGGACTCGTCGCCTCCACCGCCGGCGATGCCGATGACGGTGAAGAGGGCGAGGACCGCCAGGACCCAGAACCACCAGCGCTTGAGGAGCGGTTTCTTGGGCTTGCGTCCCGGCTGGGCCGGACCGGTCCCGTGCTGCGTCCCGTGCTGCGGGAAGGCACCCTGCGGCGGGTAGGGGCCCGGTGCCGCCGGGCCGGAGCCGTACTGCGGGGCGTCACCGTACTGCGGGGGACCGCTGTGCTGGGGTGCTGAGCCCTGAGGTGCGGGGTACTGCTGCGGGCCGCCGTACTGGGTGCCGTCGTGCTGGGGACCGGAGCCGTAGGCGGGGGCGCCGTACTGCGGCGCCTGTTGACCGGGCTGGCCCGGCTGACCGGAGTACTGTCCGGACTGGCCCGGGTGCTGGCCGAGGGCCTGGTGGTCGGGGGCGGGGTGGCCGTGGGGTCCGGTGGACCCGGGCTGCTGAAGCTGGGACATGATGCTCCTGAGATGACGGGCCGAGGACCGTCCCTCAGCGTTGACACCAGCTTCCGTCGCAGACCGGTGCCACCGCGTCGACCGTTCGGCTCGACCGGTTCATCGAAAGGATGAACCCGGAGCGCGGTGCGTCAGCCGAACGGCTGATCCGAATGTCCGTGGTCCCCGATACGGTGATCCCGTGAACAGAGGAACTCCCGTCGAGGGACGCGGTCCTGTCGACGGCCGGTGGCCGGCAGGAGACCCGGCAGCGCAGCACCGGACCATCGCCATGCCGCCGTACCCGGCGGGACCGCCGTTTCAGTCGGGACCCCCGTTTCCGGCGAGTCGGCCGGGTCCGGCGAGTCGGCCGGGTCCGGCGGGTCAGCCGGGTGGTGCTGTCCCGTTGGGCGGCGCGGGACAGGTGAGTGGAGCCGCGCCGTTCGGCCATGTCACCCCACTGAGCAGTGCCGCTCCGTTGGGCGGTGCGGCTGGTGCGGCGCGTCAGCGCGTTCGGCGCCACGACCGTCGACGGATCCTGCGGATCGCCGTCGATGTGCTCGTAGGAGTGCTGCTGTGGGTTGCGGGCTTCTTCATCGTCATGGCCGCTTCGGTCGGCATGCACGGAGGGGCTGGTCCGGACGGGATGCTATCCGACTTGTCGTTCCTGCTCATTATTGTGTCCTGGCTGCTGTGGCTGACGGTCTTCGTCCGCTCGCGGTGGCCGTGGATCACGCTGGGAACCGGAATCGTCATCGCACTGCTGGGCGGAGACGTCGTACTCCTCCTCATCGGTGTCTTCCATGCGGTGCTTCGCCTGCCTCGCCGGCAGGCATGGATCGCAGCCGGACTGGGGGTCGTCGTGGTGGCGGGCTCGGTCGTGCGGACTGTCGTACTC
>DYUK01000214.1 GCA_020743695.1 Brevibacterium senegalense | reverse complement strand
CTTCTACTGGTTCCACCGCGTCGTCCCGCACGAGGACCGCGTGCCCGTCGAGATGGGCGTCGTCCACGAGGACGAGGACCTGCTCGTCATCGACAAGCCCCACTTCCTGGCCAGCACGCCCAACGGCCGCTTCGTCCGCGAGTGCGTCGTCACCCGCCTGCGCGTCGAGCGCGACGACCCCTACCTCGTCGCGATCCACCGCCTGGACCGCGTGACCGCCGGCCTGCTGCTGGTCTCCAAGCGCCCGCAGACCCGCGGCGCCTACCAGTCCCTGTTCCAGGCCCGCCGGATTCACAAGACGTACCGGGCCCTGGCCGTGCTGCCCACCACCGCCGAGGTCCCGGCCGGCTGGGCCGCCTGCCGCACCACCCTGCTCCACAAGGAGTCCGGTGAACGACAGGTGCGGGAGGTCGCCGGGCCGCCCAACTCGCGCACGGAGGCGAGGTGGGTGCGGGATCTGGGTGACGACGACCTCGGCGACGTGCTGGCGCAGGGGACGGTGCCGGACGGCTGGGAGGCGCCCCGGATCGGGGAGTTCGAGCTCAAGCCGCACACCGGGCGGACGCACCAGCTGCGCGTGCACATGCACGGTTGGGGGATGCCGATCCTGGGCGATCCGGTCTATCCGGTGGACATCGGGTTCCATCCGTACGACCTGTCGTCGCCGCTGCAGCTGCTGGCGAGCAGGCTGGAGTTCAGGGATCCGCCCTCGGGGGAGCGGAGGGTGTTCGACAGTCAGCTGACGCTCACACCCACACCGGCGCAGCTGGGGCTGGACCCGCGGGACTGAGGGGGCGCGTCCGCGAGGGCGCCGACCCACGCGGACGTCCCGCGCCCGCCCCGGTTCCTGCGGATCGCGATCCTGGTCTTCGAGGTGGGGTGCTGGGTGACGGCCGGGCTGCTCGCGATCATCGCCGTCTTCGGCATGGCGCTCATGACCTTCTGGCGTGAGGTCCCCGTCACCGCGCGTCTCATCGACGGGGCCTCGCTCATCGAGAACGGCGGTGGCGCGGTGGACGGCGGTGCCGTCGACGTCACCCTGCAGGACGTGCCACTCGCGGTGTCGTGGCCGTACCTGCTGGTGCTGGCGGCCTCCGTGCTCGCGTGGATCGTCCTGTGCGTCGCACTCGCCCGCATCGCCCGGGGACTGCGCTGGGGCGTTCCGTTCCGCACCGTGACCCCGCGGTTCCTCTACGTGCTGGCGGCGGTCTGGACGGGACTGGCGATCGCCGCGCCGTTCGTCATCTCCGCGACGCAGCCCGCCATGGCCGAGGCCGCGGGCGTCACGGTCCCCGGCGCCACCTTCGCCTACACGATGGCCGTCGAGGACGTCGTGAGCATCATCGTCGGTCCCATCATCGCGGTCGTCGTCGCGGTGCTGGCGACCGGCTCCCGCATGTGGTCCGAGCATCGGACGCTCGTGTGAGTCGCGTGGCCGATGCGAAGGGTGCTGCCGGCGGGAAGGGTGCGGGCGGCTCGAAAGAGGCGGGCCGGAGGAAGGCGTCGCGCGCGAAGGGCGCACAGCTCGAGCCCACGCGCATCCGCAGCGACCTGACCCGACTGCTGGAGGAGCGTCAGATGACCCTGACCCGACTGAGCGAGGAGGTGGGCGTGTCCGTCACGAACCTGTCCCTGCTGAAGAACAACCACGTCCGAGCGATCCGCTACAGCACCCTCGAGGCCATCTGCGAGGCGCTCGACTGCCAGCCCGGTGATCTCCTGCGCTTCGAGGCGGACCTGTGATGGCGGAGCGTCCGGCTGTGCCCCCGCATGACCCACCGGCCCCGCGCCTGCGCCACGCCGCTCTCGCGGGTGGACTCGTCGTGGTCTGCGGGGCAGTGGCGATCGGTCTCGTCATCCTGGCGCACAAGGTCTTCGGATGGAGGCCGGACACCGGCGCTCTCATCCTCATCGTGCTGGGGACGCTGACGCTCGCGTCCGCCGCCGCGGTCGGCCTGGTCGTGCGGCGCACCCCGGAGCTGACCCCGCAGGTGCTGGGGTTCCGCCGGCCCACGCTCCGGATCCTCCATCTCCTGTGGCAGATCCCGGTCACCTTCATCGTCGCGGTCGCGGTCAGCGGGCTGGTCCTCACGACGCTGTTCGACGGGAGCGGGACCGGTGACGTCTCCAGCACGGCCCAGGACATCGACGCCATGGGCGGCGGGCTGCTTCCCATCCTCGTCCTCTGGCTGCTCGCCGCGGTCCTCACCCCGCTGTGGGAGGAGGTTCTGTTCCGCGGCCTCATCTTCCAGGCGCTCGCCCACCGCATGCCGTGGTTCCTCGCGGCCCTGCTGGCTGCGGCGATCTTCGCGGCGATCCACATCGCCCCGCCGGCGCTCGCCTACGTGTTCGTCCTCGGACTGTCGGCCTGCCTGCTGCTGCGGTTCCACGGGAATCTGTGGGCGCCGATCATCCTGCACGCCGTCAACAACACGATCGTTGTGCTGGTGGGTGCCGCGGCGGTCCTGTGAGCTGACGGATCGACGGTGAGGGCGTACGCGGAGTGTACGGCCCGCGCCGAGCCCTGCGGTCCCCGACCAGCGGTGCAGGTCACGTGCGTCCTCGCAGCTCCCGCTCCGGTTCGGGCGGTAGCGTGGACCCGGCGCTTCCGAGCCCTGCTCCGGATTGTGCCTCCGGTCTGAACCGCTCCGGCCCGCTGACCAGGTTCCGACCGTCCCCGCTGTTCCCCCGTCTCTGGAGGTGTGCCCGCCCATGCGACCCGCCCGCGTGTTCGCCACCGTCGTCGCCAGCCTCATGGTCGTGGCGATG
>DYUK01000213.1 GCA_020743695.1 Brevibacterium senegalense | reverse complement strand
GCGGCGGCGTCCAGCGGGATGTCCTGCGGCAGCACCGCCAGCCCGCCGCGCCGGGCCATCGTCTCCGCCATCCTCCGGCCGGAGACCGCCGTCATGTTGGCCGCCACGACCGGGATCGTCGACCCGGTCCCGTCATCCGTCTCGAGGGAGACCTCGAACCGGCTCGCCACCGACGAGCGGGACGGCACGAGGAAGACATCGGAGTACGTGAGGTCGTGGCGGGGGGACTCGGTGATGAATCGCATAGGCCCATTGTCACCCATGGTCTTCCCTCCACAGGCAGTCTCGTTAGACTGGGCCGCATTGTTGTGCCTCCCTACCGTGGAAGAGGGCGAATAACGCCGTGTCAGTGAACACCCCCACGACCTCCGCAGCAGACTTCGGGTCGAATCAGTGGCTGGTCGAGGAAATGTACGAGCAGTACAAGACCGACAAGAACTCCGTCGACAAGACCTGGTGGCCGGTCTTCGAGAAGTTCGAGGCCGCTGGCGGTGCGACGGCGAACGGCGCCGCGGCGAAGGAGCCCGCGCAGAAGCAGGCCCCCGCTCAGAAGTCCGCGGGCAAGCAGAAGACGACGGAGGCGCCTAAGGCGGCGACGCAGGGCTCCCCTCAGAAGGTGAACCCGACGACCGCGCCGGCCGCGGCGAAGTCCGCCGGTGCGAAGGACACGACGACCGACCGCGGCGTCACGCCGGCGACGGCGGAGGAGGAGACTGTCAAGGCGGAGTCGAAGTCCGCCGGGGCCCCGAACCTCCCGGCCCGCAAGCAGGGCCAGGCGGAGGACGTCGAGGACGTCGTCACGAAGCTGCGCGGACCGGCGAAGCTCATCGCGTCCAACATGGACGACTCGCTCACGGTCCCCACCGCGACCTCCGTGCGCGCCCTGCCCGCCAAGGCGCTCATCGACAACCGCATCGTCATCAACTCCCACCTCAAGCGCACGCGCGGCGGCAAGGTGTCGTTCACTCACATCATCGCCTACGCGATGGTCCGCGCCCTGCGGGAGTTCCCCAGCCAGAACGTCTACTACGACATCCAGGACGGCAAGCCCGTCATGGTGCAGCCGGGCCACGTGAACCTGGGCATCGCGATCGACGTGCCCAAGAAGGACGGCTCGCGCACCCTGCTGGTCCCCAACATCAAGAAGGCGGAGACGCTGTCGTTCCGCGCCTTCGTCGACGCCTACGACGACCTCATCGTCCGCGGCCGCGACGGCAAGCTGACGGCGGACGACTTCGCCGGCACCACGGCCTCGCTCACGAACCCCGGCGGGATCGGCACCGTCCACTCGATGCCCCGCCTCACCGTGGGCCAGGGCACGATCGTGGGCGTGGGTGCGCTGGACTACCCGGCGGAGTTCCAGGGCGCCAGCCAGGAGACGGTCAACCGCCTGGCCATCTCGAAGGTCCTCACGCTCACCTCCACGTACGACCACCGTGTCATCCAGGGCGCCGGCTCCGGCGAGTTCCTCAAGATGATCCACGGCTTCCTGCTGGGCGAGGACGGCTTCTACGACGACATCTTCTCGTCGCTGCGCCTCCCCTACGAACCGGTCCGCTGGGTGCCGGACGTCGCCGCGGACGACTACGACGACGTCAACAAGACGGCGCGCGTCATCGAACTCATCGACTCCTACCGGTCGCGCGGCCACCTCATGGCGAACGTGGACCCGCTGGTCTACCGCCAGCGCACGCACCCGGACCTGGACATCAACACCCACGGCCTGACCCTGTGGGACCTCGAGCGCGAATTCCCCACGGGCGGCCTGGGCGGCGAGAAGATGCTGCCCCTGCGCGACATCCTGGGCATCCTGCGCGACTCGTACTGCCGCACCACCGGCATCGAGTACATGCACATCGCGGACCCGGAGCAGCGTCGCTGGTTCCAGGCGAACCTGGAGAACCGCCACGAGGAGCTGACCCGCGAGGAGCACGGTCACATCCTGGGCCGTCTGAACGCGGCGGAGGCCTTCGAGACCTTCCTGCAGACGAAGTACATCGGCCAGAAGCGCTTCTCGCTGGAGGGCGGCGAGTCGACGATCGTCCTGCTGGACGAGATCCTCAACCAGGCCGCGGACTCCGGCATGGACGAGGTCACGATCGGCATGGCCCACCGCGGACGCCTCAACGTCCTCACGAACATCGCCGGCAAGTCCTACGGCCAGGTCTTCAGCGAGTTCGAGGGCATCCCGGATCCGGGCGCCGTCCAGGGCTCCGGCGACGTCAAGTACCACCTGGGCACCAACGGCTCCTTCACGTCGCCCGCCGGCAACTCGACCAAGGTCTACGTCGCGGCGAACCCCAGCCACCTCGAGACGGTCAACCCGGTCCTCGAGGGCATCGCCCGCGCCAAGCAGGACGTCATCGACCCCAACCAGACCGGCTTCCCCGTGCTGCCCGTGCTGGTCCACGGCGACGCGGCCTTCGCCGGCCAGGGCGTCGTCGCAGAGACGCTGCACCTGTCGGAGCTGCGCGGCTACCGCACCGGCGGCACGATCCACGTGGTCATCAACAACCAGGTGGGCTTCACGACCGCACCGGCCTCCGCCCGCTCGTCGTTCTACTCGACGGACGTCGCGAAGATCATCAGCGCCCCCGTCATCCACGTGAACGGCGACGACCCGGAGGCCGTGTACCGCGCCGCGCAGCTGGCGTTCGAGTACCGCCAGGCCTTCAACCGCGACATCGTCGTGGACCTGGTCTGCTACCGCCGCCGCGGCCACAACGAGGGCGACGACCCGTCGATGACCCAGCCGGTCATGTACTCGCTCATCGACCAGAAGTCGACCGTGCGCAAGCTCTACACGGAATCCCTCGTGGGCCGGAAGCGGATCACGGAGGAGGAGGCGCAGGACGCGCTCGTCGACTTCCAGTCGAAGCTCGAGGCCGCGTTCGCAGAGACGAAGGAGGCGGAGAAGTCCCAGGACACGGACGCCACCGCCTTCGGCATCCACCAGGAGTCTCGCGCGATCGAGGGGCTGCGCACGCTGCAGACCGCGGTGTCGCGTGAGCGCATCGAGCAGATCGGCGATGCGTTCATGAACATCCCCGAGGGCTTCACGGTCCACAAGAAGCTCCGCAGCCTGCTGGAGAAGCGCCGTGAGATGACTCGCTCCGGCGGCATCGACTGGGGCTTCGCAGAGCTGCTGGCGTTCGGCTCCCTCCTGGCGGAGGGCGTCCCGGTCCGTCTGACCGGCCAGGACTCGCGCCGCGGCACGTTCACGCAGCGCCACGCCGTGCTGGTCGACTACGAGAACGGCAACGAGTGGACCCCGCTCGCCAACCTGTCCGACGATCAGGGCCGCTTCTGGATCTACAACTCGCTGCTGAGCGAGTACGCGGCGATGGGCTTCGAGTACGGCTACGCCGTCGAGCGGCCGGAGGCGCTGGTCCTGTGGGAGGCGCAGTTCGGCGACTTCATGCAGGGCGCGCAGTCGATCATCGACGAGTTCATCTCCTCCTCGGAGCAGAAGTGGATGCAGCGCTCCGGCGTCGTCCTGCTGCTGCCCCACGGCTACGAGGGCCAGGGACCGGACCACTCGTCGGCACGCATCGAGCGCTTCCTGCAGCTGGCCGCGCAGGACAACATGACGATCGCGACCCCGTCCGACGGCGCGTCGTACTTCCACCTGCTGCGCCGCCACGCGCACGCGGAGGAGAAGCGTCCGCTCATCGTCTTCACCCCCAAGTCGATGCTGCGCCTCAAGGCCGCCGCGACCTCCGTCGAGCAGTTCACGACCGGCGGCTTCCGCCCGATCATCGCGGACGACTCGGTGGACGCCGGTCAGGTCGACCGCGTCGTGCTGGTGTCCGGCAAGCTCTACTGGGAGCTGCTGGCGGACCGTTCGAAGCGGAAGGACGAGCGCACCGCGCTGGTCCGCGTCGAGCAGCTGTACCCGCTGGATCAGGAGGCCATCGACGAGGTCCTCGCGCAGTACCCGTCGGATGCCGAGCTGGTCTGGGCCCAGGAGGAGCCGGAGAACCAGGGCGCCTGGCCGTTCATGGCGCTCAACCTCCCCGAGCTGCTGAACGGCCGCGACCTGCGTGTCGTGTCCCGGGCACCGTCCGCCTCGACCGCGACCGGCCTCAAGCACATCCACGACGCGGAGCAGGCCGACCTGGTCGAGCGCGTCCTCGCACGCTGATGTCGCGCACCCGTCAGACCATCGTCGTGGTCGGTGACCAGCTGGTCGCCGGCCACGGCGATGGCCGCGGTCTGGGCTGGGTGGGACGCGTCGCCGCACGCACCTACCCCTCCGTGCCCACCGCGGACTTCTACTCGCTCGCGGCACCGGACGAGGACTCGACCGGTCTGGCGGAGCGCTGCATGCCCGAGGCGTCGCGCCGCTTCTCCCCCACCGCGGACAACCGCCTGGTGCTGGGGCTGGGGGCCGCGGACACGGAGACCGGCATCTCCGTGGCACGCGCCCGTCTCAACGTCGCCAACGTCCTCGACGCCGCACTCACCGCGGAGGTCCGGGCCTTCGTCGTGGGACCGGCCCCGGTGCGCGACGCGGACCGGAACCGCCGCCTGGCGGAGTTCAACACGGGCTACGCGGACGTGGCGCACCGTCGCGGCATCCCCTACGTCGACACGTTCACCCCGCTGCGCTCCCACCCCGTGTGGCAGCGGGAGCTCGCGTCGACCCGCGCCGGCACGCCTGCGCAGGAGGGCTACGGGCTCCTGGCCTGGCTGGTCCTCCACCGCGGCTGGTTCGACTGGTTCGGCGTGGAGGACGCGCTGGCGGAGTCCTGAACCGGACGACTCAGACCACCGACCCGCACGCGCGGGGCACCCCGCCCGTCCGAGGTGGCGGGCCGGACTGCGGTGTGGAAAGATCGACCCACCGAAAGTGAGGAGTGAACAATGAGCAAGCGAGCACGCAAGCGCCGCGACCGCAAGAGGCGCGGCCCCAACCACGGCAAGCGCCCCAACGCATGATCTGATCCATGCGAACGCAGAAGAGCCCGGAACCACACGGTTCCGGGCTCTTCTGCTGTCTGTCTCTCCTGCTGTCTGTGCGCCTGTCCGCCGTGCTCAGCCCAGGCGGCGGATGATGGTCGTGCGCCGTTCGACGACGATCCGCTCGCGGATGCGCTCGCGCAGGCCCTCCGGTGCGGATCCCGCGGTGCACGACCGGCGGACCAGCTCCTTCAGCAGCGCCTCGATCTCGTACTCGCCGCTGCAGTCGGTGCATCCGGCCAGGTGCGCCTTGATGACCTCCACCTCGCGCGGCTCCAGTTCGCCGTCCAGGTAGTGGTAGATCCGATCGAGGCTGCGCGCACGCGCGCCGGCGTCGCAGGGATCACCGCCGGGTTCGTTCTCGATGCTCATGCTCACGCCTCCTCTCTCTTCTCCAGTCCGAAACCGCGGTCGCGGGCGTAGTCCGCCAGGAGCTCCCGCAGCTGCCGGCGCCCGCGGTGCAGACGCGACATGACCGTGCCGATGGGCGTCCCCATGACCTCTGCGATCTCCTTGTACGGCATGCCCTCGACGTCCGCGTAGTAGACGACCATCCTGCGGTCCTCCGGCAGCGAGGTCAGCGCGTCCGTCACGTCCGAGTCCGGCAGGTGGTCGAGTGCGACCAGCTCCGCGGAGCGGCCCTCCGACGAGGTGTGGCTGGCGGCCCGGTGGATCTGCCAGTCCTCGATGCCCTCGCCGCTGGACTCCTGCGGCCGCCGCTGCTTCTTGCGGTAGTTGTTGATGAACGTGTTGGTGAGGATCCGGTACAGCCAGGCCTTCAGGTTGGTGCCGGGCGTGTACTGGTGGAAGGCCGCATAGGCCTTCGCATACGCCTCCTGCACCAGGTCCTCGGCGTCCGCCGGGTTGCGCGTCATGCGCAGGGCGGCCCCGTAGAGCTGGTTCACGTATTCCAGCGCGTCGCGCTCGAACCGCTCGTGGCGCTCGTCGTCTGTCTCCGCTGCGGGCGGATGGGCGATCTCAGTCATCGCATCCCATCGTAGGCCCTCGCGCGGCCTCTCTGTCGTGTCCGTCGGCACGGTCACCTCCTCGCATCCGGATAACGCTCCCCCACCCGGTGCTATTCCGGGGACGATATGCTGTGGCACAGACCGCATACCCTGCACGGAAGGATCCACCGTGAACCCTGTCCGACTCCTCGCCCGTCCCCTCCTCGCCAGCGCCTACATCGCCAACGGCGTCGCCCGGGTGCGCGACCCCCGCGCGTCGGTCGAGTCGACCGAGGCGGTCCTCTCCACCGTCCGCAGGTTCGTCGATCTGCCCGTGGGCGCGGAGACCGTCGCGCGCGCCTCCGGTGCTGCGCAGGCCACGGCCGGCGTGCTGCTGGCGATCGGCCGCTTCCCCCGCGCCGCGTCCGTCGTCCTCGTGAGCACGTACGTGCTGGACCTCGCCGGTGATGCGCTCACCAGCGGGAAGGCCCAGACGAAGGAGGAGAAGGCCGCGCGCCGGAACGAGACGCTCATGCGCTCCTCGATGCTGGGCGGCGCGCTGCTGGCCAGCGTCGACACCGCCGGCCGTCCGGGACTCGTGTGGCGCGCGCAGCATGCCGCGGAGGATCTGCGGAAGAACATCGAGAAGACGTCGGCGAAGGCCGTCGACGCCGTCTCCTCGCGTTGATGGCGGGTTCCCCCTCCCAGTGGCGCGCCCCGGCGGCCTCGGCACCCATCCGTGCCGAGGTCGCCGTTCCCGGCTCCAAGTCGCTCACCAACCGCTATCTCGTCACCGCCGCCGCCGCGGACTCCGCGTCGATCATCCGGAATCCGCTGGTCAGCCGCGACACCCGGCTCATGATCGAGGCGGTCCGCAGCCTGGGCGTCCGCGTCACGGAGACCGACCGCGGTGACCTGCGCGTGACGCCCCTCCCCGCTCCCGAGGCCGCCGCCGGGTCCGCGGACCCGCTCACCGTCGACTGCGGGCTGGCGGGCACCGTCATGCGCTTCGTGCCGCCGCTGGCCGCGGCGACGGGCCGCACGGTCCGATTCGACGGTGATGAGACCGCCTACACGCGCCCCATGTCGACGCTGCTGGACGCGCTCACCGCACTGGGCGTCGAGGTCGAGTCCGCGAACGGTCGACTCCCCTTCTCCGTGAGCGCGCCCGGAGGCGTGCGCGGCGGGCACGTGAGCATCGACGCCTCCGCCTCCAGCCAGTTCGTGTCCGGCCTGCTCCTGTCCGGGGGGCTGTTCGACCTGGGCGTCGACGTGACGCACACGGGCGACGCGCTGCCGTCCCGACCCCATATCGACATGACGATCGAGGTGCTCGAGGACGCGGGTGTGCGCGTCGACGAGCCGGAGCCCGGCCACTGGGTCGTGGAGCCCGGCCGTCCGCGCGGCCTGGACGTCGTCGTCGAACCGGACCTCTCGAACGCCGCGCCTTTCCTGGGGGCGGCCCTGGTGACCGGCGGGTCCGTCACGATCCCCCACTGGCCCGTCCACACGACGCAGGCGGGTGACGAGTTCCGGCGGATCGCGGAGGCGTTCGGCGGCACCGTCGACCTCTCCCGGTCCGGCCTCACCGTGACGGGACCGGCGACGCTGACCCCGGTCGACCTCGACCTGTCCCACGTGGGCGAGCTGACCCCGGTCACGGCCGCGGTCGCCGCGTTCGCGGACGGGACCAGCACGCTGCGCGGCATCGGCCACCTGCGCGGCCACGAGACGGACCGCCTGGCCGCCCTCACGGCGGAGCTCACCCGGGCGGGCGCGATCGTCGACGAGACCGCGGACAGCCTCACGATCCGACAGGCTCCGCACGAGCCCTCGCTGTGGGGCACCTACCACGATCACCGGATGGTCATGGCCGGCGCCGTCATCGCGCTGCGGGTCCCCGGCACGGTGCTGGACGATCCGGACACCGTCGCGAAGACGATGCCCACGTTCGTGCAGCTGTGGGAGGAGGCCGTGGGCGCCTGAGCCCGCACTCGTCATGGGACGCGTCATCACGCGCGAGGAGGACTACCGTCCCCG
>DYUK01000212.1 GCA_020743695.1 Brevibacterium senegalense | reverse complement strand
GCGCGATCCCCCGCGCGGTCCAGATCGTCCCCGAACTCGTCGGCCCGCTCCGCGAGACGCTGGACGGCCGGATCGTCGGGATAGCGTTCCGCGAGGTCGTCGATGTCCTGCGCCATCTCGTCACGCGCGTCGCTCGCCTCGTCCAGGTCGTCGCGGGCGCGGTCCAGCCCGGATGTCGCGTGGTCCAGAATCTCCTCCGCCCGGTCCGCGACGTCGTCGACGCGACTGACGATCGAGTCCGCGCCGTCCGCCAGCTGTCCTGTCCCATCGGCGACCGCACTCGCACCGTCGGACAGCTGACCGCTCGAGTCGTGCGCCTGATCCAGCCCGTCGACGAGTGCGCCTGCTCCATCCGCCAGCTCGCGCGATCCGTCGCGCGCCTGTTCCGTCCCGTCCTTGAGATCGCGGGTGCCGCTGGCCAGCTCGCCTGCTCCATCCGACAGGCGTCCCGCACCGTCCTCCAGCTCCACGGCTCCGTCGTGCAGCTCCGAGGCGCCGTCCGCGGCTTCGGCGATGTTCTCGTGGATGTCGTTGAAACCGATGTACACCTGGTCGAGGTACTCCGCCGTGATGTCGGAGTTGAGGTTCGTGTTGAGCTGCTGGAGGATCGTGTTCGCGACCTGACCGACGATGAAGCTGTAGGCGTCGTTCGTCTGGAGCGTGAGTCCTGCCTTCTCCGGATCGTCACCGCCGGAGGAGGCGATGCGTTCGGAGAAGTCGCTGGGGATCGTGAGAGTCGCCGCGTACGTCCCGGACGCCAGCCCGCTCGCCGCGTCGTCCACGTCGGACTCGACCCACGTGAAGCCCGCGTCCCCGTCCTCCGTGAGTGTCCTCGTGAGCTCGTCGCCCACCTCGAGCCGGTCGGCGTCCTCACCCGTGCCGCCCTCCTGGGCGTCCTGCGCGGATTCGGCGTCGTCCGCCTCACCCGTGGGACTGGGGGCGTCCGCACCGGTATCGAGGTTGACGACGGCCGCGTCGAGGCGATCGAGGTTCTCCGTGGGAGCCCAGTTCGCCGTGAGGTAGAGACCGGCGTAGAGGGTGGGCACGATGAGGATCGCGACGATGGCGGCCTTCGACAGCGTCGAGTGCGTGAAGCGCGACATCTCCAGCCAGGGCAGCGTGAACATCAGTGGCGTCCTCCACGGGGTCCGGTCTCCGGAACTTCTGCGGGGCGGTGCCCGCCATCGAGTCTCACACGGACGACGCCGTCGTCGCCCTCCACGGGCAGGCCGCTGTCGTCCTCGCAGGTGACGATGACCGACAGCGGCCGGTCCGGCCGCGCGTCCGCGGCCGACTCCTGCACATGACGCAGCAGTCGCCAGGCTCGCTCCCGGTCCTCGGACTCGCGGAGGAAGTCGATGTTGTCGACCGCGATCACGGCGGACCCGTCGAGCCACGCGAGCAGGAGCTCCAGCTCGAACTTCTGGAGCTGGGTCAGGTCGGAGACGAAGGCCCGCGCGGGCAGTGCCTCGCCCAGTTCCGCGACGTCGAGCGACTGCCGCACGCGGTCCCGGCCGATGACCGGCCGGTACCAGGGCTGGAGGCCGATGAGCCGTTCCGCGACGTGCTGCTCGACCGTGTAGTCCTTGTCGAGGTCGGTGATCCCGTCCACCCAGGCGAGGGATGTCCCGGATCGCATCCGTGCGTGCTCCCGGCGCACGTCGGCCCCGATCACTGTGCCGGACCCTCCCGTCGCCCGCATCCGGCCCGTCAGCGTCAGGAGGAGGGCCGTCTTCCCGGACCCGGCGGGCCCGACCACGACTGCGGTCCCACCCGCGTCGACCGTGAGGTCGATGGGCCCGAAGACGGGCCCATCGGCGACGACGGCCAGCTCCTCCACGTCGATCGCCGGGCCGTCGTCGGACGTCCACGGAAGCACCCTGCTCACTCTCGACTTCCCCCTGCATGCGTTCAGCGGTCACCTGTGCGGGTCCGCTGCGAAGATCAGCCGCGCGCGGATCCCGCGTGTCCGGCTGTGCGCGAACCGCACCCGTCGCTGCGACACGTTACCGCCTAGCCGGGAGCAGTGCTCGTGGACGGCACCCTGTCAGAGTCGCAGCGGAGTGAACCGCGGCAGCGCCGCGTCCCCGTCCGTCGTGTGGAAGACGATCGTGACAGGGAGACCGATCCGCAGGTCCCCGTCCTCGACGTCCACGATGTTCGTCATCATCCGCACACCCTCATCGAGCTCGACGTAGGCGAGCACGTACGGGTCGGCGCCCGCGTAGGGTCCCAGCCCGCCGCGTCGGACCACCGTGAAGCTGTGGATGCGGCCTCCGCCGGACGCCTGCTCCCACGAGACGCGGAGCGACCCGCAGTGCGGGCAGAACTCCCGCGGATACCAGGTGGGCTCGCCGCATGCGTCGCACCGGGTGAACAGCAGGCGACCCTCCGTCGTCGCCCGCCAGAAGGCCTCTGTGTCCGCGTCGATGGGTGGGACAGGAGCCGGCAGGTCCCCGCCGATCCGACCGCCTGTCGTCATCGGGCCCGCAGCCCCTGCTGACCCGGCCGCGCTCGCAGCCGGTCCCGTGTCGACCGCCGCCCGCGTGTCACCGCGCTTCTCCGTCATCATGCCTCCCGTCCCAGGATGAGTGTCGCGGAACCCATCCGGGTCCCCAGTGAGCCTCCCGTGCCGTGCGCCAGTGCGATGTCGCAGTCGGGCACCTGCACCGCCGGATGCGCCTCCCCGCGCAGCTGTCGGACCGCCTCGAGGACCTTCGTCATCCCACCGCGGTTGACGGGGTGGTTGTTGCACAGTCCCCCGCCGTCCGTGTTGAACGGCAGACCGCCGTCGGGTGCCCGCAGCGCGCCGGAGGCGACGAATGCGCCGCCCTGACCCTTGGGGCAGAAGCCCAGGTCCTCGAGCGTCTCGACGACTGTGATGGTGAACGAGTCGTAGATCGAGGCGTAGTCGATGTCCGCGTGGGTGACCCCGGCCTCGGCGAAAGCGGGCGGACCGGACCGCACGGCCCCGGTGTGCGTGAGGTCGATGCGACCCGCGGCGGCGGTCTTGGGCGCCTCTCCGTGCCCCAGGACCGCGACGGACCGGCGCTCGAGCCGCTTCGCGACCTCCGTGCTCACGACGACGACCGCAGCCCCGCCGTCGGTGATGACGCAGCAGTCCAGGCGGTGCAGCGGGTCCGCGATGAGCGGCGAGCTGAGGACGTCCTCGACCGTGACGACCGTCTGCAGCAGCGCCTGCGGGTTGTGCTGGGCGTGGAGCGACGCGGCGACCTTCACCTCTGCGAGCTGCGCACCGGTCGTGCCGTACTCGTGCATGTGCCGCTGGGCTGCGAGCGCGTACATCGCCGGCGTCGTCGTGCCGAACACGTTCTCGAAGGCGTATTCGGGAGCACTGTCGTTCACCGCGGAGAACGCGCGGCCATGCAGCGGCAGGCCCGCGAGCGTCACGAGTGCGATCTCGCACTTGCCCGCCGCGATCGCCGCGGCGGCGTGCCCGATGTGGGCGACGTACGATGACCCGCCGATGTCCGTCGAATCGACGTAGCGCAGGTTCGTGAGCCCCATGTAGTCGGCCATCGAGAGCGGGCCGAAGCCCGGCGCGTCGCCCGCGCAGAAGTACGCGTCGACATCCGCGAAGGTGAGGCCCGCATCCGCGAGGGCCCCGGCCGCGACCTCCGCGTGCAGGCGCGGGATGGAGATGTCCGGGATCCTACGCAGCGGGTGCTCGAACGCCCCCGCGATCATCGCTTCGCCGCGAGTGCTCACGCTCCGACTCCTAATGATCGATCGTTCAAGTGAGATCGAGCCTAGCGCACGGGTGATCCCGACCACTCGGCCGTCTCATCCGCGGAGATCCACCCCTCGGCCCCGTCGCCGTCGATCGCGGCTCGCCTCAAGCCTGCTCCGCTCCCCGTACCCGTGCGATCTCGTAGAGGCTCACCGCCGCGGCGACACCCGCGTTGAGCGATTCCGTCGACGCGGCGATCGGGATCGACACGATCTGGTCGCAGACGTCGCGCACCAGCCTGGACAGCCCCTTGCCCTCGGAGCCCACGACCAAGCAGACAGGCGCGTCCGCGATCGCGAGGCCCGGCAGCTCGACGTCGCCGTCCATGTCGAGGCCCAGGACGAAGACGCCCTGCTTCTTGAGCTCCTGCAGAGACCGCACGAGGTTGACGACCTGCGCGACGGGGATGCGCGCCGCGGCACCCGCGGAGGTCTTCCACGCCGCCGCGGTCATGGCCGCCGCGCGCCGCTCCGGCACGATGACACCGTGCCCGCCGAACGCGGCCGTCGACCGCACGATCGCCCCCAGGTTCCGCGGATCCGTGATCCCGTCCAGCGCGACCAGCAGCGGCTTCTCCAGCCGACCGGCGGCCCGCGCCATGAGCTGGTCCGGGTCCGCGTACTCGTACGGCGGCACCTGCAGCGCGATGCCCTGGTGGATCGCGTCGTCCGTGAGCCGGTCCAGGTCCGCCCTGCTCGCCTCGAGCATGACGATGCCGCGCTCACCGGCGATCGTGACGGCCTCCTTGAGGCGGTCGTCCACGTCCGGCCGACCCACGATGTAGAGGGCCGTGGCGGGCACGCCCTCGCGCAGCGCCTCCAGCACGGAGTTGCGACCGGCGACGGTGTCCTTCCCCGCCTCCTTCTTCCGACGGGTCGACTGCTGCCGGCGCTGCTCCTTCTGCCGGTCGTGCTCGCTCCTGTAGGCCTTGTGGTACGTACGGTCCTCCGCCTTGGGCGTGGGGCCCTTGCCCTCGAGCTTCCGCCGGCCGTGGCCGCCGGTGCCCTTCGTGGGCCCCTTCTTGCCGCGGCGGCTGCCGCCGCTGCGTGGTGACGTCGTCATGGTGTCTCCTCGTCCGAGGTCGTCGTGAGTGTGCGTATCCGGCGCGTCAGTGCCCGGCCAGTTCGTAGCGGTAGCCGCCCGGGGTGTCCTCGATGAGGACGCCCGCCTCCCGCAGACGGTCCCGCAGTGCATCCGCGGTCGCGAAGTCCTTCTTAGCCTTCGCCGTCAGCCGCTGCTGGGCGATGTGGTCGACGAGCGAGTCCAGTGCCGCCCGCGCCGGATCCTGCGCGGCCGCTCCCTCCGCCGCCGAGGCCGTGGTCGCCTGCGCGCCCCACGCCGGGTCCCCGGGGTTGACTCCCAGGATGTCGAGCATGAGCTCGACCTGTGCGACGGCGGTCCGCAGCGCGTCCCGCTCGTCCGCAGCGGCCTCCTGCCCCTTCTCCCCCAGCAGGCGCTGACCCTCACGCACCGTGGAGAACACGACGGACAGGGCACGGGGGACCGCCAGGTCCTCGTCCATCGCGGTCGCGAAGTCCTGGGGTACGTCCGCGATGCGATCCGTGTACCCGTCGAGCGCGCGCGGCTGGGCCGGGGCGTCCGCCCCCAGCACCTGACGGGCGCGGGAGAGGAACGCGGCGATGCGGTCGTATGCTGCGCGCTGCGCCTCGATCAGCCGGGGCGTGAACTCGAGGACGGAGCGGTAGTGGGCGGTCGAGAGGAAGTACCGGATGACCGCCGCGGGGTACTGCTCGAAGAGGTCGTGGGCGAACACGGAGTTGCCCAGCGACTTCGACATCTTGTCCCCGCCCACGTTGAGCATCCCGATGTGCATCCAGATGCGCGCGAAGGGATCCCCGGCCGCGGTCGACTGCGCCAGCTCGTTCTCGTGGTGCGGGAAGCGCAGATCCAGGCCGCCGCCGTGGATGTCGAACTCCGCACCCAGGTACTTCGTGGACATCGTGGAGCACTCGATGTGCCAGCCGGGACGCCCGCGGCCCCACGGCGAGGGCCAGGACGCGGTGACCGGCTCGTCCGCCTTGTGGCCCTTCCACAGCGCGAAGTCGCGCACATCGCGCTTGCCGCGCGGGTCCGCGTCCTCCGCGTCCGTCATGTCGTCGACGCTCTGGTGCGTGAGCGCCCCGTAGTCCGGCCACGAGCGGACGTCGAAATAGACGTCGCCGGACCCGTCCTCCGCCGGATAGGCGTGGCCGGCGGCGATGAGGCGATCGATGAGCTCGATCATCTCCGGGATGTGCCCAGTGGCGCGCGGCTCGTACGTGGGCGGCAGGACGCCCAGGGTCCGGTACGCGTCGGTGAAGACGAGCTCGTAGTGATAGGCGTGCGCCCACCACTCGCGGCCCTCCTCGACGGACTTCGTGAGGATCTTGTCGTCGATGTCCGTCGTGTTGCGGACGAGGGTGACCTGCAGACCCCGGTAGAGGAGCCAGCGGCGCAGCTGGTCGTAGACGACGCCGGCGCGCATGTGGCCCATGTGCGGGGCGCCCTGCACGGTGGCACCGCAGACGTACATCCCCACGTGTCCGTCGCGCACGGGCGACAGGGGGACGAGGGTGCCGGAATCGGTGCTGTGCAGTCGTATCACGCGGGCCAGTCTACCGAGCGGACCCGCACCCGACCGCGCCGACGGACCGTGACCGGATCGGATTCCCCGCGCATCGGAGCACCATGGCCCCAAACGACGAAAGAGTACTATCATTGCCGTGACGCATGCCACATTTGCAAGGATTTTCCCAGGGAGTACCCGGTTCTGACCTAGACTCCGGAATCTCCGTGCAACGACGCACGCCACAGAAAGGAAGTGTCCATGTCCACGGCGACGAACGCACCTGATCGTCAGGTGTTCGTGAGCCGCACCGCCTTCATCATGGCCGCGATCGGATCCGCGATCGGACTGGGGAACATCTGGCGTTTCCCGTATGTGGCCTATTCGAGCGGCGGCGGCGCGTTCATCATCCCCTACCTGATCGCACTCCTGACGGCGGGTATCCCGCTGCTCTTCATGGTGTACGCGCTCGGCCACCGGGCCCGGTCCTCCGCGCCCCTGGCGTACCGCGACATGCACCCCGCCGCAGAGCCGATCGGCTGGTTCAAGGTCGGCATCGCCACCTGCATCGGCATCTACTACGCCGTCATCGTCGGCTGGGCCGTCTCCTACACCGGGTTCTCCGTCACCCGGGCGTGGGGCGATGATCCGGAGGGCTTCTTCATCGGCGAGTATCTCCAGCAGAACGGCGAGGCCGGACTGTCGGGCGACTTCGTGCCCGGCGTCCTCATCCCGCTCATCGCCGTCTGGATCGTCTGCCTTGCAATCCTGTTCGCGGGCGTGCAGGCCGGCATCGCGCGGTTCTCGAAGGTCTTCGTGCCGCTGCTCATCGTCCTCTTCGCGGCCCTCGTCGTGCGCGCGCTGTTCCTGCCGGGCGCACTCGAGGGCCTCGACGCGCTCTTCGCCCCGGACTGGGCGGCCCTCACAAGCCCCACCGTGTGGGTGGCGGCCTACGGACAGATCTTCTTCTCGCTCTCGATCATGTTCGGCATCATGCTGACCTACGCGTCGTACCTCAAGCGGAAGACGAACCTGACCGGCTCCGGCCTGGTCGTGGGCTTCGCGAACTCCGGCTTCGAGATGCTGGCCGGCGTGGGCGTGTTCGCCGCACTGGGCTTCATGGCGCACGCCGCCAACGTGGGCGTCGACGAAGTCGTGAGCAACGGCGTGGGCCTCGCGTTCATCGCGTTCCCCACGATCATCAGCGAGATGCCCGGTGGCGCGATCTTCGGCGTCCTCTTCTTCCTGTCGCTCATCTTCGCGGGCCTCACCTCGCTCGTGTCGATCATCCAGGTGCCCATCTCCGCGATCGCGGACAAGACGGGCTGGAGCGAGCGGACGTCCACCGTCGTCGTGGGCGGCATGATGGCGATCGTCTCGATCGCCATCATGCCGACTGCCACCGGCCTGAGCGTCCTCGACACGATCGACGCGTTCACGAACAACCTGGGCATCGTGGGCGTCGCACTCACCGCGATCATCGCCGTGGGCTGGCTGCTGGTGGGCCTGCCCAAGCTGCGCGATCACCTCAACAGCGTGTCCTCGTTCAAGCTGGGACCCATCTGGATCATCTGCGTCTCCGTCGTCACGCCGATCGTGCTGGGCTTCATGCTCATCCAGCAGATCATGGTCTATGCGCAGGAGGGCTACGAGGGCTACCCGACCTGGCACCTGCTGCTGTTCGGCTGGGGCCTCATCGCGGCACTCGCGTACCTCTCCTACCTGATCAGTATCATCCCGTGGCCCAGGAAAAGCCTCGACCGCGTCGCCCGGGCGCGCGCGGAGTTCGAGGCTGAGGCGGGCGGCGCACCGTCGACCACGACGACCCCGACAGGAGGTGAGGAGGCATGAGCGCAGCGGCCGTGATCATGATGATCATCTCGCTGGGGACGATCTGGGGCGGGCTCGCCTGGTCGATCCTGCACCTGCGTCGTCACCCCGATGCGACGACGGGCGAGGACGCCTGACCGACCCTCCCGTGCCCGAGGCCGGGGTCCGGTGCCGCACTGACGGCACCGGACCCCGGCCTCGGGCGCATCCGACTGCGGCCGGTGGGACCGCCGCGCCGGGTGCACCGGGCGGGACTGGGCAGGCGCGATGCGCGCCGATAGGCTGGCCGAGTCCCACACACCGCGTCTGCGACGCGGAGTCCGCCCGCAGCCGTGCGCGCACCTGCAGGCGGTTGAAAGGAGTCTCATGCCGACAACGGTCAAGGGAGTCATCTCCCGCGCCAAGGGCGCACCCGTGGAAGTCGTCGACATCGTCATCCCGGACCCCGGTCCGGGTGAGGTCGTCGTCGACGTGCAGTCCTGCGGGGTCTGCCACACCGACTTCCACTATCGAGAGGGCGGGATCGGAGACGAGTACCCGTACCTGCTGGGTCACGAGTCCGCGGGCGTCGTGTCCCAGGTGGGCGAGGGCGTCACGGAGGTCGCCGTGGGGGACTTCGTTGTCCTCAACTGGCGCGCGATCTGCGGCGACTGCCGCGCGTGCGACCGAGGCGAGCCGTGGTACTGCTTCGACACCCACAACGCGAGCCAGAAGATGACGCTGGCGGAGGACGGCACGGAGCTGTCCCCGGCACTGGGCATCGGCTCGTTCGCAGAGAAGACGCTCGTCGCCGCCGGCCAGTGCACGAAGGTGCCGGAGGCGGACCCCGCCGTCGTGGGCCTGCTGGGCTGCGGCGTCATGGCGGGCATCGGCGCCGCGATCAACACCGGCGGGGTGACCCGCGGGAAGTCCGTCGCCGTGATCGGCTGCGGCGGTGTGGGCATGGCCTCGATCGTCGGATCGCAGCTGGCGGGAGCCGGCACGATCATCGCGATCGACCGCGATCCCCGCAAGCTCGGATGGGCCCTGGAGCGGGGCGCGACGCACACGATCGACTCGTCCGACCTGGACGAGGACGGCGTGGTCGCGGCGGTGCAGGAGCTCACGGGCGGGTTCGGTGCGGACGTCGTCATCGACGCGGTGGGCCGCCCGGAGACGTGGCGCCAGGCGTTCTACGCGCGCGACCTGGCGGGCACCGTCGTCCTGGTGGGCGTGCCCACTCCGGAGATGGAGCTGACCGTGCCGCTGCTGGACGTGTTCGGCCGCGGTGGCAGCCTCAAGTCGTCCTGGTACGGCGACTGCCTGCCCAAGCGCGACTTCCCCATGCTCGTCGACCTCTACAAGCAGGGCCGCCTGCCGTTGGAGAGCTTCGTATCCGAGCGCATCGGCATCGAGGACGTCGAGGAGGCGTTCGCGAAGATGGGCCGGGGCGAGGTCCTGCGATCGGTGGTGGAGATCCCGTGAGCGCGCGCATCGAGAGGCTCGTGACGTCCGGAACGTTCTCCCTGGACGGCGGCACGTTCGACGTCGACAACAACGTGTGGATCGTGGGCGACGATGAGGAGGTCATCATCATCGACCCGGCGCACGACGCGGAGGCGGTCGCCGCCGCGGTGGGCGGACGGAAGGTCAAGGCCATCCTCCTGACCCACGGGCACGACGACCACATCCGTGCGGTCGCGGACACCGCTCGAGCGGTGGGAGACCCGCCCATCCACCTGAATGACGACGATCGGGTGCTGTGGGACATGGTCTACCCCACCACCGGGCCGGACCGGTCGATCGACCCGGGTGCGGAGTACGCCGTGGCGGGTGTGCACCTCAAGGCGCTGCACACCCCGGGGCACTCCCCCGGCTCCACGTGCTTCTACGTGAGCGAGACGCTGCGGATCCCGCAGGACGTGCTGCCGGGGGGCGCCTCCGCCTCCAGCCCCGTGCTGTTCTCCGGCGACACCCTGTTCCAGGGCGGTCCCGGAGCGACCGGGCGGTCGTACTCGAGCTTCGACACGATCATCCAGTCGATCACGGAGACGCTCTTCGAGCTGCCGGACCGCACGGTCGTCCTGACCGGACACGGCGATTCGACGACGATCGGGGCGGAGTCCCCGAACCTGCAGGACTGGCTGGACCGCGGCCACTGATTCCGGCCACCGGCCCACCTGCGCCTCGCCCCCGGGCCGCGCTCCGCACCGCGGAGTGGGTCCGGGGGCGATCCACGTCACGCGGAACCCCACGTGATCTGTAGGATCTGGGCTGTGAACGACCAGATCAGCAGCGGAGACGAACGGACCGGCAGCGGCCTGCGACCGGCGATGCGACCGCGCCACCTCGTCATGATGAGCCTGGGCTCTGCGATCGGCGCGGGCCTGTTCGTGGGCTCCGGCGCCGGCATTGCCGCGGCCGGTCCCGCCGTCCTCGTGTCCTACGCGATCGCGGGCCTCATCGTCATCGCCGTCATGCGGATGCTGGGCGAGATGGTCGCGGCGGACCCCAACCCGGGTGCGTTCTCCTACTACGCGGGCAAGGCACTGGGGCCGTCGACGGCGTTCGCGGTGGGTTGGCTGTGGTGGATCACCCTGTGCCTCGTCGTCGCGGCGGAGGCGACGGCGGCCGCACAGATCCTGGCGGGCATCGTGCCGCTGTTCCCCCAGTGGCTCTACGCGCTCGTGTTCATGGTCGTCTTCACGTGGATCAACCTGTGGGGCGTCAAGAACTTCGGCGAGTTCGAGTTCTGGTTCTCCTTCATCAAGGTCGCCTTCGTCGTCCTCTTCCTCATCCTGGGCATCGCGTTCCTGCTGGGGTGGACCCCGGCGGACAGCCCCGGTCTCACGCATGTGTCCGGCGGCCTCATGCCCAACGGCATCAGCGGGATCGCGGCGGGCCTGCTGATCGTCGTCTTCGCGTTCGGCGGCATCGAGATCGTCGCGGTCGCGGCGGCGGAGACCGCCCAGCCGGAGAAGTCGATCGCGACCGCCACCCGCACGATCGTGTGGCGCATCCTGCTCTTCTACATGGGGTCCGTGGGCATCATGGTCCTGGCGCTCCCGTGGGACGATCCGGATCTGCTGCAGAGCCCGTTCGTCGCGGTCCTCAACACGGCCGGCCTGCCGGTGCTGGGCGCGATCCTGGGCTTCATCATCGTCGCGGCCCTCCTGAGCTCGCTGAACGCGAACGTGTACGGCGCCTCCCGCATGTACTTCTCGTTGGCGCAGCGCGGGATGGCGCCGCAGCGTACGGGTCGTCTGAACGACCGGGCGGTGCCCGCGGCGGGCGTCTGGATGTCCGTCGCGTTCGGCTTCGTCGCGGTGCTCCTCAACTACCTCTGGGCGGAGGCGGTGCTGGGCATGCTGCTCAACCTCGTGGGCTCCACCCTCATCGCCACGTGGCTGGTCGCGATCACCTCGCACCTGATCCTCCGCACCCGGGCGGAGCGGACCGGGCAGCACCTGCCGCTGAAGATGTGGCTCTTCCCGTACCTGTCGTGGGCGACGCTGGCCGCCCTGGTCGCCGTCATCGTCCTGGGCTTCACGGTCCCGGACGTGCGCTCGCAGCTGCTGGCGACCCTGGGCCTGTACGTCGCCCTCTTCATCGCCGGCCGCATCGTCACCGCGCGGATCGCGCCCCGGCACACCGCCGGCTGACACATGAACCAGTAGTTGTCAGCTCAGCCACCGCGGAAGGAGACGAACGACCTGTCAGCACACGCCGGCCGCCTCTCGTTCGACCCCGTCCGCGGCGCCTTGGGACTGTCCGTGGCGATGGGCATGGGCCGCTTCTTCTACACCCCCGCCCTGCCGCTCATGGTCGCAGCCCTGCACTGGAGCTCGGCCCCCGGAGCGTGGATCGCAACCCTGAACTACGTCGGCTACTTCATCGGCACCCTCGTCATCGCCCGAGGCTGGGTCCAGCCCAACCGCTTCGTCTACCGGCTCAGCCTCGTCGTCTCCACCATCGGTCTGGCCGCGGTCGCCCTGACCCCCAACCTCATCTGGCAAGGCAGCATCCGCACGATCGCCGGAGTCGCCTCGGGACTGATCTTCGTATGCGTCACCCAACGGATCCCCGCGAACTCCCGCAGACCGCGCGACGGCGGCGTCTCCTACGGCGGAGTCGGCCTGGGCATCCTCGTCTCCGGAACCATCGTGCTCGTCGCAGGCGGCTTCGCCGATTGGCGTCAGCTGTGGCTCATCTGCGCGGCCGTCTCCGCCGTGTTCTCGATCATCGCGTGGAACTGGCCGATCCCGGCCCGGATCGCAGTCCACACCCCCGCCCAGGCCGCCCACCCCAGCGAAGCCACCGACCGCTCCCCCACCCAGTCCACCGACCGGACAGGCGCGGCCACCCCGTTCGAGACCAGCCGTCGCCGGGCCATGGCCTTCCTCTCCACCGGCTACTTCTTCCAGGGCGGCGGCTACATCATCATCGGCACCTACCTCGTGGTGCTGGCCGAACCGGTCTTCGGGGGCACTGCGGCCGCGTCGACGTGGATGATCGCAGGCATCGCGACAGCGGTGTCTCCCCTGACCTGGTCAGCGGTCGCAGCCCGGATCGGCACCGTCAAAGCGCTCACCGTCTGCTACTCCCTGCAGGTCTTCGGCGCTCTGCTCGCGGTCTTCGGAGAGACCCCGATCGTGCTCATCATCGCGGCCGCCCTGTTCGGATTCACGTTCATCGGAGCAGTCATGATGACGATCGGTGTCGGCACGCAGATGGGAGTCGCGAACGCTTCGGCGAAGCTGACGTCGTGGTACAGCATCGGTCAGATCATCGGCCCGGCCATCGTCGCCGCGGCCCTGAGCGACCGCATCGCCCTGGCCTTCATCGCCTCAGCGATCGCTCTGGCCGTCGCCATGGCGTTGACGTTGATCGGTGTGATCGCCGGCAACATCAATCGCTGATCACGCGAAAACCTCACTCCGATTCTCACGCGGACTGAGGCACTGCGCGGACTCAGCCCCGCGGCACCACCAGGGCTGTCGCGATCGCGGCGGCGCCCTCGCCCCGGCCGGTGAGCCCCAGCCCGTCCGTCGTCGTCCCGGACACGGACACGGGCGCGCCGGCGGCCTCGCTCAGCACCCGCTGCGCCTCGTCGCGGCGGGTGCCGATCTTCGGCCGCACGCAGATCGCCTGCACGGAGACGTTGCCGATCTCGAAGCCGGCGTCCCGGACCAGCCGGGCCGCCTCCGCCAGGAGGACCGTTCCCGAGGCCCCCGCCAGTTCCGGTCGGGCCGCCCCGAAGTGCGCTCCCAGGTCCCCGATGCCCGCGGCGACGAAGAGGGCGTCGCAGCACGCGTGCGCGACGACGTCCGCATCGGAGTGCCCCTCCAGCCCCGTCTGCCCCTCCCACAGGAGACCCGCGATCCAGAGCGGGCGCGAGGGGTCCTGGGCGTAGGCGTGCACGTCGACGCCCGTGCCCACGCGGGGCAGGGGCACTGGATCAGGATGATGCGTCATGCGGGGTCTCCCGAGTCCTCGAGCAGGAGCTGCGCGATCCGCAGGTCCAGCGGATGGGTGATCTTGAGGGAGGCCTCGTCGCCGTCGACCGCGGTGAGCGCGGTGCCGATGCGTTCGACGAGGCCCGCGTCGTCCGTGAGGACCGGGTCCGGGTCGTCGAGGTGCACGGTGTGAGCGGCGTGCAGCACCGCCCGGCGGAAGCCCTGCGGCGTCTGGACGCGGCGCAGCGAGGCACGGTCGAGGCCGCCGCGCAGCGTCCCGTCGTCCGCCTGCGTCCGGACGGTGTCCGTGACCGGGAGGACGGGGACGACGGCGCGGGCGCCGGACTGCAGCGCGGCGTGCACGCGATGGAAGACGTCGACCGGGGTGAGGCAGCGGGCGGCGTCGTGGACGAGGACGGTCTCCGCCTCCGGCACGGCCGCCAATGCGGCGGCGACGGACACGGTCCGGTCCTCTCCCCCGGCGACGACGCGGATCGTGACGGGGGCAGGGCCGGCGGCCACGGCCTCGGGAGCGTCTGTCGAACCGAGACCACGGCCTGAGGTGCCCTGGTCAGGGTCGGTGACCACGAGTTCGGCAGCGGTGCGGGCGATGTCCTCCGCCTCCTGCAGGAGGTGTGCGGGGGCGGCGATGACGATCGTGTCGACGACTCCGGAGCGGACGGCACCGTCGACCGCGCGGGCCAGCAGGGTCCGGCCGGCCAGCGGGACGAAGGCCTTGGGCAGGCCCGCGCCCAGGCGGGTGCCGGAGCCCGCGGCGGGGATGAGGAGTGCCGTCGACATGACGTCAGGATACGGGGCCGGGGAGCGGGCGAAGCCGGGGAGTCAGGCCGTGCGCGGCAGGATCCACAGCCCCTCGGCGCGCACGCACACCTCGCCGTCGCAGACGACCTCCGCCTCCATGAACCTCTTCCGGCCCTCGTGGCGGGCGACGCGCCCGCGCACGGTGATGGGCTTCCCGATGGGCGTGCCGCCGTCGTAGTTGATCGTCAGGTACCGCGTCATCGACCGGGCGGGCCCCGCCAGCGCGGCCGCGTGCCCCAGGAGGTGGTCGACGAGCGTCGCGACGATGCCGCCGTGCACCCGCCCGGGCGGTCCCTGGTACTGCAGCGGGAGGGTGAGGTCGCAGCGGTACCCGTCCCCGTCCGGGACGATCCG
>DYUK01000211.1 GCA_020743695.1 Brevibacterium senegalense | reverse complement strand
CGACGCCATCTTTGGAGACGCTCGTATCGCCGGCGACGAACAGCTCAACCTCAACGTGTGGACGCCGGACGTTGCCGGCAGCGCGCCGGTGCTCGTGTGGATCCACGGCGGCGCGTTCGTGCGGGGCTCGGGATCCATCCCGACCTACGACGGCACCTCGTTCGCTCGCAACGGCGTCGTCTGCGTGACCATCAACTATCGCGTGGGTGCGCTCGGCTTCCTGGACGTGGGAGACGAGACCGCCAACATCGGTATCCGCGATCAGATCGCAGCTCTTGCGTGGGTGCAGGAGAACATCTCGGCATTCGGCGGTGATCCCTCGCGTGTCACGGTCGCCGGACAGTCTGCGGGTGCCATGAGTATCGGCGCTCTGCTGGGCAGCCCGCTGGCCACAGGGCTGTTCGAGGCCGCGATCCTGGAGAGCGGCGCCGCCCATCACGCGCTGTCGCGAACCACTGCGCGTGCCGTGTCGACGACTCTGGCTGACATTGTGGGAGTGGAGCTGGACCGCGAGGCATTCAGTGCTGTCGCCGTCGACGACCTGCTCGCGGCCGAGGAAGCCCTCGACGCACGACTCCGATCAACTTCGGACCCGGCGTCTGTCCGCGAGGTGCTGCTGAACGGCATGCCGTTCAGTCCGTCGATCGATGGGAGCGTGCTGCCGCAGGCGCCACTCGACGCAATTCGGCAGGGGAGTGCCTCATCGGTGCGACTCCTCGTGGGGACGACGACGGAGGAGAACCGACTGTTCCTGGCTCCCGGTGGTGCGATCGACCGCATCGAGGACGGCGTGCTCGACCGTGTCGCGCAGTCGTACGGGCTCCCCGCCGATGCGAGCGTCCGCGATCTCTATCAGGACGAGCAGGATCCGACCCCGGGAGCAACGCTGTCCGCGCTCCAGACCGACTGGATGTTCCGCATACCCGCCATCCGGCTGGCCGAGGCGCAGCATGAGGCAGGCGGCCCGCCCACGCACATGTATGAGTTCGCGTGGAAGTCCCGCGCGATCGACGGCGCGCTGGGTGCCGCGCACTTCGTCGACATCCCGTTCTTCTTCAACACGCTGGGTACCCCGGGCGCCGAGCGACTGACCGGTCCGGACGCGCCGCAGGATCTCGCGGACACGATGCACGGAGCGTGGGTCTCCTTCATCCACGGCGAGGCTCCGGGGTGGGAGGCGTACACGCCCGATCAGCGCTCGGTGCAGCGCTTCGACACGGCTACCGAGACGGTCATCGACCCGCGGCGCGAGGCTCGCCTCGCCTGGGACGGTACGCGCTGAACCGCGGCCCGGATGGGCCTTCTCAGCGTCTGGCGTCGCCTCGGGGCGACTGCCGAGGCCGACCGTCGGTGCGCAGGAGCTCTGCCGGCGGTACTCCCAGGCCCTCCGCCAGGCGCACGATCACGTCCAGCGTGGGATTCCGACGGCCGCGCTCGATCCCACCGATGTAGGTCCGATCCATCCCGATGTCGTCCGCGAAGCGCTCCTGCGAGCGGGGCTTCTTGCCGGTCGCGCGCCGCGGATGCATCCTCAGCTCGCGCACTCGCAGGCCGAAGCGGATGCGATGCTCACTGCTCTCCATGCTCCCGAGCCTCGCAGGATGATGACTATGAGTCAACGGATTATGAGCACCTGATAGGGTTGGGGCGAGTTCGATACATCAGCACTGGATGAACTCGACTCGGGGCGCACCGCAGCGCCCGCTCGATTCACCAGTTACCGTCGTTGATCAGCGACGATGCACCTTGTCACGATGGCCCGGAACGACAGCTTCCGAGCAGACGAGGTCCACCGATGAACTCCACAGCACACTCCCCGCGCCGTACGACGGCGCTCCGCATCGTCGCAGTCGTGCTCACCGCACTCGCACTGTCCCTGGGCCTCACGTCCTGCAGCGGCAGCCCTCGCGTCGAGGGGACGTACACCGGCAGTGCCGGCACCACGCTGCTGGTCCTCAAGAACGACGGATCGGCCCTGTACTCATACAAGAAGCGTGCGAGTCAGGAAACGGGCTCGGGTACATGGTCAGTTGACCAAGGCGTCCTCAGTGTCTACGTCGATTCACTCGAGTACGAGATCTTCGCGAACACCGATCGGTTCGACGGAACTCTGCTCTTCGAATCGGACGACAGCTCGTGGAATGCCGAGATCTACACGCTGCAGGAGTGACGCGGCACCTCGTCCGGGCGACACACGCACGCCTTCTGACGACAAGACGCGCGCCCCCACGTGTGCAGGGCCTTGCATAGGATGACCGCGGACTCCTGCTCACTCGTCCCCGCTTCGCGACGACATCCCCTACGAGGAGACTCACATGGCAGACCGGACACCACCCGCAGCATCTCTGACGGACAGGGACATCGAGGTCATGACTTCGGGGCTTCCCTATCTGGGCGGGTGGGACACAAGCGCACCTTGGGTTGTCGGTGCGGACGAGCTCGCCGGGATCCGCAGTCGGATCGTGGCTCTGGCCACTCACGAGTATGCCCACTGTGTGGATGCGGACAGCGTTCTGCCGGGCTACGTCGACACCGTGCCCCCGCTGGTCCGTCTCACGGTCTTCATCCTCGAATCCCTTCACGGTCCGGTGCTCATCCGCGATCACAGTGCGCAGAACGATCTGCTTGCGGACTTCAAAGCGGAAGGAGCCTCCTCCCGCGGACTCCTGTACTGCCTCGTGTGGCCATCGGGGTTCAGCTGGTTGGTGTTCGCTTGGCAGCTGCTGCGGGAGAACTACGACATCACGACGACAGCCCGGATCCTGGGTGATGTTCTGGAGGTCGTCGCGGAGATCCCGCCGCTGTCTGCTGCCGCAGCAGATGCCGTCCGTGTTGTCCGGTCGGTGACCGACACCATCCCGGCGGGACGTCTGGAGACGGCAGCCGATGATCAGTTGGCGGAGATGTTCGCAGACGCTCTGGGCGAAGCCGGCGCGCAGACCCTCCCGTGGCTGAGCGGGCCGGATTCCGCCCTGGAGACGTTGGCGCGGCAGCTGGCTTCATCCGCCGGACGGCTCAGCGCCATCGACTGCGCTGTGCCCTCCTTCGACGACTTGCTGGTTGCAGAACTTGTGCAGGCCGGTACGTCTGTGCCCGCGGTCTTGCGGAAGGCGCTGGGTGGACAGACCTTCATGCTGGCGCGGGAGCGGGTCGCCGCAGGAGAGGCCTCGGATGTGGAAGCTCACACGATCTCGAACGCACTTGCCCGTGCCGTCCGCGCGGGTGAAGCGGGTGCGGCACATCAGTGGGCGGTGTCCGCTTTCCGACTCCTGGCGGTCTGCCAGGACGCTCCCCCTGCCCTCATCGACCTCGAGGGCTTCGCGAACGACTTGACCGACATCTGTCATATGCAGCGGAGAGAGAGCGCTGCCCAGGAGACGACGGGAACGGGACCACGGCCTCGGGTGCGGGATGCGGGGGTGGCCGACGAGCCGGCGGCCGAAGACGAACCCGCAGGCGCGGCGGCGGACGATCCGTGGCTGCGGCTCGACCGTATGGTCGGGCTCAGCGGGGTGAAGTCGACGGTGCGGCGGGCGCTGCGCGGCGCGGAGCTCGCCCAGCGGCGGCGGGACGCGGGCATCACCCTCAAGCCGCCGGCCCGGCATCTGCTGTTCCTGGGCAACCCGGGCACGGGCAAGACGGAGGTCGCCCGCCTCATCGGCGAGATCTACCGCGAGCGCGGGGTCCTGCGGACCGGAAAGCTCACGGAGGTGTCCCGTGCCGACCTCGTGGGTGAGGGCATCGGCGAGACTGCGCCCAAGGTCCGCAAGCAGTTCGCCAAGGCCATGGGCGGGGTGCTGTTCATCGACGAGGCCTACACGCTCAACGTCGATGGCCGCAGCGACTACGGCAAGGAGGCGGTCGACGAGCTCATGACGCTCATGGAGACCCACCGCGACGACGTCCTCGTCATCGCCGCGGGATACCGCGAGCAGATGCAGTCGCTCCTGCGCGCGAACCCGGGACTGGAATCGCGCTTCGGCAACCGGGTCTCCTTCGATGACTTCTCCGATGACGAGCTCGTCGAGATCTTCCACGGGATGGTGCGCGACGCCCGCTTCGACCTGGCGGACGGCGTGGAGAAGGAGGTGCGATCGCATCTGCCGCGGAAGCGGACGCCCCGCTACGGCAACGCCCGCGAGATGCGCCGGCTCTTCGAGGCGACGGTCGAGCGCCAGGGCATGCGCTTGAGCGGTCGCCTGGACGACCTCACTGATGAGGAGGTGCGCACTCTGACGGTCGCGGACATCCGCGAGGACCGCCACGACGACGAGCAGCGCCGTCGCATCTTCCGGACTGCGGAGCAGGACCTCAGCAGCCTGGTCGGGCTCGATCCCATCAAGCGCGAGGTCGCGGGGCTCGTGAACGAGGTGCAGATGGAGGATCTGCTGCGCGAGGCCGGCGTCCGCACCAATGACGACGCTCGGCACATGCTGTTCCTGGGGAACCCCGGCACGGGCAAGACCGAGGTCGCACGGATTCTCGCCCGGATCTACCACGGGCTGGGTCTCCTGTCCCAGGGCCACCTGGTCGAGGTCCACCGCTCCGACCTGGTCGCGGGCTACATCGGGCAGACGGCGCTCAAGACGGAGGCCAAGCTCGAATCAGCGATCGGGGGAGTCCTCTTCATCGACGAGGCGTACAGTCTGGCCACCGGCTATGAGAACGACTTCGGCCAGGAGGCGATCTCGAAGCTCATCACCTTCATGGAGGACTACCGGGACGACCTGGTCGTCATCGCCGCGGGGTACGGGGAGGAGATGGACGACTTCCTCGCCTCCAACAGCGGCCTGGCCTCCCGCTTCCCCATCCGCTTCGACTTCCCCGACTACTCGGACGACGAGCTGATTGACGTCCTCATCCGCTTCGCCCAGGCGGACGGACGCACCGTGGGACCCGAGGCCCTGGCGGAGGCCCGCCGTCTGCTGGCGGAGAAGCGCGACAGGCCGGGCTTCGGCAATGCTCGTGACGTACGGAGCCTGTTCTCCGCCGCGAAGAGGCACCAGATCAGCCGATTGGCCGACGAGCGCTCGCTGCACGAGGTGCAGCCGGAGCGCGTGCGGACGCTGCTGCCGGTCGATTTCGCGCAGTCGATGATCTGACGAGAGTACGCGGGCGGGGGCCGGCGTGACGCAGGTGCGGAGGTCGGCGCGGAGCTGGTCTCACCGGCCCTCCGCACGCCGGTACGCGGTCCAGGCGGCCTCCAGCTCGCGGACGCGTGTGGCATACAGCCCCACCGCGTAGTGGTCGAGGCCCGGGTCCACCGGATCCACCCGGTCGGACTGCGCCGCGTCCAGGGCGTCGAGCAGCCGCTTCTGCACGGCAGGGTCGACGTCTTCGGGCACCGCAGTGCTCGCCGTACCCACGGGTGACGCCGTCATCTGCTCGTCCTGCAGGTGGGTGACCCAGTCCTCCAGGACCTGGTCGTGGGAGCGAGCTGCGGCCTCGGCGGTGGTCTGCAAGCGCACCAGGGTGAGCTGCCGCTTCTCCTCGAGGTCCTCCGCGCGGGAGCGGGCGAGGTCGTCCTCCAGATCGTCCAGGATCGGCACCTCGCCGGTGAGTTCGCGCCGCATCCTCGCGATGATCGTCAGCGGCAGCATGATGACCATCGCGACGGCCAGCACGGCATAGACGATGAGCATCGCGCCGACGATCGTCCCGAACATGTGAGCCTCCCGGTCCGTCCCGTCCTTCGAGCATACGGCGGTCGGGCACAGGATGGCAGGGGTTCGCGGATCTCAGAGGTGACTGAGACCCCTGGACAGTCAGCGGTGAGTGAGGAAGGGTCGAGGGTGAGTGGCCCGATACTCGGGCCACTAGGACGACTCCCTTGAGTCACGAGGAGGAGCACACGATGAACACTCCGGAATCCATCGCCTACACGGCACGCGCAGAGGTCACCGGCGGTCGTGACGGCCGCGGCGCCACCGACGACGGGAAGCTCGAGGTCGCACTCCAGACCCCCAAGGAGATGGGCGGATCCGGTGAGGGCACCAACCCGGAGCAGCTCTTCGCCGTGGGCTACGGCGCCTGCTTCCAGGGCGCCCTGGGCCTGGCTGGCAAGGAGATGGGCGTCGACACGTCGAAGTCCGTCGTCAACGCGGAGGTGGGGATCGGCAAGGAGGGCGAGAGCTTCGGCCTGAGCGTCAAGCTCTCCGTGAGCATCCCCGGCATCGACAAGGACCAGGCGCAGAAGGTCGTCGACCGCACTCACGAGCTGTGCCCCTACTCGAAGGCCACCCGCGGGAACATCCCGGTCGAGGTCGTCGCGGTCTGACGCACCGCTGACGTCGCCTGACGAAGGCGGCACGGCAACGGCCCGGCTGGGAGCGATAGTCGCTCCCACCCGGGCCGTTGCGGTGTGCAGTCAGATCGCGCCACTCACATCAGTGATCGTGCCCCTCGTGCTCGTCGGCGTCCTCATCCCCGTGATCATGCCCCTCATGACCGTCGTCCTCGCCGTGCTCGGCCGCACCTTCCGCCACCGCGCCGCTCGCGACGGCGACCTCGTTCGGAACCTGCGGCAGCTCGTACGAGGTGACCACGGCCTCGGCGCCGTCCTCCGCCTTCGTGAGGTCGACGATGCTGATCCGCTGCGCCTCCGGGTCCGACACGAAGGCGAGGTCATCGCTGACGGTGAGGCTGGGCATGGGCTGCTGCCAGTCGGCGGGCTCGTCCCAGGCCTCGGTGACCGGGACCTCGGCGGTGATGTCGCCGGATTCCGGGTCGATCACCCGCAGCGTGCCGTCGTCGCCCAGGACCAGCGCCTCGCCCTCCGGGCCGCGGGCCAGCGAGCGGAACGCGTAGCTGGCCGGCAGGTCCACGACCTGGATCTCGCCCGAGGCCGTGTCCGTCAGGCTCACCTGCGTGGGGTTCTCCTGCTCCGCGTCCGGGTCCGTCTTGTAGTCGCCCAGCACGACGGGCGACGCGTCCGAGCCCGCCTGATTCCCGATCCGCGCGTAGTCGACGTCCGCGGCGATGTGCTCGATCGAGTCGCCGTCGACGATGACGATGCCGTTCTCGCAGCCCAGGGTGATGACACCGTCGGCGGCGACGGCCTCCCCGTGGACGCCGGGGCAGTCGTCCGTGCGGGCGATCTCCTCGCCGTCCGCGTCCTGGATGAGGACGGTGCTGCGGGAGTCCTCGGTGCCCTCCGTCAGGACGACGCTGCCGTCCTCGCGGGGGACCGCGACCCCGTGGTGGGCGTCCGGCAGGGTGAGGTCGTCCGTGCTGATCGC
>DYUK01000210.1 GCA_020743695.1 Brevibacterium senegalense | reverse complement strand
GTGCTCGATGAGGTGCCGCACGTCGTCGCGGGAGAGTCCCAGTCGTTCCGCCTCCGCCAGGAGCGGGGCGACGTAGGTGCGGGCGAAGGTCTCCCGCCGCTGGGCCAGCAGGCGTTCGCGGGCGCCGGCGGCGACGAACATCCCGATACCCCGCTTCTTGTAGAGGATCCCCTCGTCGGTCAACGACGCGACGCCCTTGGCGGCGGTCGCGGGGTTGATGCGGTGGAACGCGGCGAGTTCGTTCGTGGAGGGGGCCTTCTCCTCCTCGGCGAGCGATCCGTCGACGATCGAATCCGCGATCGACTCGGCGATCTGGAGGAAGAGGGGACGCCCGGGGTCGAACATCGTCTCTCCTGTCTGCAGGGCCGCCTTCAACCGGGATCGCTCCCGTGGAGGTGGATTGGTTGCTTACTCGACTAGGTAACCATTCAACCGAGTGTCCGGTCAAGAGGTGGGGTGCGCTGGCGACGGAGTAGGTTGGGGGCATGACGACTTCGGAGAGCAGCGGCACCCGTCAGCATCACGCGGAGTACAAGGTCCCCGGCGGCAAGCTGGTCGTCGCGGACCTGGAGACGGCGGGCGGGGAGATCACCGCCGCGAAGATCTCCGGCGACTTCTTCCTCGACCCGGAGGGCGCTTTCGACGCGCTGGCACCGGCACTGGTGGGAGCCGCGGTGACGGCATCGTCAGACGAGCTGACCGGCAGGCTCGAGGCGGCGCTCGCCCCGTTCGCGGACGACCTGGACCTCCACGGCATGGGCATCGCGGACGTTGCGGTCGTGGTGCGCCGGGCACTGGCCGATGCGCGCGAGATGGCGGACCTCGATTGGGAGGTCGTCCACACGCCCGTCCTGCCCACGCGGCTGAACGTCGCCCTCGACGAGTACCTGCTGCGCGAGGTCGAGGCCGGCCGCCGCGGTCCCACCCTGCGGATCTGGGAGTGGGAGGACCGGGCCGCCGTCATCGGCGCGTTCCAGTCGTACGTGAATGAGCTGGACCCGGACGGCGTCGAGCGCCACGGGGTCGAGGTCGTCCGGCGGATCACCGGCGGCGGTGCGATGTTCATGGAGGGCGGCAACTGCATCACGTACTCGATCTATGCGCCCGTCGACATCGTCGCCGGGCTCGACTACACGGAGTCGTACGCGTATCTGGACCGCTGGGTCATCGAGGCCCTCAGAGCGCACGGCGTCGACGCGTGGTACGTGCCGATCAACGACATCACATCGTCGAAGGGGAAGATCGGCGGTGCCGCGCAGAAGCGCACGCGCACGGCCGTCCTCCACCACGCGACGCTCAGCTACGACATCGACGCGGACATGATGACGGACGTCCTGCGGATCGGGAAGGCGAAGATCTCCGACAAGGGCATCGCCAGCGCGAAGAAGCGCGTCGACCCGGTGCGCAGCCAGACGGGCGCGCCGCGGTCGGAGATCATCCGGACGTTCATCGACACGTTCGTCCAGCGCTACGGCGCTCGGACCGCGGAGCTCACCCCGGAGGAGATGGCCGGAGCGCAGAAGCTGGTCGATGAGAAGTTCGCGACGCAGAAGTGGATCCACCGCGTGCCGTGATCGGTACGCTCGGCGTATGCCGATCGTGATCCGCGAGCCCGTCGTCGACGACGTCGAGGGGATGGCCCGCGTCCACGTCGACGCGTGGAGGGAGACCTACCGCGGGCAGATGCCCGACGCGGTGCTCGATGACCCGGGCCTGCTGGAGCGTCGTCGCGCGATGTGGAGGTCGTTCTTCACCCCGGAGAACCAGCGGACGTACCGCGTCGCGGTCGCGGAGCAAGACGGTCGGATCGTGGGCATCGCCATGGTCGGACCGTCGCGCGAGGCCGACCGTCCGGACGGCCTCCACCTCTTCGTCCTCTACACCTACGCCCCGATCCACGGCGGCGGCGCGGGTGCGGGTCTCCTCGACGCAGTCCTCGGTCCGGATGAGTCCGCGACGCTGTGGGTGGCGGACCCCAATCCCCGCGCGCAGGCCTTCTATCGTAAGCACGGCTTCGCCCCCGACGGTTCGACGACGACGGACGAAGACCTGGGGCTCACGGAGATCCGCATGGTGCGGTGAACCCGGATCCTGGATGACTAGACTGGAACCCGATCCGCGGGGTCGCTGCGGACCTGTCCCAGCGTCGCCCCGCAGCCTCGACACAGACCGTCTCGTCCCCGACAGAAGGGCCCTCCCCGTGCGCCACGTCGAACCCGAAGTCTCGCTCATCGCCAAGCCGCAGATCGATTGGGAGGCGATCGACGCGTACCTCGACGAGGTGGGCGGGAAGGCCTGGTCGGACCGCGTGCAGAACGCGCCGTCGCCGGACGCCGAGGATCTCCTCGAGTTCTCCGGCCGCATGTGCTACCGCTCGTGGGAGCCGGGCCTCAACCCCAACGTCTCGCGGGTCCGCACGGACTCCGCCGCCTACCTGGGCAACGTCATCGGCTCGCAGCACGGGTCCGTCCTGGAGCACGCGAACTTCACGTTCATCCTCCACAACGTCTCCCGCGTCCTCACGCACGAGCTCATCCGCCACCGCGCCGGCTGCGCGTACTCGCAGGAATCCCTGCGGTACGTCCGCCTCGACGAGGTCCCGTTCTGGTTCCCGGAATGGGCGCGCGAGGACGAGGAGCTCATGGAGCGCAGCCTCAAGGTCCTCGAGACCCTCGAGGAGCACCAGACGTGGATGGCGGAGCACTTCAAGCTCGACGAGGAGGGCACGAACTTCGCGCACAAGAAGCACATGACCTCGTTCATGCGCCGCTTCGCGCCGGAGGGCCTGGGCACGGGCATCGTCTACACCGCGAACCTCCGGTCGCTGCGCCACGTCGTCGAGATGCGCACCGCGCCCGGCGCGGAGGAGGAGATCCGTCTCGTCTTCGACAAGATCGGACGGATCATGCAGCAGGAGGCGCCGGCGATCTTCGCGGACTACACCGTCGAGGACGGCGCCTGGCTGCCCGGGACCAGGAAGGCCTGAACCACTATGGCTGACATCTACGCCGCCCAGTTGGAACCCACCAAGCCCGAGGCCGTCGCGACATACCTGTCGGCCCGCCTGGGCGCGGGGGTCACCGCCCAGGACCTGCGGATGATCACGTCGTTCCGCTTCGACGATCCGGCCGGCGAGGTGGGCTGCGAGACGCACATCGTGGCCGTCACGGCGCCCCAGCGGGGCGAGCTGCTGGTCCAGGTTCCGCTCACGTATCGCGGAGCCCCGCTCGACGGAGCGCCGGCCGAGGCGCTCGTGACGCGGATGGCGCATTCGGTGCTGGGGGACCGGTGGGTCTACGACGCCGCCTTCGACCCGGTCTACGTGACGGAGCTGCTGCTGGCGATCACGGACGCCGGCGGTGCCGCGGAGCAGTTCGCGGTGGGATCCGATGGCAGCCGCACGCAGATCGTCGACGGTCTCGCGAGTGTGCGGGGGACCGGGGCCTCGGCCGCCGCTGCACACGCCGCTACCGATGACGCTCCGCAGAACCCCGCGGTCGAAGAGACGAAGGGCAGCACGGTCATCCGCCTGCGCGGTGCTGCCGTCGAGGTGGTGCGCGTGCTCGACGCCAGCGCGGTCACTGGAACCGATGCCGGTCAGCTCATCGCAACGTGGGACGGTCAGGAGACTCCGGTCGTCCTGGCGCGCATCATCGCCTGATCCTGCTGGCGAACCGGGTCACCGGCTTGCAGTGAGCAACAGGCACCGTCCCCCTTCCTGTGAGGAGGGGAGACGGGGGCTGTTTCGTCTGACGAGGGGCCCGCGCCTCAGGGCCGGATGATCGTGAGGCCGCCGGCGGTCGCGGGGCGGCCCAGCGCCTCCAGCGCGGCGGGTGCCTCGTCCAGGCCGATCGTGCGGGTGACGAGGTCCTGCGGGCGCAGCCGTCCGGAGACCACGAGGTCCAGCAACGGCCCGTAGTCCGCGGCAGCCATGCCGTGCGAGCCCAGGAGGCTCAGCTCCAGGGACACGATGCGGGGGATCGCGGTGGTGGGCGGACCGGTGAGCAGTCCGATCTGCACGTGACGGCCCAGCGGTCGCAGTGACAGCAGCGCTGCATTCATCGTCGACTCCAGCCCCAGGGCCTCGACGGTCACGTGCGGGCCGGAATCGGATCCCAGCCGGGCAGCGGCGGTCTTCACGGCCTCGGCGACGTCGTCCTCCGACAG
>DYUK01000209.1 GCA_020743695.1 Brevibacterium senegalense | reverse complement strand
AGTTCCTCACCCGCCGGGTAGGGCGCGTCGGTGAAGTAGTCCCAGTTGAGGGCGTGGCCGTGGACATCCGTCGTGGCCAGGACGGACATCGACAGCGCCTGGGGCGCGGGCATCGCCGTCGCCGAGGCCGCGGGGCCTACGACCAGAGCGGCCACTGCCAGCGCGGCGGGGAGGGTCGGACGGAACATGCGGGACTCCTGAGAGTAGGGGCGCAGGCACGGGCGACCTGCCGGGCGACGCGGACGTCCGCGCGCATCGTTCGCGCAGACGTCACCCAGGCTAGTCTCAGGAAGCCGGATGCGGAACGTCATCCACATGACGAATCGGGGGCGTGCAGGTGAAGACACCCGCACGCCCCCGATCGAAGGGATCCCTTCCGGTCAGCCCATCGACGCCAGCGCGTAGAGGACCACCGCGATGAGGAAGCCCAGGACGCCCACGACGGTCGTCATGACGGTCCACGACTTGAGCGTCTGCGCGGTGGACAGGCCGAAGAAGCGGCTCACCAGCCAGAACCCGGAGTCGTTCACGTGGCTCACGACGGACGAGCCGGCCGCGGTCGCGGCGACGAGGGCGACCAGCTGCACCGCGTTGTAGTCACCTGCCATGATCACCGGCTGCATGAGCGCGGCGGCGGTCGTGAGCGACACCGTGGCGGATCCCTGCGCCACACGGACGACGGAGGCGACCAGGAAGCTCGCGACGATGAGCGGCAGGTGCATCGAGTCCATCGCCTGCGCGATCGCGTCGCCGATCCCGGAGGACCGCAGGACGCCGCCGAACATGCCGCCGGCACCGGTGATGAGGATGACGGAGCAGACCGGACCCAGTGCGGAGTCCGTCACGAGCTCCGTGAGCGTGCCGCCCTTGCCGCGGCTCAGTCCCAGCACGATGATCGCGATGATCGTGGTGATGAGCAGGGCGACGGGCGTTTCGCCGATCATGCGCAGGACCTGCACCCACAGGGCGTCGCCGTCGACGGCCCCGGCTGTCGCCAGCGAGTTGAGCACGGTGTTCATCGCGATGAGCGCCAGCGGGAACAGCAGGAGGAAGACGACCAGCCACGGGCTGGGGTTCGACGCGAAGCGGTTGTTCGTCTCCTTCTCTGATTCTGTTCCCAGGATGTCCGGGACCGGCACGCTGATCGACCTGGTCAGCGGCTTCGTGAGGAGGTAGCCGCCCAGGTACCAGGTGGGGATGACGAAGACGAGACCCAGCAGCACCATGAGCCCCTGGTCCGCGCCGTAGAGGTCGACGGCCGTGACCGGTCCGGGGTGGGGCGGCACGAAGATGTGCATCGATAGGAAGGCGATCGCGGACGGGAACGCGATGGAGAGGAACGGCATGCTGAGGCGCCGTGCGACCGCGTAGATGATCGGCAGCATGAGCACCAGACCCGCGTCGAAGAAGATGGGGAAGCCCATGAGGAGGCTGGCGATCGCGACGGCCAGGGGTGCGCGCTTCTCACCGAACACCTCGATGAGCTTGTCCGTCAGCCGCTGCGCGCCGCCGCTGGCCTCCAGCAGACGGCCCAGCATCGCGCCCAGGCCCACCAGCAGCGCGACGCTCGCCAGTGTGCCGCCGAATCCGGACAGCATGACGGACACGACGCTGGACGGGGTGATCCCGGTGGCCAGCGCGGTCAGGAGGCTGACGAGCACCAGTGCGATGAACGCGTGGAAGCGGAACGCGATGATGAGGACGAGGAGCAGGGCGATCGCCGCTGCCGCGATGCCCAGGAGCCCTCCGGTGGAGAGTTCCCAGAGGAACGGGATGTCTTCGGTCATGTGGGGGTCCTTGAAGGATGGAAGTGAAGTGTGAGGGCACCACGAGCAACGGCAGGACGACTGCGTCCTGCCGCCGATCGCGGCGTGATCAGTGGTTGAGCCGCGGGATGGGACGGGTCTGCGCGATCCGCTGGAAGGCGATCGCGGGCTCCAGCACCATGCCATCACCCAGCTGGCTGGTCATCTGCCGGCTGATCTCCTGCCACGGGGTCTGGCTGGCGGGGTACGCGTAGCCTCCGGCCGCATCCAACTCGGTTCGGCGCGACTCCAGCTCGCCCACCTCGACCAGCAGGTCGACGCGACCGGAGTTCAGGTCAATCCGCAGACGGTCCCCCGTGCGGAGGAGGGCCAGCACGGCCCCCGGGGCCGCGGCCTCGGGCGAGCAGTTGAGGATCGACGGCGAAGCCGACGTCCCGGACTGCCGGCCGTCGCCGATGCAGGGCAGGCTCGTGACGCCCTCGTTGATGAGGCGGGCCGGCGGGTGCATGTTGACGACCTCCGCCGCACCCGGGTAGCCGATCGCGCCGGTGCCGCGCATGACGAGGATCGAGTGCTCGTCGATGCCCAGATCCGGGTCGTCGATGCGGGCGTGGTAATCCTCGGGCCCGTCGAAGACGACCGCGATGCCCTCGAAGGCGTTGGGGTCGTCCGGGTTCGTGAGGTAGCGGCTGCGGAACTCCTCGCCGATGACGGAGGTCTTCATGACCCCGTTGTCGAACAGGTTGCCGGTCATGACCTGGAAGCCGGCGGCCTCGACGAGGGGCTCACCGATGTCGCGGATGACCTCGCGGTCCGTCACGGTCGTGTCCCGGCAGTTGTCGCCGATCGTCCGGCCGTTGACGGTGAGCGCGTCCTCGTGGATGAGACCCTGCTTCATGAGCTCGTTGACGACCGCGGGGACGCCGCCGGCGCGGAAGAACTCCTCGCCCAGGAAGCGGCCGGCCGGCTGCATGTCGACCAGCAGCGGCACCTCGTGCCCGTGTTCCTGCCAGTCGTCCAGGTCCAGCTCGACGCCCAGGTGACGGGCGATCGCGATGAGGTGCCACGGCGCGTTCGACGAGCCGCCGATCGCGGAGCACACGCGGATCGCGTTGAGGAACGACTCGCGGGTCATGACGTCCGACGGCTTGCGGTCCGCGTACGCCATCTCCACGATCTGGCGGCCGGTCTGATACGCGATCGTGGGGCGCTCCTGGTAGGGCGCGGGGATCGCGGAGCAGCCGGGCAGGCTCATGCCCAGGGCCTCCGCGACCGCGTTCATGGTCGAGGCGGTGCCCATCGTGTTGCAGTGGCCGATCGACGGCGAGGACTGCTTGACCATCTGCCAGTACTCGTTCTTGTCGATCTTCCCGGCGGCGAACAGATCGCGCGCCTCCCAGTCGATCGTGCCGGTGCCCACGCGGCGGCCCTTGTACCAGCCGTTGAGCATGGGTCCGCCGGACAGGACGATCGCAGGGATATCGACGGTCGCGGCGGCCATGAGCAGCGCCGGCGTCGTCTTGTCGCAGCCAGTCGTGAGGACGACCCCGTCCAGCGGGTAGCCGTGGAGGGTCTCGACGAGGCCCAGGTACTGGAGATTGCGGTCCAGCGCGGCGGTGGGGCGCTTGCCCGTCTCCTGGATGGGGTGGACGGGGAACTCGAAGCAGATGCCGCCGGCCTCGCGGATGCCCTCGCGCACGCGCTTCGCCAGCTCGATGTGGTGGCGGTTGCACGGGACCAGGTCGCTGCCGGTCTGGGCGATGCCGATGATCGGCTTGCCCGACTGCAACTCCTCCTGGCTGAGCCCGTAGTTGAGGTAGCGCTCCAGGATGAGGATCGTGGAGTCCGGCTCATTGGGGTTGTCGAACCACTCCTGCGACCGCCACCGCAGCGGGACGAACCCGTCGTCCGTGCGGGCGATGCCGTCCGTGTCATCGCCGGCGACCGCACTGCCGGGGAAGCCGTCCGGGTTGTAGCCGCGGGTGTGGGTGCCCGGGTAGGCGTGCACTCCGGCGACGGGCGACTCGCCGGGATCTGACAATGTCTCCGATGACATCGCTACCACCTTCGGTGAGGGGCGGACGGGGCCGCGCCCGCCGCATCGTATACAGAACACAGTGATCCTATACGACGCGGGAGTCGAGTGGGACCCCTCTCACACAGGTGTGTCTGCGGGCACTGCGGACGCGCCCGAGGCCGCCGCGTGTGACCGGCCCGCCCACCTCCCGGCGGGGTCGGGTGCAGTCCGGTTCCGTCAGAGGAGACGGCCGCGGATCCGCCCCGTGGGCACGCCGGCCACCGTCGTGCCGGGTGCGGCTCCGCCGGACATCTGGGGCGCGAAGCGCTGCAGGGAGTTCTCCAGATGGAGGCGCATCGCGGCCTCTGCGTCGTCCGGACGACACTCTGCGACAGCACGGGCGATATCCCGGTGCTCGTCGAGCGTCACGTCGAAGTGCTCCCCCAGCGTCCGGGAGCCCTCGATGTCATCGCCGTAGAGGCGGAAGAGATGCAGCTGCGCGTGGAGGCTCTCGAACGCGGCGAAGAGGAACGAGTTCCCGGTGGCCTGCTGGATCGTCTTGTGGAACAGCTCATCGTGCATCGCCAGGTGAGTGCGGGAGACCTGCCCGCTGGCACGGAAGTCGTCCACCTGGCGCACCAGGTCGTCACCGGGGTTCGTCATGCGGTCGGAGGACAGGACGCGCGCGGACCACGGCTCCAGGAGCATCCGCACCTCGAACATGTGTCGGAACTCGATGGCGTCCAGCAGAGCGGTGGTGGAGTACCCGCGACCCTTGACGCGCTCGACCAGCCCGTCGCCCTCGAGGTGGTGGAGCGCCTCGCGCACTGGGGTCTGGGACACGCCCAGTTCGCGCACCAGCGCGTCGATGTTGATCTTGGTCCCGGGGCGCAGGTCGTTGCGCACGATCTTCTCCCTGATCCGGTCGTAGACCGATCCCGTCTCCATGCGCTCCCCTCCAGTGGTCGCCCGTCGCACCCTGTTCGTCTGTCGCACCACAGTAGTCGCACGGAGGCCGGAGCCCTGCCACGGTCAGGATCTCAGCCCGGTCACGGAGTTGAAATTGATCTCGATTTTCGCTCGATCCGTTGCTACTGTCTCCCCAGGCGGGGACAGCGTGACTGTCGAGCGTGCACAGTGGCACGGCCCGCCGGCCCGATGAAGGTGCGGACGACTCAACGGAGAGTGACGAGCATGGCAGCAGTGAACACAGTGAGGACCGCGGGGATCGCCGCGATCGCAGCGATCGGCCTGGTCGCCAGCGGATGCGCCGGCAGCGCCGGGTCCTCCGGCGGCGGAGGAGCAGGCGGAGGCGACGGGTTCGAATTCGGCGCATCGCAGGAGGAGGTCGACGCAGTCCTGGAGGATCTGGAGCCCGTCGAGATCACGTATCAGGCCGGCGCGCAGTCCCCGCAGTCGGTCTCCGCGCGCAACGGCCACGGCTTCAAGGAGTACGTGGAGGAGCGCTCCGGCGGGAAGATCACCGTCGACGTCGTCTGGGGCCAGGCGATCGCCGGGTACGCGGAGATCGACGATGCGCTGCAGGACGGCCGCGTCGACGTCTCCTACGCCCTGCCCATCTACAACCCCACGGAGCATCCGCAGTTCAACGCACTGGCCACCGCGACGGCGGGCATGCCCAACTCCCCCGTCGTGGGCGAGATGGTGGGCAACGCCGCACTGGTGGACCTCGCGTGGAACTCGCAGGAGCTGCTGGACAACTACGAGGAGCAGGGACTCGTTCCGCTCACCCCCATGATCAGCACCGGCTCGTACGTGTCCGTCTGCACGGACGAGGGCACGTCGCTGGACGACATGAAGGGTCGTCAGATCCGTGTGGCGAGCGTGGCGCACGAGAACCAGGTGACGGCCATGGGCGCCTCCCCCGTCTCGATGGAGTACGTCGAGGTGTTCGAGGCGCTGCAGCGCGGGACGGTCGACTGCACGTTCGCCCAGACCCTCCCCTCGGAGGAGAGCGGGCTGTTCGAGGTCGCCAAGCACGTCGCGTACACGACGGAGCAGAACAGTCTGTCCGGGCGCTCCGCCGGCGCGAACCTGGCGGGCTCCGGATTCCAGGCCCTGCCCCTGGCGTACCAGCAGATCATCTTCGATTCGCAGATGAGCGGCTTCGCGGAGAGCAACCAGGTGATCGCCGAGGGGCACGCGAAGTCGATGACCCAGCTGGAGGAGGCCGGGGGCGAGATCGGCCCGATGGCGGACGACACAGACCAGCAGATCGGCGAGACCAACGACGCCCTCTTCGAGGAGATCGAGGAGTCCGGGCTCATCGGCACGGACGTGCAGGCGCGCACGCAGGAGGCGGTCGAGAAGTGGCAGCAGATCGTCGCCGATGCGGGCATCGAGGACGGCGGTGGCTACGAGGACATGAACGACTGGTACGTGGAGGAGGACATCGACTTCGACGCGATCGCGGAGCAGCTCTTCCAGGAGGCGGCACTCCCCCACCGTCCGGGGGCCTGACGGCCTGACCTCTGCGGCTCCTGAGCCCGCGGCGCTCTGCGGCCCGGGCGAGGAGCGCACTTCCCCAGGACATGACGAAGGGACCCGATCGAACGATCGGGTCCCTTCGTCATGCTCACCGGCGGAACCGGGCGCAGGCTGCTGCGCGCGTTCGTCGCCGCGTTCAGAGCCGCGTTCGGACAGACGCCGAGGTCGCTGCACCGCGCGTAGCCGGCGCCACTGCCAGCACGAGGAGGGAGACGCCGATGCCGGCGAGGCCGGCCCAGCCGATGAGCGGCAGCCGCTCGCCCACGATGACGACGGCGAGGACGGCGGCGACGGCGGGCTCGGCAAGGGTCAGGGTCGTCGCCGTGCTGGGAGCGACGCGGGAGAGGCCGGAGCCGAAGAACAGGTAGCCCACGAACATGGGGATGAGCGCCATGTAGGCGCCCACCGTCAGTGCCTGAGGCGTCGCCAGCAGTGGCGCGCCGGTGAGCGCCAGGACCGGCATGAGCGCCAGGCCGCCCAGGCCGAAGATAGCGCCCATCGCCGCGGCACGCCCCACCCCCGCGCTCATGAGGCGGTGGGCCGCCCACGAGTACACGGCATAGGCGGCTCCGGCGACGAGTCCCAGACCCACTCCCGCGACCGTGTGAAGGAGGTCCGCGGGCGCCTCGTGCAGCTTCGCGACGCAGAGCACGGCGCTTCCCGCGATGCCCAGGACAGCGGCGAGGACCCACCACGCGCTGGGTCGGCGGTGCTCCAGGAGCATCTCGAGGAGGCCCGACACGATCGGGGCGGAGCCCAGCGAGACGACCGTGCCGATCGCAACGCCGGCCAGGTGCATCGAGCTGTAGAAGGCCAGCGGGTAGATGACAACGCCCACGGCTCCCGCACACACCACCGTTCGCCAGGACGCGAGGGCAGCTCGCTGACGCAGCAGGGACGGGGCGGCGACGAGGGCCTGGAGGATCCCGCCGATCCCCAGGGCAGCCGCACCCATGGCCAGGGGCCCCACGTCGGGCGCGAAGGTCGCCGCTGTGCCCGTGGTCCCCCACAGGACGGCTGCGACGAGGACGGCAAGGACCCCGGGCAGGGACGACCGGCTCACGGTGCGCCCCGCATCGCGGATGCTCGCCGCGCAGCGACAGTCCCCGTCACAGCGCGGCGATCATGCGCGCAGCGATCCCACGGGCCTGCTCGAGGCGCGCGGGCGTGCCCTCGAGGCCGGCGCGGGCGACAGCCCCTTCGAGGAGGAAGCTCAGATGTTCGGCCATCTCACCCGCCCGCCCCGCGTCTGCCAGTTCCTCGAGATGACGGGTGAGGATCTGCTCCACCTCTTCCTTGTGCGCGCGCACGGACGCGCGAGCCGGAGCGCCGGCGGGGAACTCGGCGGCCGCATTGAGGAGGCCGCAGCCGCGGAACCCGAACTCATAGGCACCGTGCGTGTGGTCGATGTAGGCATCGAACACGGCCAGGACCCGGTCTGAGGCCGTCGTCGCCTCTGCGGACCGGGAGGCATGAAGGTCCAGCCACTCCTGGTGCCGGGCGTCGATGTACGCGCCCACCAGGTCGGCCTTGTTCGCGAAGTTGTTGTAGAGGCTCTTCTTCGCTACCCCGGCCTCCGCCGTGATCGTGTCGATACCCGTCGCCTGCACGCCGTGGTCGTAGAACCGCCTCGCCGCGGCCTCGAGCAGCCGTTCGCGCACCGCACCCATGCCATCCCCACTCGTCGATCAGCCAGTAGGTAGACCAGTCTACTTACTGCGGGGCGTTTGTCATCAGACAGCGGCGGGCATTCCACGACCCGACCCCCGAGCCAGCCAGACCAGCACGACGCAGGCGAGCGCTGCGACGGCTCCGGCGGTGAAGGTGGTGAGGAACGCGGACAGGACCGGGACCTCGGCGCCGTCGGCAATGACGACGCGGGAGGCGAGCACCATGCCGGTGACCGTCGCACCGGAACTGGTGCCGACGCTGCGCATGAGCGCGTTGACGCCCACTGCGGACCCGGTGGCCTCCCGCGGGACCTCCGCCATGATGAGCGTGGGGATCGCCGCGTACGCGACCGCCACGCCCACGCAGGACACGGTGCCGGCGAGGATGAAGTGCCACACCTCGTC
>DYUK01000208.1 GCA_020743695.1 Brevibacterium senegalense | reverse complement strand
ACCTCTGCGATGACCTCGCTCATCCGCTTGCCGCTGCTGCGCTCGATGCCCTTCATGAGGCTCACGAGGATCGCGTCCGCGGGCAGGAGGTCGCGGACGGCCTCGAGGTTGTCCCGCAGCGACTGGGCGGGAACGGCGAGGACGACGGTCTGCGCACTGGCGAGGGCTTCCTGCGCACCCGTCGTCGCCGTCACGTTGTGGCCCAGGGCGATGTCCCCCAGGTAGGCGGAGTTCGTGTTGTACTCGCGGATCTCCGCGGCGACCTCGTCACGGCGCGCGAGGACCGTCACGGGGTGTCCCGCATCCCCCACGACCTTCGCGAACGTGGTCCCCCAGGACCCGGCGCCCAGCACTGCGGTCCTCATCGTGCCTCCTCATCATGGGTCGTGGACGGGTGCTCCGCGTCCCACTCCCGGATCGCGGTCCGGAAGCGCTCCGGCAGCTCGACGCCGCGCAGGTGGGCGACCTCCGCCGCGATCCCGGCGGTCACGCGGTCGGAGAACCGGCGGGCCAGCTGCGCGGATGCGGTCCCGTGCGCATCCGGTGCGGGCGGGACGATGGGATCGCCGAACCGGACCCGGACCGTGCCGAAGGGGCGCGGCCTGATCCTGCTGCTGTGCACCGGCATGACGTCCTCGAGGCCCCAGTGGCCCACGGGGATGACCGGGATGCCCGTCTCCACCGCGAGGCGGGCCACACCGGTCTTCGCGACCTGCGGCCACAGCTCCGGGTCCTTCGTGAGCGTCCCCTGCGGGTAGATGACGACGGCCTGGCCCGCCGCCAGTGCGTTCTTCGCGTGGATGAGGGAGTCCCCAGCCTTCGTCGAGGCCCGCAGCACCGGAATCTGACCCATCGTCACGAGCGCCCGGCCCACGAACCCCTTGAAGATCGAGGACTTCGCGAGGAAGTGCGGCAGGACGCCGCGCCTCCACACGGCCATCGCGATGACGAGGGGGTCGATCTTGCTGGCGTGGAACGGCGCGAGGATGACAGGGCCGTGGCCCAACTGCTGGTCCCCGGTCGACTCGATGCGCGTGAGCGCGCGGATGAAGACGCGGATCGCATTCGCCGTGGGCGTCGCCCAGAACAGGCTGCGCTTGAGGGCGGCCGGCTCGAACCGCGGATAGGCGACCTCAGAGTCCGCTGCGGCGCGGCCGTCGGCCGCCGGTGGCTGCGCGCCGGTCACGCGGCGTCCTTCACGTCGAAGCGGGCACCCAGGCCGTGCAGCTTGTCGAGGAAGTGCTCGTAGCCGCGGTTGATGACGTCGATGCCCGAGACCCGCGACGCCCCCTCCGCGGCCAGCGCGGCCACGATGTGCGAGAAGCCGCCGCGCAGATCCGGGACGGTGAAGTCCGCGGCCCGCAGCGGTGTGGGGCCGGCGATGACGGCCGAGTGGAGGAAGTTCTGGCGGCCGAAGCGGCACGGGGAGCCGCCCAGGCACTCCCGGTAGAGCTGGATGGTGGCGCCCATCCGCTGGAGCGCGTCCGTGAAGCCGAACCGGTTCTCGTAGACCGTCTCGTGGATGATCGACAGGCCCGAGGCCCGGGTGAGGGCGACGACGAGGGGCTGCTGCCAGTCCGTCATGAAGCCCGGGTGGACGTCCGTCTCCAACACCGTGGAGGTGAGATCGCCGCCGGGATGGCGGAAGCGGATCCCGTCCTCCAGCACGTCGAAGCGGCCGCCGATCTTGCGGAAGATGTTGAGGAACGTGACCATGTCCTGCTGGCGAGCGCCCTCGACCATAATGTCGCCGCCGGTCGCCAGAGCCGCCGAAGCCCACGACGCGGCCTCGTTGCGGTCCGGCAGGCTGCGGTGGAAGTAGCCGTCCAGGCGGTCGACGCCCTCGATCCGCAGCACGCGGGCCGGGTCGACGGTGATCGAGGCGCCCATCTTCTGCAGGACCATGACGAGGTCCATGATCTCCGGCTCGATCGCGGCGTTGCGCAGCTCCGTGACACCCTCCGCGCGGACGGCGGTCAGCAGCACCTGCTCCGTCGCGCCCACGGACGGGTACGGCAGCTTCACCTTCGTGCCGCGCAGCCGCTGCGGCGCGGTGAGTCGGATGCCGCCGGGGGTCTTGTCCACGACCGCGCCGAACTTGCGCAGCACGTCGAGGTGGAAGTCGATGGGGCGGTCCCCGATGCGGCAGCCGCCCAGGTCCGGGATGAACGCCTGGCCCAGCCGGTGCAGCAGCGGACCGCACAGGAGGATCGGGATGCGGGACGAACCCGCGTGCGCATCGATGTCGACGATCGAGCCCTGCTCGACCGCGGCCGGGTCGAGCACCAGCTCGCCGTCCGCATCCCCGCGGTCCGGACCGGGTGTCACGCGGACGCCGTGCAGCTCCAGCAGACCCGTCACGATCTCCACATCGCGGATCGCGGGCACCCCGCGCAGCACGGAGGGCGTGTCCCCCAGCAGCGCGGCGACCATGGCCTTGGGAACGAGGTTCTTCGCTCCCCGGACCCGCACGGTCCCCTTGAGCGGCACTCCGCCGTGGACATCGAGCATTCGAGCCCCCTCTGCTGTCGGACGCTGCGCGCAGCGTGAATACGCACACGGTCGCCCGGCGGGCGACCGTGTGAATGGTATCGGATTCCCCTTGGCGAGGCGGTCAGGCCGAGGGTGATGCCGTCAGAGGGCGGGCAGGGTCTTCGGCTTGTGCGCGGGTCGCGTCTGCTCGAACGCCTCGATCGACTCCTCGTGCTGCAGGGTCAGCCCGATGTCGTCGAGCCCCTCGAGCAGGCGCCAGCGGGTGTAGTCGTCGATCTGGAACGGGACCGTCAGCGTGTCTACGCTGACCGTCCGCTGCACGAGGTCGACCGTCACCTCCGTGCCCGGGTGGTTATCGAGGATCTTCCAGATGAGCTCGATGTCCGACTGCTCCACCTGCGCGGCCAGCAGTCCACCCTTGCCCGCGTTCCCGCGGAAGATGTCGCCGAAGCGGCTGGCGAGCACGGCGCGGAAGCCGTAGTCGTGCAGCGCCCACACCGCGTGCTCGCGCGACGAACCCGTGCCGAAGTCCGGTCCGGCGACCAGGACGGAGCCGTTCGTGTACGCCTCGTGGTTGAGGACGAAGTCCGGCTCCGAGCGCCAGCGGGCGAACAGCGCGTCCTCGAAGCCCGTGCGGGTCACGCGCTTGAGGTAGACGGCCGGGATGATCTGGTCGGTGTCGATGTTCGATCGGCGCAGCGGCACCCCGACACCCGTGTGGACGGACAGCTTCTCCATGCTCACGCCTCCTTGTGCGCGGTTGCGGCGGCGGACCCGCCCGTGGCGCGGACGGCGCCCGGGGTCACGGCCAACGGGATGAGAGCGGGACGGGCCTGGGCCTCTGCGGCGGCAGCGGCCTCGGCCTCGCGGGAGACGGCCACGGCCCGGGGATCCGCCTCCGGCAGATCGGAGGGGGACGACAGCGTGCCTCGGACCGCGGTCGCGGCGGCGACCAGGGGGCTGACCAGGTGCGTGCGACCGCCCTTACCCTGACGGCCCTCGAAGTTGCGGTTCGAGGTGGAGGCGCATCGCTCCCCCTCCGCCAGCTGGTCCGGGTTCATGCCCAGGCACATCGAGCAGCCGGCGAAGCGCCAGTCCGCACCAGCAGCCTTGAAGACCTGGTCGAGACCCTCCTCCTCCGCCTGCAGGCGGACGCGCGCAGAGCCGGGCACCACCATGAAGCGGATGTTCTCCGCCTTCTGCCGTCCGCGCAGCACGTCCGCGGCGGCACGCAGGTCCTCGATGCGGGAGTTCGTGCACGAGCCCAGGAAGACCGTGTCGATCCGGATGTCCCGCAGGGGCGTCCCCGGCGTCAGACCCATGTAGGCCAGCGCGTTCTCCGCGGCCTCGCGGTCCGTCTCGTCCGGGAAGTCCGCCGGGTCCGGGACGTCCGCGGACAGCGGCAGGCCCTGACCGGGGTTGGTGCCCCACGTGACGAAGGGCTCCAGATCGGAGGCGTCCAGGACGACCTCCTCGTCGAACTGCGCGTCGTCGTCCGTGCGCAGCGACGTCCAGTACTCGACCGCCGCCTCCCAGTCTTCGCCCTGCGGCGCGTGATCGCGGCCCTGCAGGTAGTCGAACGTCGTCTGGTCCGGGGCGATCATGCCGGCGCGGGCACCGGCCTCGATCGACATGTTGCAGATCGTCATCCGAGCTTCCATCGACAGCTTCCGGATCGCCTCGCCCCGGTACTCCAGGACGTAGCCCTGGCCGCCTCCGGTGCCGATCTTCGCGATGACCGCGAGGATGATGTCCTTCGCCGTCGAGCCCTCCGGCAGCTCGCCCTCGACCGTGATCGCCATCGTCTTGAACGGCTTGAGGCTGAGCGTCTGCGTGGCCAGGACGTGCTCGACCTCGCTGGTGCCGATGCCGAAGGCCAGGGCGCCGAACGCGCCGTGCGTCGAGGTGTGCGAGTCGCCGCAGACGACCGTGGTGCCGGGCTGGGTCAGGCCCAGCTGCGGTCCCACCACGTGGACGATGCCCTGCTCCGCGTCGCCCAGGGAGTGGAGGCGGATGCCGAACTCCTCCGCATTCGATCGCAGGGTGTCGATCTGCTTCGCGGACGTGGGATCCGCGATCGGCTTGTCGATGTCCTGCGTGGGGGTGTTGTGGTCCTCCGTCGCGACGGTGAGGTCCGGCCGGCGCACCGGACGGCCGGCCAGCCGGAGGCCCTCGAACGCCTGCGGGCTGGTCACCTCGTGGACCAGATGGAGGTCGATGTAGATGAGGTCCGGCGCGCCGTCCTCTCCCTTCCGGACGACGTGGTCCGCCCACACCTTCTCCGCCAGTGTTCTGCCCACCGTCACGTCTCCTTCCACGAGCCCTCCAGGGTCTAGGCCCACGAGAGTACCCTCGAAATTCTGAATGGTGGACTTGCATCTCATATGACGGACTGTCTAGATTGTGAGACATGACATCCACGAACAGCAGCAGCGGTGTCGGCGTCATCGACAAGGCCGCACTCGTCCTCTCCGCCCTGGAGGCGGGTCCCGCGTCCCTCGCGGAGCTTGTCTCGCTGACCGGACTCGCGCGCCCCACGGCCCATCGCCTGGCGGTCGCACTGGAGTACCACCGATTCGTGAACCGGGACCTGCAGGGTCGCTTCGTCCTGGGGCCGCGACTGGCCGAGCTGTCGTCCGCCGCCGGTGAGGATCGGCTGCTGGCCGCGGCCGGTCCCGTCCTGGCGCACCTGCGCGATCGCACGGGCGAGTCCGCGCAGCTGTTCCGCCGGCAGGGCGACCTGCGCCTGTGCGTCGCCGCGGCCGAGCGCCCGGTGGGCCTGCGCGACTCCGTCCCGGTGGGCGCGACCCTGAGCATGCGCGCCGGGTCCGCCGCCCAGGTGCTGCTGGCGTGGGAGGAGCCGGACCGCCTGCACACGGGCCTGCGCGGCGCCCGCTTCTCCGCCACGATGCTGTCCGGCGTCCGGCGACGCGGCTGGGCGCAGTCGATCGCGGAGCGCGAGCGCGGCGTCGCGTCCGTCTCCGCGCCCGTGCGCGGCCCCAGCAACCGCGTCGTCGCATCCGTGTCGATCAGCGGACCCGTCGAGCGCCTCACCCGGCAGCCGGGCCGCCTCCACGCGGAATCCGTCATCGAGGCCGCACGCGTCCTGACGGAGGCCCTGACCCGCGGGTGAGGCAGCCCCGCGGGTGCGGCCCGGCTGTGGGGCGCTCGCACGGCTCCCCACCCGTCCGGCACCACCTGCTCGACGACTGAGGTTGCGTTTCACAGACCGATTCGGTCTGCAGAACGCAACCTCAGTTTCCATGTCGTGGGGGCCCGTTGCGCTGCGGGCTGGAGGCTCGCTCCGTCACTGCCTGGCGGGCTGGACGCACGTCGTGTGGCTGCCTGGCGGGGTGCGGGGCCACCGTGCCCCGCCTCGCACACGACGAAGCCCGATCCTTCGCGTTGAAGGATCGGGCTTCCGATCTGTACCCCCGAGCAGGTTCGAACTGCCGTTTCCGCCTTGAGAGGGCGGCGTCCTAGGCCACTAGACGACGGGGGCCTCTATGAGTGAGGATCACTCAGTTGAGATGACCTGGCGGTCATCCGCTGGGGTACCAGGACTCGAACCTAGACTAAATGAACCAGAATCACTCGTGCTGCCGATTACACCATACCCCACTGCTGAGGAGCTCCGGAGAACTCCCTGGCAACGAGAGATAACACTACACCGGCCCAGAACGCAGTGCAAAACGAGAAGGGCCCCTGCGCGGGTGACGTCCGTCACCTACACAGGGGCCCGCTCGCGAGGCTCATCGGGCGGCCGTGTTCACGCCCGTCGCACGGCGGTCCTCACGCCGCGGCGACGTGCTCCTGCAGCGCCCGCAGGCGGGCCAGCGACGAGTCCCGGCCCAGGATCTCCATCGACTCGAAGAGCGGCGGCGACACCCGCCGGCCGGACACCGCGACGCGCAGGGGGCCGTACGCGAAGCGCGGCTTGATCTCCAGACGCTCGACGAG
>DYUK01000207.1 GCA_020743695.1 Brevibacterium senegalense | reverse complement strand
GAGACTCCTGCTGCGCTGCCGCGTCACGTGTCGTATCGGTCATGGCCCCACGGTACCGGGGAGACCTGGATCACTGTGAGGAGTGGACAAAGAGCGGACAGCGGGATCTTGGCGGGCGCCGGAGGCGGGGCTTGGTTTGAGCATCCGTCTCAACCTCCGCCTGAACCTCCGCCATCGATTCTCGCGAAGTACAGGAATGCTTTGTCCCACAACGCGAGAGAAGTGCCTGGAAGATGTGGGCAGTCGGGAACGCGAAACTCCTCTCGCGAAGTGCAGGAATGCTTTCCCGCAGAACGCGAGAGAAGTGCCCTGTAGATGCAGCTCCCAGACCCGCGCACTCTTGAAATTGACGCCGGATTCACATATATCTGGCTGTGGTCTGGATCACCCGCCAGACACCCCGACGCTCGACGAGGAGCCTCACCGATGACGGACACCGCAGCCAGCACCCGCGACGACTCGGGCGAGCCCCGTCACGACATGAGTGATGTCCGCCCCGCCCCGCCGCACTCCCCGCTCACGCAGTCCTGGGAGCAGGCCGCGGACGAGCTCGCCGCCCGCCGCACCCTCTGGCCCGCCGAGGTCCCCCACGAACCCGCCGCCCTCGCCGCCGGCCCCGGCATCGCGGAGACCCTGCGCCACTGGGCCGCCACCCGGCCGGACGCCATCGCGGTCTCCTACTACGGCTGGGAGGCGAGCTGGTCAGAGATGGAGCGCCGGGCCTCGGCGACGGCTGGCTGGCTGGCGGCCCGCGGGGTGCGGACCGGCGACCGCGTGGGCGTCTACCTGGGCAACTGCCCGCAGTTCGTCGACGCGTTCCTGGCCATCGCGTGGCTGGGCGCCGTCTACGTGCCGATCAACCCGATGTACCGGGCGGAGGAGCTGCGGCACCAGCTGGCGGACTCCGGCGCGGTGCACCTCATCGCCCAGACCGGCCTGCGCGACATCGTCGACGCCGCCCTCCCCCAGCTCGAGACCAGCGTGCAGGTCACCTGGACGGACCCCGCCGCTGTCTTCCTGGAGCCGGGCGCGCCCGCCCCCACCAGTGGCCTGCCGATGCCGGTTCCCACCGCCGCCGAGGCCGGGGACTGGTCCGCGGTCCTCGCCACCGGCCCAGCCCCCGCCGTCCCGGTCGACCCCGACCGACTGGCCGCACTCAACTACACCGGCGGCACGACGGGCCGGCCCAAGGGGTGCGAGCACACGATCGGGCACATGGCCTACACCGCGGCCTCCGCGCTGGCCGGGATGGGGACCGCGGCGGTCGAGGACGACGCCGCACCGGATGTCTCCCTGGGCTTCCTGCCCATGTTCTGGATCGCGGGGCAGAACCTGTGCCTGCTGCTGCCGCTCTACTCCGGCGGCGAGGTCGCGATCCTGAACCGCTGGCACCCGCGCGTCGCCCTCGAGACGATCGCGCAGCGCCGCGTCACCCGGCTCGTGGCGCCGGCGGACGGGTACGTCGAGCTCCTGGACCTCATCGAGTCCGGCGAGGTGCCGGATCCGGACCTCTCGTCGCTCGCGCAGTGCCAGGCCGTCTCGTTCGTCCGGAAGCTCGACACGCAGCTGCGGCAGCAGTGGCACGAGCTCACGGGCGTGACGCTGCGGGAGTCGTCGTTCGGGATGACGGAGACCCACACCTCCGACACGTTCACGCTGGGCCTGCAGGAGAATGACCGCGACCTGGCCGCCGAGCCCGTCTACTGCGGCTTCCCCGTCCCCGGCACCCGGATCGTCATCGTCGACGTCGACCTGAATCCGGTGCCGGTGGGTCAGGAGGGCGAGATCCTCGTCCAGTCGCCGTCGGTCATGACCGGGTACTGGCAGAACGAGCGGGCGACGGCGGAGTCTCTGCTCGACGGCTGGCTGCGCACGGGCGACACGGGTCGCTTCGACGAGGTCGGCGCGCTCACGTACCTGGCCCGGACCAAGGAGATGATCAAGGTCAAGGGCATGAGCGTCTTCCCCTCCGACGTCGAGGCGCTGCTGCGCGCCCACCCGGACGTGGGCACCGTGGCCGTCGCACCCCGCGAAGACGCGGCGAAGGGCCAGGTACCGGTCGCCTTCGTCATCCCCTCCCCCGGCAGCACTCCGGACGCGGACGCGCTCACCGCATGGGCGAAGGAGAACATGGCCGTCTTCAAGGTCCCCGAGTTCGTCTTCGTCGACGCCATGCCCATGACCGCGACCGGCAAGATCCGCAAGACGGAACTCATCGCTCAGCACCTCACGCCCACCTCTCTCCCAGGAGCCTGATCACCCCGATGGACACCGCCCCGCGCACCCTCCTCATCGCCAATCGCGGCGAGATCGCCGTGCGGATCATCCGCACCGCCCAAGCGCGAGGGCTCACCGCCGTCGCCGTCCGCTCCACCGACGAGGAGGCCCTGGGCGCGGCCGCTGGTCTCCACGTGCAGCTGGCCGATCGCGTCGTCACGCTCCCCGGCCGGGGTGCCGCCGCCTACCTCGACGCCGAGGCCGTCGTCGCCGCCGCTCGTGAGGCCGGCGCTCAGCTCGTGCACCCGGGCTACGGCTTCCTCGCCGAATCCGCCCGGCTGGCGCAGCTGACCGCCGAGGCCGGACTCACCTGGGTGGGCCCCTCCCCCGCCGCTCTGGAACTGTTCGGGGACAAGCGCGCCACGCGGCAGCGGGCCGTCGAGCTGGGCATCCCCGTCCCCGCTGCGACCGGGCTGCTGGAGGGGGACGGGGGAACTGCCGTCGCCGCCGTGCGTCGGCTGCTGGCCGAACACCCGGACGGAATCGCGATCAAGGCCGTCGCCGGGGGCGGCGGCCGCGGGATCCGACTGGTGACGGACGCGTCTGAGCTGGAGCGCGCGCTCACCGCCTGCGCCGCCGAGGCCCGGGCCGGTTTCGGCGACGACCGCGTCTTCGCGGAGGCCCTCGTGACCGATGCGCGGCACATCGAGGTGCAGGTGCTGGGCACACGCGGCGGCGCGGGGGGCCACGGAGCCGGGGAGGGCGCCGGCGATGGCAGTGACGAGCACGTCGTCGTGCTGGGAGACCGCGACTGCTCGATCCAGCGCAGGCGGCAGAAGCTCGTCGAGGTCGCGCCCGCACCGCACCTGAGCGACGACCTGCGCGCTCGACTCCACGCGGATGCGCAGCGACTGTGCGCGTCGGCGGGCTATACGTCGCTCGCGACGGTCGAGTTCCTGGTGACCGGTGAGGACCACGTCCTCCTCGAGGTGAACCCCCGCATCCAGGTCGAGCACACGGTGACGGAGCAGGTGACGGGCCTCGACCTCGTGGCGCTCCAGCTCGCAGTGGCGAGCGGGGTCGACGGCGCGGTGGCGAACGGCCTCGGGGCGGCTCAGTCGGAAGCGGCACTGGGCGGTCACGGCGGCACGGATGGAGGTCACTCCCCCGCAGCGCCGCAGCCGCGCGGATACGCGGTGCAACTGCGGGTGTCGGCGGAGACGCTGGGCGACACCGGCGATCCCGCGCCCAGTGTGGGCGAGGCGACTGCGGTGCGCTGGCCCACGGGGCCCGGCGTCCGCGTCGATACGTGGGTCGAGGCGGGCAGTCGGGTGACGGGCTCGTTCGACTCGCTCCTGGGGAAGATCATCGTGCAGGGCCCCACGCTCGCGGCCGCTCTGCGGGCAGGCGAGCGCACCCTGTGCGAGACGTCGATCAACGGCCTCGACACGACGGTCGGGCTGCTGCGGGCGATCGTCGAGGTGCTGAGCCCCGGCGAGGAGACGACGACGTCCTTCGACGAGCGAGTGCAGGAGATCGTCCAGCGAGCGCGCGAGATCGACACGGCGGATCGTGCGGAGCGCGAGGCCTGCGCGGCGGCGGGTGGGAGCACAGCGGGACTGGGTGCGGCCTCGGCGGAGCCCGACCTGGCCCCGGGCGAGGAGCTGCTGCGTGCGCCACTGACGGGCACGGTCATCGGGGTGGGCGAGGATCCGCGCGAGTACGTGCTGCTCGAGGCGATGAAGATGCACCATCCGGTGCCGGGGCCGGCGGCCGGGCGCGTCCGGCACCTCGTGGCCGTGGGCGATTCCGTCCCCGCGGGGACGCCGCTGGCGGTCCTGTCCTCGGTGACGGGCGAGGCGGGTGCGGAGACGGACGCGCACGAGCCGCACCCCGGCGTCGCGGAGGTCCAGGAGCGGCACGCAGCCGTCCTCGACGACGCGCGCGAGGACCAGCTGGAGTCAATCCGGGCGCGCGGGCGGCGGACGGCGCGGGAGAACATCGCGGACCTCGTCGATCCCGGCAGCTTCGTGGAGTACGGGCCGCTCATCATCGCCGCGCAGACGCAGCGGCGCAGTGTGGAGGAGCTGATCCGGCGGACCTCGGGCGATGGGCTGCTGGGCGGGACCGCGACCGTCGAGGGGCGCGAGGTCGTCGTCATGAGCTACGACTACTCGGTGCTGGCGGGCACGCAGGGCTCGCGCAACCACAAGAAGACGGATCGGCTCATCCAGCTGGCGGAGCGTCGCGGTGTGCCGCTCGTCCTCTTCGCGGAGGGCGGCGGCGGACGGCCGGGCGACACGGACCGGGCGCCGTCGATCGGGCTGGGGGTGGAGACGTTCGCGTCGCTGGCTCGGCTGCGGGGGCGGGTGCCACTGATCTCCGTCGTGTCGGGGCGGACGTTCGCGGGCAACGCGGCCCTGGCGGGGGTGTGCGACCTCATCATCGCGACCCCCGAGGTCAACCTGGGCATGGGCGGGCCCGCGATGATCGAGGGCGGCGGGCTGGGCCGGCATCGGCCCGAGGACATCGGCCCCGCCCCCGTCCACCTGGCCAACGGGAACATCGACATCCTCGCCGACGACGAGGCCGACGCGGTCGCGCACGTGAAAGAGGCACTGTCCGCGCTGGTGGGGACGATGCGCGGGGAGGTGGGTGCGGCCTCGGTGGGCGACGTCGACGCTTCCCTCGCCGAGGCCGCGCGCACCGCCGTGCCCGCGGACCGGCTGCGGGCCTTCTCGATGCGGACGGCGATCGAGGCGGTCGTGGACCCGGGCACCTTCACGGAGGTGCGGGCCGGGTTCGGGGCGGGCGCGATCACGGGGTTCGGCCGGCTCGACGGGCGGCCGTTCGCGCTCATCGCGAACGACAACCACCACCTGGGCGGGGCGATCGACGTCGACGCGGCGCGGACGATGACCCAGCACCTGCGGCTGGCGCAGGACCACGGGGTCCCGGTCGTGTCCTTCGTCGACACGCCGGGCTTCATCGTGGGGCCGGAGGCGGAGCTGGAACCGGGCGTGCGCGCGTTCGGAGATCTGTTCGTGGCGGGCGCGGCGCTCACGGTGCCGTTCGGCGCAGTCGTCATCCGCAAGGGATACGGCTTGGGCGCGATGGCGATGATGGCCGGCAGCGCGGAGGCGCCGCAGTTCACGGTCGCGTGGCCCAGCGGCGAGCTGGGACCGATGGGGCTCGAGGGCGCCGTACGACTGGGGTACGCGAAGGAGCTCGCAGCGATCGAGGACGAGGCGGAGCGTACAGCGGAGGAGGCCCGGCTGGTCGACGCGCTGTACGCGCAGGGGCGGGCGATGAACGCCGCGATGCTCTTCGAGATCGACGACGTCATCGACCCCGCCCTCACCCGGGAGTGGATCCGCACGCTGCTGTGAGGTGAGGTGAAGTAAGGGGCTGGGCTGGCAGGCGCACCTGGGCACCCGCTGATGACGGCCTCGGCGGACTTCTCCGGTACAGTGGGGGCCTGGTGAACCCGGCAGCGGGTTCCCTGCGTCGTTCGGACGCCTCGCATTCGAGCCGCACGCCGTGCCCCACGGGCCGCCACTCGCAGTGGCCGCGCCGATCCCGAGCACAGCCGGCTCCCGTTTCCGAAGCACCTCCCCAGCGGCGAACGAGCCCACCATCCGGTGAGGCCCGCCCCTGCCACGCACAGCCTGCGCGCATCCGTGATGCGCCGCCGTGCCTCGGCACTTCGAAAGGTCACCCCATCAACGCTTCGCAGTCCTCCTCCGCCCCGACCACGTTCGCGCAGCTGGGCGTTCCCGCCCCGATCGCGCGCGTCCTCGCGGCGGATGGCAAGGTCGATGCCTTCCCCATCCAGCAGGACACCCTGCCCGACACGCTGGGCGGCCGCGACGTCCTGGGCCGCGGCAAGACCGGGTCCGGCAAGACGCTCGCGTTCTCCATCCCCATGGTCGCCCGACTGGGTGCCACCCGCGACGCCGCGAACCTGCCCACGCGCCCGCGCGGCCTCATCCTGGCGCCCACGCGTGAGCTCGCGACGCAGATCGACGCGGTCATCAGCCCGCTGGCCCAGGCGTACGGCCTGCGCACCACCACGATCTTCGGCGGTGTGAGCCAGAACCGGCAGATCAACGCTCTGGGGCGCGGCGTCGACATCGTCGTCGCCTGCCCCGGCCGCCTCGAGGACCTGCTCCAGCAGCGGGCGCTCACCCTCGACGCGGTCGAGATCGCGATCCTCGACGAGGCCGACCACATGGCGGATCTGGGCTTCCTGCCCGGCGTCACCCGCATCCTGTCGAAGACGCCCGAGGACGGGCAGCGCCTCTTCTTCTCCGCGACCCTGGACAACGGAGTCGACAAGCTGGTGCGCCGCTTCCTCCACAACGAGGTCATGCACTCGGTCGATGCGCCCGAGTCGCATGTCAGCCAGATGACCCACCACGTCTTCGAGGTCTCGAACGACGACAAGAAGGAGCTCGTCCGGGTGCTGGCCTCCGGCACGGGACGCCGCATCCTCTTCACACGCACGAAGCACCAGTCGAAGCGGTTCGCGAAGCAGCTGACGGCCCAGGGCATCCCCGCCGTCGACCTGCACGGCAACCTGTCCCAGGCGCAGCGCGACCGGAACCTCGCGGCATTCGGCGAAGGCCGCGTCCGCGTGCTCGTCGCGACTGATGTCGCGGCGCGCGGCGTGCACGTCGATGACGTCGAGCTGGTCGTCCATGTCGATCCGCCGGCCGAGCACAAGGCCTACCTGCACCGCTCCGGCCGCACCGCGCGCGCCGGCAGCGCCGGTGACGTCGTCACGATCATGCTGCCGGAGCAGCGCAAGGACACCCAGGTCCTGCTGCGCAAGGCGAAGGTGAAGGTCACGCCCGTCACCGTCACCCCGGACTCCGCCGAGGTCACCCGCCTCGTGGGCGAGATCGCTCCCCACGTCGAGCCCGCGCCGCCGGCGCCGCCGCAGCAGCAGGGCGGCGGACGCGGTCGCGGCGGTGCGGGTCGGTCCGGTTCCGGCCAGGGCGGCCAGGGCCGCGGCCGAGGCCG